>CAVXOV010000001.1:0-38143 GCA_963763345.1 uncultured Candidatus Saccharibacteria bacterium
GTAGAGTATGTACAAAGACATATGCCTGATAGTAATTATACCTTGTGGCTTGCTGTGGTTGATGAAGAGCTTACTGCGCACTCTTATATAGTACCCGGTTTGGGCGATGCAGGCGATTTAGCTTTCGGGGAAAAGCTTTCATCATGAATGCGGCCGAATGGGGTAAAATAATAACTGCTTTTTTTGCCTGCGCATACAGGCCCTCGCTTATAGGCTTACCCACAGAGATGTTTGCCTTTCACTTTCCGTTTTATAAAATACTTTTAATCAGTATTGCTTCAAGCATTAGTAGTTCTGTTGTTTCGGTGTATTTATCTAAAGAGCTTATTATGCTATATGAGTTTATCCTGCGTAAATTATACCCCAGCTAAAAAAAAGAGGGTAATGACCAAAACCCACCGTTTTTTAATTAAAGCCAAGCATTACTTTGGTATTGTTGGTGTTTCGGTTATATCGCCATTGGTATTATCTATACCCTTTGGCACATTTATAGCCATACGCTTTTTTGGGTATAAGAACCGGGTTAAAACAATTGTACTAATGAGTCTCTCTGCTGTGTTTTGGACAATAGTTTTATACTTTATCTACAACAAATTTTATACGTACTTTCTTAATTATTTTAAGTAGGGCGATTCCGGAAGATTGCTGCCGTGGGGCATTGCCTTTCTTCTACGGATTATAACTCTGTAAAAGCTTGGTATAAACTTTAATGCCCTGACTAATTGCGCTTAGGGGCAGTTTCTCGTTATTAGCATGCACGCTTTCGGTCATTTCTTCTGAGAGGCGGAAGGGCAGCACACCGTATGCAGGTATATTTACAGAGCGGAAATAGCTGTTATCGGTAGTGGCAGGAAACAAAACGGGTATTACATGCGCGGTAGGAAATACGCTTACAATTGCCTTTTTCATTTTATCATAATGACTATCTAATGGAGTTGCCTCTGATATGGGTAATTCATCTTCGATAGTAATTTTTATACGGCGGTCTATAATGCGGAAGAGAAGTTTTAAGGTGTTGGGCTTCTCAGATTTATGAGGGAGCAATCTGCAATCGTAATATGCCGTTGCCGATTGCGCCAGCTGGTTTATAGGACCTTTTGGGTTTTGTATTTGCGTAAGCTGATAGGAGTTAGTTACCAATACCTTCATGGCTTCGTTATCTCTTATAATTTTTCTTCGCAGGGGTTTAAATACCCAAAAGTTTATATGCTTTACAATAAAGCCCTTAAAGCCCCCATTATCTTACCGATTTCTTTAAAGGTTTCTTCGGCGGTTTTATCAATTACAATGTGTTCTTCGGCGTGGTCTATTTTCTCTATAGATTTTAATAAAATTCTATCGGCTGTTTTAGAGGAAGATACCGAGCTATGTCCTCTTGATTTTACTTTGGCCTCCAGTTTAAGCCACAAACTTTTCTTTTCGGCGTTTGATACAAAAAAGCATAACTCATCCTTTTTGCCGGGTATAACGTTTGTTAGTCCACCGCCACCTTCGCCAAACACTACGATGGGTTTTAAGCGAGAAAGTATTTCGGGTTGTATCATTTTAGCAGCACCGTTTATGCCGCCTGTTTCCTCGCCCGACAGAAACAAAATAATAATGTTGTGTTTGATGGAATCTGTTTTTATGGTTTCTTTTATTTGTTTGAAGGCAAATATCTGCATCACGGCTAAGCCCTTCATGTCTATAGCTCCTCTGCCATAAATGGTGTCGTTGCTTATTACCCCATCAAAAGGTTTGTGTTGCCAAACACCCTGTTCATCAACCGGAACCACATCTATATGATTGATGAGCAGCACCGATGGAAGCCCTTTTTCTAAAGGCACTAATGATGCACAGAAGTTATAAGACGTATCAGCATCCGTAAACACGGTGGTATAAAACCCCAGTTGCTCGCAAAGGTTTTTTAGGTATAGTGCGGCGGGTTTCTCGTTGCCCGACACGCTTTTATATTTTATATACTCTGATAATACCGCCGAGGGCTCTTGCTGAGATACACCTACCAAGAAATGAAAAACAAAGAAGCAAACAACAACTCTTTTAAAAGCACTTCTGTTTATCATATACATTTAGGAACGTAGTAAATATAGATAAATTACTGCTTTTATACTTTCTTCTTAAAACAATAAAATAATAGCTATAGATAAATTATAATAAGGCTGGCTATCGGTTTATCATACTCTGCATGAGAACCTATCAAAAACCATACCATGGTATTTCCTTGCTTTACACCAAGTGCCCTGTAAGTCCAAAATTTACCCCGTTTAGGGTATTCCCTTATTTAGAATTATTCTAAACTTTGCGTTCTTGTATTAAATTCATTCAAATAACAATATGAAAATAAAAAAGGTAATCCTGTTTCAATTAGCAGCAGTAGGCATTATTGCCATAGTTTCCTGTAGCAAATTTCAACCAAAAATGAATGCGCCTGATGAGGCGCTTTGTGCACCGGGTGCTTTATCGCAAGCCCAAACGGTAACATTTGCAAAAGGAAACGATGAGTTTTTTAGAGTACGTACTGCCTCTTCCGGTCTTGGTCCCTATTTTGTTTCCACGGGTTGTGGCAACTGCCATGCTTCTGATAACCGTGGGTATCCTTCAACTATGGTTACCCGCTTCGGACAAACAGATTCTACCGGAAACCAGTTTTTAGCAGAAGGTGCGCCGCAGCTACAAAATTTTGCCTTACCCGGCTATACAGCCTGCACATTACCATCCGGTGCAACATCATCTAAATTTATTGCACCTATTACAGCAGGAGTTGGCGCGCTCGAATTAGTTTCTGATGCCGATATTATAGCTATGGCTACAGCAAACCTTACCAATAGGGATGGTGTAAGAGGGCATCCAAACTGGATTAGTATTCCTTCTACTATTACGCCCAACCCAAATTCAATAACACAAAACGGAAAATATATAGGTAGGTTTGGTCGTAAGGCATCTAAATATAACGTGTTAGAGCAAGTAGCCTTTGCTTATAATGCTGATATGGGTATTACTTCTAACTTTTTTCCGAATCAACCTTTTAATTATTTAGATAATACAGCTCCGCAGGCTCCGGGCAATATTGAAGTAGATAATACGACCATAAACAATGTGGTGTTTTATTGTCAGGGCTTGCAATATCCCCTTCAAAGAACGCCAACTGACCCAATTGTTATGCTGGGGCAAAGTCTTTTTGCTGGTATTGGTTGTACCGATTGTCATAAACAAACATTATACACGGGCAATTCTCCTATTTCATTCATTGCAAACTCTCAAATTAGTCCGTACACCGATTTGTTGTTGCATGATATGGGGCCCGGCTTGGATGATGGGTATACTGAGGGCAATGCAAAAACATCCGAGTGGCGTACCGCACCCTTATGGGGTTTAGGTCTTGCATCAAAGGCACAAGGCGGGCAATATTATTTATTGCATGATGGCAGGGCGCATAGTATAGACCAAGCTATCAGGTCGTTAGGTGGGGAGGCAAGCACCAGTGTAAACCGCTACATCAACCTTCCTCAAAGTGATAGGGATGCTGTGATTAAATTTTTAGAATCACTTTAAGCAAGCCCAGTGGATAGAAAAGAATTTATTAAATCCTGTGGTGCAGCTTGTTTAAAGGGGGCTTTGTTAACTACCCTGCTTCAAAGTTGCAGAACATCTCATGTGATAAATAAGACTATTGTAGGCTCTGATTTAATAGTTCCGTTAACAGATTTTCAATACTTGAAGGACGAGCAGATTCATTACAAAAAACACATCATTATTCAAAATGATAACCTGCAATACCCAATATGTGTGTATCGCTTTAACGAAACTAAATACTCTGCTCTGTTAATGAAGTGTTCTCATCAGGGTGCAGAGCTTGTTGTGTTTGGCGATAAATTAGAATGCCCCGCACATGGCAGCGAGTTTAGTAATATGGGTGTGGTGCAAAGTGCACCTGCCGATACCAACCTCAGAACTTTTCCTATAACCATAGAAAGCAATCAAATTAAAATATCATTAAAAGCATAAAACATGAAACATAAAATATTTATCTCACTTAGCGTTTTCATTTTTCTAATTACTAATGTAAACGCACAAATAGATAGCTCATTAATTAAGCGTGTTCCTGTAGATACGGTTAAACAGCAGCTAAATATGGATGCTATTTATAATCGTCCCTTTCTTCGCGCAGGCAAAATGCCCGTTTCTATCGGGGGGTATGTGGAAGCAAACTGGCAAAACATAAATAATAATATCAATACAGGGCTTGGCAATCAGTTTCAGTTTCGCAGGTTCAGTTTGTTTGTAGCATCCTCTATTTCCAAACGTATTAAATTCCTTTCAGAGATTGAGTTTGAAAATGACCCTACAGATGACCCCGATAATCTTGGAAAAGGAACAAAAATAGAAGTTGAGTATGCGGCGGTAGATATAGAGCTTCATCCTTTGCTTAATCTTAGGGGTGGTGTAATTTTAAATCCAATAGGTTCATTCAATCAAAACCATGATGGCCCCAAATGGGAGTTTGTAGATAGACCCATTGCCATGACGCAGATGTTACCTGCTACTTTAAGCAGTACAGGTGCAGGTCTTTATGGAAAACATTATGCCAAAAACTGGCTCTTTGGTTATGAAGTATATATCACAGGAGGTTTAAACGATTCTATTATTGATAACCCCCAAGGCAAAACATTTTTACCTGCTGCCAATAGCGACCCTGGGCATCTTTCCAATAACGTAAGCGGATTGCCTATGACCACAGCCAAGCTTTCCTTACGAAACAACAAAATAGGTGAGCTTGGTGTATCATACATGGGAGGCGTTTATAACACATGGCAAAAAGAAGGTGGCATATTAGATTCAAAAAGAAGATGCGATGTATTTGATGTAGACTTTAACACTAAACTACCCGTATTAAAAACCGCCATCAGAGGCGAGTTTGCTTGGATATTTGTAAACGTACCTCCAACTTACACATCGCAATACTCCGGTAAACAACATGGCGGATATGTAGATATAGTACAACCCATTATACAACGGCGTATATTAGGTTGGGATAAAGCAGTTATAAATGTGGCTATGAGGTTAGAATATGTTGATTGGAACGTTGGTTATTTTCAAAGTACAGGTACACGGATGTATAACGATGTTTGGAGTATAGTGCCCGGTATAAGTTTCCGCCCCAATCAGCAAACCGTTATACGATTTAATTATCGTTACCAAAAGCAACGCGATATTATAGGAAACCCATACCTAAATACAGGAGGTTTTTCTTTAGGACTTGCCACTTATTTTTAAAACATGAAAAGCAAAATTAAAGTTGGAGACATAGTTAAAACCAATATGAAGAATACTCCAATAATGAAGGTTGAAAAAACGGTTAAACTAAAAGCCCTTTGCTATTGGTTTGATAAAAACCTTACCATCAACTATAAGCTTTTCACGTTTGATGAATTGATTATTGTGAATGAGAATATTGTCAAATAAGAACATAAAAAAACGCACCCATAGAAAAGTGAACAACCGAGCTATGATGAGTTTTGCGGTTTAAACACTTTGAAGATGATTTTAAACCTGATATAAAGAACGAAATACAAGATTAATAAAAATTTAGATTTACTTCAGTATTTATTTTTTCTAAATAAAAAGGGCCTCACATTGCTGCAAGGCTCTTTGGTATATTGTTCCTATGCTATTTTTTTACAGAGAGAAATCCTATAAAATAGTGCAGGTAAAGGGGCCGCTCCAGGGCATCCAGGTTGGGGTGTTTGCTTTTTGCCCACCTAAAAAAGGCAACAAACGTTTTGCCTGCATTGCCCGTACCGGTGTTTTGCAAAAAATCGGCTTTGGTACTGTGGCCGGATGTTAAACGACTATCGCTGGCATCGGTTGGCAGCAGGGTGTCTGCCGGCAATACATTGGGGAATACGGCCCACACAATCTCTACCAAATCAAAACCTTCTAGTTTGCCTGCGCGCTTATCGGTGCTTTTCTTATAGCATTTGCATTTTATTTGGTTTCCGCCCACGGGTATTAGTTTCGCATAAACCTGCTCGCTGGTAGGTATGGTACGGGCGGTTTCTGTTGTGGTTGTGCTGCTGTGCACATGGCTGCCACCGCCTGTAAGGGCGCTTGCCAGTTTTACGGGCAGGCCAAACGTGGTGCAATCTAAAGCGGTTAAAACCGATGTGGCTTTTATTTTTTGTATGTATTTGTTGCCCGTTTTATCGTCGGCCACCAGAGCGTCAATAATCAGGTGCAGGGCATTGGTTACGGCCTCGCTTCGCTGTCCTTTTTTATCCAGCCAGGCAGGGTATTTTGCCTGCCACTGGGTTAAATAAGCCTGAAAGGCCTGCAAAATGGTTTGTGTGGTGCTGTTGTACGACAACGCCCCAAAACCAAAGCGGGTTGAGTTTTGGGTGCTTGTGCTACCTATAAGCGTGCTTAGCAGCAAATAGGCGTTGGTGGTGGTTATCCAGGCATTAAATGCCTCTATTTCGCGGGGGATGATTGAATTTTGACTGCTCATGACTTTGTTTTTTTATTGGTTTATATTATTTTTTTATGTTTCTATTGTTAGGTCTCATCGCTATACCGTTTGGTCTCGTTGCTATACCGCATGGTCTTGTTGCTATACCGTGTGGTCTCACTGTTAGACCTCTCGGTCTTGTTGTCAGACTGCAAGGTCTCGTTATGAGACCGTATGGTCTTACACCTATACCTTATGGTCTGCAAGCTATACCTTGTGGTCTCGCTATCAGACTATTTGGTCTTGTTGTTAGACTTTATGGTCTCGTTGCTTCATTTTGTAATCTCTCTCAAAGAACGTATAGCAAAGATAGCCTACCGTAGGGGTGCAAAACAATTACCCAAATGGGTAATTGTTTTTTACAATATTTTTATTAATACAACGTTATATGTGTATGAAATTTAAGCACATTATACCTGCCAGTTGTTTGCTAAGCGAACGCGAGTTGCATGTGCTTAAACTATACATACGGTTTGATAAAAAAGAAATTGCCCACATACTTAACATAAGTATAGATACCGTAAAAGCCCACCTAAAACACTGCACCACCAAGCTGCATGCCCGCCATGTGCGCCAGGCCATGTATATGGCTATACGCATGGGTTTGTTTTAGGCAAGGCTTTTTGGGTTATATTTGAGGGGATGAATACTAAATACCAATACAAATTTCAGAACCTATAACAATTGGCATGAAAGTTTTAATTTTTTTATTAATTGTAAGTACCCCAACATACTTTATTTGGAGATGGGTTTTTAAAAGCAGAATTAAAGATGGTGCGAAGAGAAAAGTTTTTACTTGGTTAGCAACCTTAATTATATCGCCAATACTAATTTTCTTATTTATAGGGATTGGATTTATAATAGCAAACTACGACTCTTCAAAATCTTTTACAGAACAAGCCATTTGGCAAGACCCTAAAGAAAATAATATAGATACTTCTATTGCAAAAATTATAAAAGTAAAAACATACTACTCTGAAGATAAAATAACGAGGGTTTCAGAAATGAAAATTGATAGTGTTTTAGATGGACTATCAGTATGGTATGATAGCTTGGGCAGAAAAACAGGAGAACAAAATTATAAAGCAGGAGTAAAGAATGGGATTGGTAAAACTTATAACGAAAAAGGCCATATTATTGAAGAAATGGAATACTTAAAAGGTAAAGAAATTAGCTACAAGCTATTTAGTAGCCACGATGGCATATTAATTCTTCAACGTCCTATAGATAAATCTTCTATTGGTAAAATGCAGGTTTTGTTTTCAGCAGATACTTCTCGTAAATATTTTATTCGTAACATAGATGATACAATTATATTCAATGTTAAGAATTTACCTGTTTGTAATAGAGCAATTAAAACAGTTGGTGCAAAGCTAAGACCAGCTGATTCTCCAAATGGGAGATATATTATTTATGATATTAAAAAACAAGCGAAGAATATTAAAATAATTCTATCACTGGATAGGCAAAATGGTTCGCATAATGATGAACTGGTCGATTCAATAAGTATTCCCGTTAAATAAAAAATGAAACTAATGCGTTAGGGATTGTAGTGGAAAGCCTTTGTGTAATCACAAAGCTTGCAACGCATAGCACCCGCTGTAACCAATGGAACGCCCCACCTGTCCTTAAAAATAAACCACTCGTAAAAAAAACAAAGGCTTAAACGTATAAATTTGCACATTTGCTAAAATTTAAACTTAGAACATGTTAGTTAAAAGACTATTTATAAGCGCAGTTGCCGTATTGCTGGTATCGCCTGCTGCATTTGCACAAAAAAAGAACAAGAAAGATAAAGGCGAGAAAGAAGAGATTGTGATGATAAAAACAGATACGGTTTTTGTAGATAAAAAGCCTGCGCCGCCTGTGCCTATAAAATACCGTGCGGCTAACCCCAAAAGTAACGATGTGCTGCATACCAAGCTGGAAGTGAAATTCGACTGGCAAAACAGCTGGCTATATGGCAAAGCAACGATAGATGTGAAACCTTATTTCTATCCCGTTAAGAAGCTATACCTAAATGCACGTGGTATGGATATTAATAAAGTGCAGTTGGTGGGTACCAAAGGCAATACCGATTTGAAGTATGTGTATGAGAACGATTCTATAAAAATTGATTTGGATAAGGAATATACCCGCAATGATAAATACACGGTGTTTATTGATTATAAATCTAAACCAAACGAACTGAAAACAGGTGGCAGTCGTGCTATTACCGATGATAAGGGTTTATACTTTATTAACCCAAAAGGAGAAGATAAAAGTAAAATGCCGCAGATATGGACGCAGGGCGAAACGCAAAGTAACTCGGCGTGGTTTCCTTGCATAGATAGTCCGAATGAAAAAATGACGGATGAGATTTATATTACCGTGGATGATAAATACACAACGCTATCAAACGGATTGCTTACCGACAGCAAAAAGAATGCTGATGGTACCCGCACCGACCATTGGAAAATGGATATGCCACATGCGGTTTATTTGGTAATGATGGGTGTTGGCGAGTTTAAGAAAGTGGTTGATAAACCCTGGAACGGAAAAGAAGTTAGTTACTACGTAGAAAAAGAATATGAGCCTTATGCTAAAGCTATATTTGGTTTAACGCCTGAGATGATTGAGTTCTTCTCTACTAAATTAGGTGTGCCTTATGCATGGCAAAAGTATGCGCAAATTGTTGCCAGAGATTATGTATCGGGTGCTATGGAAAACACTTCGGCTACCTTGCATGGCGATTTTGTTTATCAAACCGAGCGTGAGTTGTTGGATGGCAGCAAGGGTGAGGATGTTATCTCTCACGAATTATTTCACCAATGGTTTGGCGATTTGGCAACCTGCGAAAGCTGGAGCAATCTTTCTTTAAACGAATCGTTTGCTACGTATGGAGAATATTTATGGCAGGAATATAAACACGGTGTTGATGCTGCCGATGCGCATAGCTATGCTAGCCGTCAAGGATACATGGCACAGACTGCACAAAAAGACCCTCCGCTTATTCGTTTTGAATATGAGGGTCGCGAAGACATGTTTGATGGAATCAGTTATAATAAAGGCGGACAAATATTACACATGCTTCGTAAAGAAGTGGGAGATGATGCCTTCTTTGCTTCGTTGAAATTATACTTAGAAAAGAATCGTTTTAAGAACACCGAGTACAACGACCTTCGTATGGCTTTTGAAGAAACAACCGGTCAGGATTTAAACTGGTTCTTTAACCAATGGTATTTAAAGGGTGGTCACCCTGTGCTGGATATTACATACAGCTATGATGCTGCCGCTAAGCAGGTAAAAGTAAAAGTAGAACAAAAGCAGGATTTTGAAGAGAACCCTTTATATAAACTACCTGTGTATGTTGATTTATATTTTGGCGATGGTGCTAATAAAACAGTAAAGAGAGAAAAAATTACCGTTACCAAAGTAAGCCAGGAGTTTACTATAGCATCAGACTCAAAACCTTCTTTAATAAACTTTGATGGCGAGAAACAATTGCTTTGTCAGAAAACAGAAAACAAAACGTTGGACGATTATGTGTATCAATATAAAAATGCACCTAAATATTTAGACAGGTTAGAAGCTTTGAATCAGTTTAAAGATAATCTGGCTAATACCAGCGTATATGCAACGGTTAAATTGGCACTAAACGATAAGTGGGATGGGTTACGTTCTAAAGCCCTTAAACTTTTAGAAGAAGCAGATGCAGCAAAACTTACCGAACTAAAACCATTGGTTACTAAAATGGCTCAAAGTGACGAGAAGACCAAAGTGCGTGCCGAAGCTATTATGTATTTAGTTGCACATTATAAAAATGACGCCGACGTAAAAACTATTTATACTGCGGCGCTAACTGAGAAGTCTTATGCAGTAATGGGCGCAGGTTTAAGTGCCTTAGCAAAAGAAAACCCACAGGCAGCCATGCAAAAATCTAAAGAGTTTGAGAATGAGAATAGTGATAACATCCGTTTCACTATTATGGATTTGTATTCTAACTATGGTGATGACAGCAACAACCCGTTTTTTGTAAAGCAGAAAGATAATTTCACAGGCTTTGAAAGCATTGGTTTTGTAAACATATATGGACAATATCTAAAACATTGCAGTAAAGATGAAACGGTGCTTAACGGAGCGGGTATTCTTAAATCTTACACTGAAAAAGGAAAGAATGTGTATGTAAAATATTCGGCACAAAAAGCTTTGAAAGATTTGGTAAAAATGTATCAGGATAAGGAAGATGATTTAACCTCTAAACTGGAAGATATTAAAAAGCAGAACGGAGATGCATCTTCTGTAAACAACCAGCTTACTACCGTTAGCGCAACCAAAGCCAAACTAAAAGAAATTTACGACGCGGCTAAGGCGTAAACTTTATTAGGGAATAGAGAGGTTATTGTTTTGCGGTGCACAATCGCAAAGAATGTAAATTACTGCTGAAAACTTTTTTGTGTCGAAAGCCTTATCAATCCTACTTTTGAACTCTGATACCTTGATATCCTTAAAGTGCACTATTTAGAAGAATTAAACCCCACACAACGCGAAGCTGCTGAACATACCGAAGGTCCGTTAATGATTATTGCCGGAGCGGGTTCGGGTAAAACGCGGGTGCTTACTTACCGCATTGCCCATATTATTGAGAAAGGTGCAAGTCCGTTTACCATCCTTGCCCTAACTTTTACCAACAAAGCTGCCCGAGAAATGAAAGCCCGTATAGGCAAACTGGTTGGCGATGCTGATGCCAAAGCTTTGTGGATGGGAACATTTCATAGTGTGTTTGCACGCATACTTCGTTTTGAAGCTGAGAAGCTTGGTTATCCCAAAAACTTTACCATTTATGATACCGATGACAGTAAAGGCGTAATTAAAGAAATTCTCAAGACTTTCAATCTCGATGATAAGGTGTATAAACCTTCGTTGGTGCTAAACCGTATCTCATCGGCCAAGAATAATTTAATAGGATATAAACAATACTTGAGTAATCCTACTTACATGTCGGACGACAGAGCTTCTCAAAAACCCAGATTAGGCGAGGTTTATGAAGCTTACCAAAAGCGTTTGTTTCGTGCTGGTGCTATGGATTTTGATGATTTGCTTTTTAATACCAATGTGTTGTTGCGCGATTTTTCCGATGTGTTGATTAAGTATCAGGATAAGTTTAAATACATTCTAGTAGATGAGTATCAGGACACCAACTTCTCTCAGTATGTAATTGTGAAGCAACTTGCCGCCCGTTACGAGAACCTTTGTGTAGTAGGTGATGATGCACAGAGTATCTATTCATTCAGGGGAGCTAACATCCAAAACATCTTAAACTTCGAGAAAGATTATCCCGATGTAAAGAAACTTTTCCTCGAACAGAATTACCGCTCTACTCAGAACATTGTAAATGCTGCCAACTCCATTATCTCAAAAAATACCGAGCAGTTTGAAAAGAATGTCTTTACGCATAATGGAGTAGGGGAGAAGATAAAAGTACTTTGCTCTGCTACTGATAATGAAGAAGGGTATAAAGTAGCCAATTCCATCTTTGCTCTTAAGATGAATATGCAATTGCCTAATGCTGCCTTTGCTATTCTGTATCGTACCAATGCACAATCACGTTCTTTCGAAGAAGGCTTTCGTAAACTTAATATTCCGTATCGTATCTATGGTGGTGTCTCCTTTTACCAACGCAAAGAGATTAAAGATGTGCTGGCGTATTTCCGTTTAGCTATTAATCCCAATGACGATCAATCTATGCGTCGTGTAATTAATTATCCCGCACGTGGCATTGGGCAATCAACTATTGATAAAATATCAGTACTTGCCGCAGATAATGATGCCAGTATTTTTACGGTTATAGATAATCTGCAAGATTTTAACCCCGAAATAAATGCAGGCACAGCAGGCAAACTAAAAGACTTTGCTGCTATGGTTAAAAGTTTTGGAAATATTGCTACACAACAAGATGCTTTTGAAATAGCAAACCATATTATAAATAGTACAGGTATTTTAAGGGATTTAAACAAAGAGAAAACACCTGAAGAAATTAGTCGTGTAGAGAACGTAGAAGAGTTATTAAGTGCCGTAAAAGGTTTTATAGAAACGGAACGCACACCTCAGGAAGAAGAATTAAAACAAGATATTGTTGAACAACAAATACCTAATACTGACGACCTGTTTGCGCAACAACCTTCTGATTCTAAGTTAAAAACCATTGATGAGTTTATGCAGGAAATAGCCCTGCTTACTGATGCCGATAAAAACAAAGATGATGAGAATGCAGATAAGATTTCTTTAATGACCATACATGCTTCTAAGGGATTAGAGTTTCCTTATGTATATATCGTTGGTTTAGAGGAAAATCTTTTCCCGTCTCAAATGGCTTTGATGGATAAATCTGATTTGGAAGAGGAGCGTCGTTTGTTTTATGTAGCAGTTACCCGTGCCGAGAAACAGGCCTTTTTAAGTTATGCCGAAAGACGATTCAAATATGGTAATCCTGTATTTTGTGAAGCAAGTAGGTTTATAGATGAAATAGATTCTCAGTATTTAGAATATCCTGATGGTGGAGAGAAGCCTAAAGAAAGACTGATTGATTTTGATGGAGGTGAAAAAACATATCAAAAGAATTATACCAAAACCAGTAATATAGATTTAATAAAGCCTAAGCAGGCTTCTCCTGTTTTAAAAAGAAATTTAGTCTCCACAAATAAAATAAATACCCAAGCAGCTCCTGTTGATGCACAAGCTATTAAAAGTATTAAAGAAGGCACGCTTGTTCAGCACGATAAATTTGGTAACGGTACTGTGCTTGCTTTAGAAGGAGACTTCCCTAACATAAAAGCCACCATACAATTTGATTTAGGCGGACAAAAACAACTATTGCTAAAGTATGCTAAGCTAAAAGTTATTAGTTAAGATGAGGGGTTATAACTTGCTTCTTAGTAATTCTATAAACTAAAGTAAGCGTAGCAGATGTGTTTGCAAGACTTGATACACCAAAAGTGTTAGTTGAAGACTTTGCATTACTAACAGAATTATAATAATTCTGATATTGCGTATTAGGAGGAGGATTATAACTGTTAATATTAGTTGTATTAGAAGTACTGTTTAAACGCTGATAATAAACATTTGGAGCTATTTCTGCATACAAGAAAAATGACTTATTTATTTTATAAAATGCACCAAAGGCAAAACCGATGTATGGCTGTATAGTTTCTGAGTGTGTATTTGTTGTATTATTTACGGGAAAAGTTACTGTCTGTGGCGGTTTCGGGTAATAGTTATAAGTAGTAGCAGTACCCGGTGATGTTGATTGGTTTGTCGTGTTTGAGTATGTTATTCCTACTAAAGGTCCATATATTATCCCAAATTTCTTTACAAGGTATTTAATATGAAGCATACTTATACTTAAACTGCTACTAAGACTAAGCGGAGTTTTTGTTTTAGTATTACTTGTACCGCTAGTGTTACTTAACGTATCCTGTGCTTGACTTCCACTACTTGAACTCTTTCCAAAAGCAGTAAAACCATTAATATTACCATTAACTCTAAACAACCGTTTCTCAGTACCCCAACGGTATTGTAACGAATAACTGGTACTAAACAAACTACTAAAACCAAAACCAAACTCTTTGAGTTTTTTAGGAAGCGTGTCTGTTTTAGGAGTTAAAGTTAGTGTAGGTGCTGTATCTTGAGCTTTTAAAGAAGATGAAAAAAGTAAGATACAAGCTGTAATAACGATTGTGATGTTTTTCATGTGTTGTGTTTTTAAGTTTTTAAAGATGCAAGTTAATCAAATACCATGCCACCTTTTTAACTAAAGCGTATTATTAACTTAAATTAAGAGGTTAGGTAGTCTTATACCTTTCCAGTATTTGCTTAATATACCCACTTGTAGATAAGCCATGAGAGCGATTAGTGTAATATATCTCTTGGCTGTATTCTTTTCCGGTAATGGGTTTATCTGTATAGTCAGTACCTAAGAAACGAACAGCAGGCTTTAGCTTTTTTAATAGCTCTTCTAACTCCTGTTCTGAATTGTAAGTCAGTACTTCATCTACCAGCTTGCATTGCTGCATAATTAATACGCGATGTTCTATAGAGAAAATAGGAATATTTTTCCCTGAAGGTAAGTTCTCGGCACGGTTTAAAGCTATTATCAGGTAATCGCAATTGGCTTTACATTCCTGAAGCATCAATACATGTCCGGCATGAAACAAATCAAATACACCGCAGGTAAAACCAACTTTCATGCTTACTTCTCAGGATTTACATAGGTATCTAATACAGCGTGCAAAATAATCTGATGGAAGCATTCGACAACACCGTAGTTAGAAACAGGCAAGTGAAAATTCAAATCTCCCAATTTGCTAAGTGTATTTCCTTCTTTAAAACCTGTAAGCGTAATAGTTTTCCCCACCTTCTCTTTTTAGCAAGATGAGTTGCGTTTAAAATATTTTTCGATTCTCCACTACTACTAACAGATACTAATAGGTCGGTTTTTTTAAAATGTAACTTCAACCATTCTTCCATGGCGTTTTCATAGCCATAGTCATTAGCAAAACAGGTAATTAAGGAAGCATCGCTAAAAGCAAAAGTAGGAAAGCGCCCTATCTTAAAGTAATCTTCCATCATGTGTGAGCAGATGGAGTTAGAACCTCCGTTACCGATAAAAAAAATGCGCTCTGATTTTTTTAAGATGGCAATAGCTTCTTCTATCTGAGAGCGAACGGTATTACTTTCAATAAAAAACTGGTTGTAGTATTTGTTATATAAACTTAACTGCATATTCTTTTAATAAATTTTTAGTTACTGATTTTTCATTGCATAACCAGGTAGTAGATAAACTGGCAGCTAAAGAGGGTACAATTAATTCCTGAATATCTTTTTGTATGGAAGCCTGTAAGCATGCAAATGCTAAAAAGGTATCTCCGGCACCAATTGTATCAACGATCTTGCTTGGAAACGCAGGCTGGTGTCCCACTTTTTTTCCATTGCAAAAAGCAGAACCTTTAGAGCCTAAGGTAATATATAACCAATCTGAATTTATTTCATAGTTATACAACTCCATTATATCGGCATCATTATTCTCAATGTTCTTGTTCATCTGTAGACTGGCTTCACGTAGGTCTAAGCTAACGCTACGCTTGTGATGAGATCTCCATTTACTGATACGGTTAAAGCCAAAGTTGTTAGAATTGGTTTGGCACATTAAATGGAAGCCGTCGTTAATCTTTAGGTTATTGCAAAAGCCATGACCAAAATCGGCAACTAAAACCATGTCGTAATCTTTGGTGTCAATCTTTATCTCACCGAAATTAGAATCATCAAACTTGTTTATCTCAACATGCTTTTTGCTATCGAAGGCATCTATGTAGCGTGTTTTTACAATTTCGTTATTGGTATTGGTAAAGAGTTTTACTTCTTTTACAAAATCTTTTAAATGATTGGCAATGGCAGCTGTTCCACCTTGCTGTACCTGCTTTTCTTTGTTGGTAAGCTTATAAACAGGGCAGGCAGATTTCATGGAATGCCCTTCGTAGTTTACATACACAAACTCATCAATAATAGTTTCGCCGACAAGCGCAACTCTTAATCCTTTAACATCATCAATAAACTTATTTATAACTTCTAACATACCCTTCTTAAATCAGTAAAAAATAATACAAAGCCTACAAAATTAAGGTATTTTTTTAAGTATGCCCCACCTGAGCAAGAACTTGTTGATAGACAAATTTATCTCGTGACTGATTTTAAAAACGTACATACATAACCAATAAGCTAAAGTTAAAACAACACCTTTGATAAAAATGCTTACAATAGGATTGCTTATAAAGGGGATTTGCATACAGGCAAAGAGAACGGTTAGGAATATGATTAAACCTGCAAAAAACTTAAAAGTAAAAGGTTGCAGTTTATAATGATAATATAAAAAGACTATACGGCACATGTTGTATATAACCAACGTAGTGGCAGTGGCTATGGCCGCTCCATTCATGCCTAAGCCAACTACTTTAATAAAAATATAATTGCAGATAAGCGTTGATACAATCAGGAAGATAGTAAAGATTAAATCGTATTTATATTTTTTTGAGGTTACTACAATAGCCCCGTTAATACCTGATGCCATATCAAACAAACGCCCTATACAAAGGATTAAAAAAACATACTTTCCTTCTTTATAAATATCTCCTTTGGGCATTAGTTTAAACAACTCATCAATACAAATCCAAAAGCCGGAAAAGAAGTAAGCGCCAATTAACAAACAAACAACCGAAATGTTTTTATATAATTTATCCATCTGCACCATATCTTTCTTTCTCCATAAATTAGAAACGATAGGGGTAGTAATTTTGGTAATGGCACGATAGGGGACAATCATTATAGATGTTACAAAACCAACCGTAGTAAATATACCTGTAGCCCTTAAATCTATAAACCCCGATACAAAAACAGAATCTATAAGCAAGATAAAATTATTACCTGCCCCGCTTAACACCGAAAAGAAAGCAAACCAGAGTAAGTGCTTTCTATATTTAACAACCTTGGTAGTTATTTTAGTAAAAGGCAGGTTTTTATTTAGGTACATATAAATTAAAATAGCCAGAGAAGCTGAGCAATTAGCTATAACATAGATAATAACAAACCATTCAAAATCTATTACATTAAAGGCATAGAGCACAATAGAAACTGTGGTAGCTAAACGGAGTATTATCTCCCAGGCAAAAGACGAGAATACAGTATCTAACTGAGAACGCAAATACGTATCAAAAATGATATAGGATAGAGCTGCTAAGCCAAGAGGAATGATATAATAATAGTACTGAACCAATAAAGGAGATTTTTCGGCAAAGAAGTGTGTGATAGGTTCTTTAAAGATGATGAAGAATAGAGTAGTTGCAATACTGCCAAGGGTAGCCAGTTTAAAAGTCCAGGATATAAAGCCATGATGTTTTTGCATGGCATTATTAAAATACGGAAAGAATTTAAGAATTACCGGTGCCGAACCCATAGAGGCTATTTGGGCAAACAAAACAGATATATTTATTAAAATAATGGTAAGACCAACTTCTTCTGTTTCTAAATATTTAGGGAATAAAATAAGCTTATTAAAAAAACCTAAGGCTATACCCATCCATGAGATGAGAACTAACTTTAAACCATCGCGTTTTACTATGCCCATTAAGGCTTTGAAATTACTAAAAAGGAAGCAGATAAATTAGATAGGCTGATTATTAAGAAATAGCAGAAACCAAAAATCCCCTTCAATTGCCTGAAGGGGATTTAAACCATTTGCCTTGGTTCTGTGTATTTATCTACTTACTTACAATTACTTTTTTAGTGCTCATTTCTGTACCACTTAGTAGGGTAATAAAATAAATGCCTGCGTTAGTTATTGTTAGAGAAGCATTAGTTGTTTTTGGTTTTGCTTCATAAACAATCTGCCCAAGCATATCAAGTACCTTTAACTCATCTATATCACCAGTATAGGTTATTTGAAAACTACCACTATTAGGGTTAGGATAAACGGTAATATTTTCATTGTTAGCAATATATTTCTCAATGCCTGCTGATTGTGCAACATTAGTTACTTTACGTATGCGGTGATTCCATCCATCAGCAAAATACATATTGCCTGTGGCATCAAAGGCTATTCCTGATGGATAATTTATTTCTGCAACAGTAGCCTGCCCTCCATCTCCGCTATAAGCACCGGTTCCGTTTCCTGCAATAGTTGATATAATGCCTGAAGTATTTATCATGCGAACACGATTATTCTTTGAATCGCTAAAATACACATTGCCCGCTGGATCTGTAGTTGCCCAATATGGGTTATATAATTCTGCGGCGGTGGCTTGCCCACCATCTCCGCTATATGCACCAGTTCCGGTTCCTGCATAGGTGGTTATAATACCTGCAGTATTTACCTTTCTTATCCGGTTATTACTTACGTCGGCAATAAACATATTACCTGTGGCATCAAATCCAACCCCGCATGGTGCATATAAATTAGCTAAAGTTGCCGGCCCCCCGTCTCCTCCATAACTTCCGGTTCCAATACCTGTAGCACCGGTACCCACTACAGTACTTATAATACCGGCCGTATTTACCATACGTATGCGATTATTATCAAAATCAGCAATGTATAAATTGCCTGCTACATCAAAAGTTATTTGATATGGATCATGCAATTCGGCTGCTGTTGCAGGGCCTCCATCGCCACTAAATCCTGCCGTTCCGTTTCCTGCAATAGTTGTAATAATACCTGCCGTATTTATTTTACGTATGCGTTGATTGAAAGATTCGGAAACATATAAATTGCCTGTTGCATCAAAAACCAAGCCCCTTGGATAATATGTTTTTGCAGAGCTAGCTAGTCCTCCATCTCCGCTGAAACCAGCCGTGCCGGTTCCTAATATAGTTGTAATAATACCTGAGGTACTTACTTTGCGTACCCGGCTATTATCTGTATCTTCAATATACATATTACCTGCCGCATCAAGAAGTACTCCACCAGGATAATATAATTCTGCCGCAGTTGCCTGTCCTCCATCTCCGGCATAAGCTCCCGTACCATTTCCGGCTACAGTGGTTATTATTTGTGCTTTTAAAAAACCTATGGTTAAAAAGCATGTTGCAAAAAGTAGTTTTGTTTTCATACATTATGTTTTTGAGTTTAATCAAAGGTAAACAAAAGAAGTTGGATGACAATATTAAGTTTACGTTAACAAAAAATCCCCTTCATTTAATGAAGAGAATTAAAAATGATGTGTATTTGGTTCTGTAAACGTTAGAAGAATATAAATAGTTGAGAACTTTATTTTAAATCACATTAGTTAAATCTAGATCATTTATTTTATAGAAGTAATAAAGCCTTTAATTGTTTTACCCTGTGTTTCTCCGTTACAGGCAATAGTATATTGAATAATATAGAAATAAGTGCCATCATCAATAGTAGTAGGTTTCCATATACAGGATGGGTCATTACTTTCAAAAACCCTTATACCCCAACGATTATAAATTTGTAATTGCACGGTAGAGAATTGGTATTTATCAAAATCTATAAAATCATTAATGCCATCGTTATTAGGAGTAATAATATTTGGCATAGTAAAATTAAATACACCATCTAAGCCAACTACTGCAACAGCCTGATTGGTGCAAGTACCCACACCTCCGGTAACAGTATATGTGGTAGTAACTGTTGGGCTTATAATAATACTGGCGGTTGTATCGCCTGTATTCCAAATATAAGTATTTGCTCCGTTTGCTTTTAGTGTAATGCTTTGTCCAGGACATATAGTACTACTGCCAATAATGCTAACCGTTGGACTGGAAGGAATTATATTAACAGTAAAAGTTGCTTGATTGGTGCAAGTACCTATGCCGCCCATTACCGTATAAGTAGATAAAGAAGAAGGGTTGACTGATATAGAATTTGTATTTGCTCCCGTATTTCAGGTATAAGTAGTTGTACCGCTTGCTGTAAGTGTAACATTTTGACCTGAACAAATAGTGTTATTACCGTTAATGGTAATAGGAGGATGGGAAGAACTTACATGTATTGTGGCTACTGCCTCAGTACTGCCACCACAAATGCTATTTGCTACAACAGTATAGGTTGTAGTAACAGTAGGGCTTAAAACAATACTGGCTGTTGTTGCGCCAGTACTCCAAAGATAAAGACTAGAACCACCACTTGCAGTGAGAGTTGCCGTTTCACCTGGGCATATGGTAAGAGAGTTTACTGCTAAAGTAGCTGTTATTGCTACATTAGTTACTCTCCTTATTCTATGATTAAATTGATCACATATAAATAAATTACCTGCTGCATCAAAAGCTAGACCAGCTGGCCAAAATATTTCGGCAGCAGTCGCAGGCCCTCCATCTCCGCTATAACCACCCGTTCCTGATCCACCAAATCCATTTCCGACTACGGTAGTTATGATACCCAATGTATTTACCATTCTTATTCTGTTATTCCATGAATCACTTATGAATAAATTACCTGACCCGTCAATTATTATTCCGAAAGGACGATTTAATTCTGCCGCAGTAGCAGATCCACAATCTCCACTATAGCTTCCTGTTCCTGTTCCGGCAATAGTACTTATAATACCTAAGCTGTTTACTTTCCTAATTACATGGCTACTATTTTCACTAATTATTAAATTACCTTCAAGGTCAAAAGCTAAACTTACCGGGTTATGTATTCCTGCTGCTGTGGCAAGACCTCCGTCTCCACTATAGACTCCGGTTCCGTTTCCGGCTATTGTAGTTATTATACCGGCTGTAGTTACTTTACGTACACGGTTATTGAGATAATCAGCTATATATCTATTACCAGCCGCATCAAATATTGACATATAGGCATCGTTTAATTCTGCTGCTATTGCAGGACCTCCATCTCCACTATATCCTCCTGTTCCGTTTCCTACAATCGTATTTATAATGCCCGAAGCATTTACTTTTCGTATACGTTCACCAAAAGCTTCCGTAACATCTAAATTACCCGTTCCGTCAAAGAGTAAACCTCTTGGATAATTAATTTCAGCAGTATTAGCTGGACCTCCGTCTCCACTATAACCCTGTACTCCAGTTCCAATTATAGTAGTTATAATGCCTGATGTACTTATTTTTCGTACCTTATTATTTTCTGTATCGGCAATATAAAGGTTACCTAATGGGTCTAAAAGTACATATTGGGGATAAAATAATTCAGCGGCTGAAGCCTGCCCACCATCTCCACAACTTGTGCTACCACAACTCCCACCTCCAGCTACCGTAGTTATTATTTGGGATTTTAATACTTCCGCTATTAAAAGGAAAAAGGTAAAAAGTAATGTTGTTTTTTTCATTTTCAATAAGGCAATTACTTACAAACTTAGGGATAAATGATGACAAAAAAAATCCCCCTCAAGTGAATGAGGAGGATTTACACCAATTTGTCCATAGCTCTATAAAATAGTTACAATAATGCAACCATTCCATGGGCCATCCAAATTAGGATGTTTGCTATGTGCCCAACGGAAAAAGATACAAAGCACTTTACCACCATTGTTGGTTCCGGTTGGTAATAAAAAACTGGCTCTGCTGGAATGCCCGTCTATAAGAGTAGTAGTATTGTTTCGGGTCGCTTGGCAGGGCAGCACCTTGTGCTAATACTAAATACCTGTACTCTACTAAATCAAACCCTTTTAGTTTGTGGGCTCTACCGCTTCTTACCGCATCGGTAAAACATTTACACCTTACCACACCACCACCCATTGGTTTTAGCGTTGGGTACACCAAATCAGTAGCAGGTGCTATGCGTGCAGTTGCATGACGAGGAGCTGCACCCGTTACTTCTTCAGTGGTAGATAAGTTAAAGGTTTGTAAATCTGTGATAGTTACACTACGGGTAGCCTGTATACTAAGTAGCAAGTGGTTGGTGGCACACAAGTTTACGCAATCCTCAATTATTTGCAGTAACTGATCTTTTATGCCCGTGGTGTAACCTCCTTTCTTATCACTGTATTTGGCATACAGTGGCAGCCAAGCTGTTAAAAAGGCTTGCCACTGGGCATTTTCTGTTGATGACCAACCAAATCTACTCCAGTTGGTGGGTGTGCCTAATAATAAATAGGCAGCTGTTCTTATGAGGTACAGATTAAATTTATCTATGCTCCTCGGTACAATTGTTGTCGACATTTTATTTAGTTTTTTAACTGTTAATACATCATTACGTTTAGTTTACAAGCTATAGCCTTAGCTTCTCATCATGTAGCCTTCGCTTTCTAACTTGCAGCCTCAGCTTTCTATACTATAGCCTTCGCTTCTTATTGTGTAGCCTTCGCTTTCTATGTTATAGCTTTAGCATTCTATTATGTAGCCTTCGCTTTCTAACTCGTAGCCTCAGCTTTCTATGTTATAGCCTTCGCTTTATAGTATGTAGCCTTAACGTAATCTTATTTAGCCTTCGCTTTCTACCGTTTCGCTAAACACTTCTGTTAGTTTAATTTCGCTTTTTGTGCTTAGCTGCTATTTCAAAGAACGTATATTATATATCCTCACAAGAATCGTGCCAAACTATTTCGTTTTTAAATAAAATAACATTTTTTAGCAATTGAACCTTGCGAATAGAAATGAAAGAGATGAAGTATATTTGCTGCCGGAAAAAAAACTAATACCAATTAAAGCCCTTTATTAATCTTATTATATGAAACCCCAACACAAAATACTTTTACATAAGGTAAATTTGTTTGCCTCAGAAAAAATAAGTTCGTGTTGGGATGCTCTCTTGTTTTTTATTGGAATACCTGCCATTGCCAAAAACAATTCAAACAATGTGTTGTTGTTTGTTGGCGAACATTTACAAGCAGGATCCCCGCTTAGCCAAATGGATAAAGCGCAAAAGCAATTATACACTGATTTTAGTTTCGTATAAAAAAGGTTTTGTAAAGGAATATTCAGATAGTTGTTTTAATAATGTATATCTGTTTAGAAATAAATGGCATTTAAAGCGAATTTTAAAACAAATCACCCATATCAGCTTAGTGCATGGTTTTGCTACAAAAAGCCAGTTTGCTAATATGGCCCGTGTTTTTTTAAACAAACCTTATGTACACGATATGCAGGATGTTTATACTATTTATTATGATAAAAACACTGCATTAAAATGGCTTAAAAAAGAATTGCCAAATGAGGCAGCATGCCTAACACAAGCTGATGGTATTGTAGCGCATAGCATGGAAGTGAACCCTGCTTTGCGCATCCTAAAGCCGGTTAAAAAACCAAAAACAATTTTCTTCCCTTTGTACTGCGACAATGATTTTTTTCAGGAGAATACCAAAACAATTGATACAAATGATATTCATTTGGTATATGCCGGCGGTGTAGTAGGAAGTCATCGCAATCCGGTACAATATGGTAGCATACAATTTCATGGATTAATAAAAATATTGGCTGAACAAAAATTACATTTTCATATTTATCCCAGTCCATCCAATATCCCTGCTGATTATGAAGAATATAAGCAGTTGGATAAAGATAACCCGTACTTTCATTTTCATGCTCCTGTGCCACAACAGCAATTGGCAAAAGAGTTAAGTAAGTATCATTTTGGTATTCTACCTTTTTTAAATCCTTATCCCAGCAATCTGATTTAAAATTAAAGTATGCTACTACGCTCAAATTATTCAACTATTTAGAAGCAGGAATTCCTGTAATTGTGTCTGAAGATATCATCTACCAGAATTGGATTTTAAATAGGTATGGAGCGGCTATTACTATTAACGAAAAGAGTGTAAAAGTAATTCGAGAAAAAATTCTGCAATCAAATTATACTCAGTTTAAAGAAAATATTACCAGAAACAGAGAAAATATATCCATTGGAAAGAATATTGACAGGCTAATTAATTTTTATTCAACCATACTAAAAAGTAAGCATTAGTAGCCTAACAGCCTTTTGGTATACTTATTCTTTTACTTTTATTAAGCAGGATTTGATTATGCTTAACCTAAAGCGTAACTCGCAAACTATACAACGCCCTGTGATGCAAGTCTTGATAGTAAAAAGTTATTTGGATTTAATGGTTGCCCATCGTCAAGGCTTTTCCAAACAAAAGATATTCCTTTGTTTAAATATATAAAGCCCATTTTTAAACGAATTTCTATGGCAGATTTATTGTACTGGTTAGTATCAAAATCCCAAGTTCTTATCAGTTTTACATTGCCTTTTTCTTTTTCGATAAGCTTTTTTATAGCCTTACTAAGCATTTTAGTTTTTTCATCAACCGTAAGCTTTTTAGCATACAGGTCATATACTATGTACCAAATCCCATCTTTATGATGGTTAAACACAATGGTTGAAACTACCTCTGATTTATCTGAAAAATAAATACTATACACCTTCCCGTAATAAGGATTGTTTTTAATCCTCCAGGTTAAAAAGGGAATATCTTGATTAATTATGAAACCATCCCTATCATTTTCAAATACCTTGTGGATAAAGGAGCTGTTATCGTAGATTTCATTTTTATCGGTTACCTGTATGGTATATTTAGAATCAATTTGGCTATTGGATATAAAAAAATCTTTATACGATTTGATTTTTGAAACCACACATAAACCAACTATCTTTAATAAGCTTATACGTGTATTATTTGGATTAAGTTTTGATAAATAGCTATATGCAGAAAAAATGTTTTTAACCAGCAACGACTGACCCTGATCAAAAGGTATTTCAAAGCCTAATTGTTTAAACGGTTTTTTTGCCGGAGTAAACCCCCATATAAATTTGATTTTTTGCTTTCTGCATTCTTCAAAAAGAAGTTGGTACATTTTGTCAAATAATTTCATCCCTCTGTATTCAGGGTTTAGAAGTGTGTCTTCAGATTTTGCTGTTCGTATCAGTTCTCCCTTACCGGTAATAATATCAATAGGAATGACGCATTGCGTGCCAATAATTTTTTTAGTAAGCTTGTCTTTTGCTATTACATAAATAGCTTTTCCTGCCGGCGGAGCATCAAACTCCCACAAAAATTTTGCTTTATTTCTATTCTGATTATAGGTAAAATTAAAAAAATCAATTGCCTCATCTGTTTCATTCTCTGCTAATAAAGCTATTTGAATATCTTTTTCCATTAAAATTCGTTTATTATTTCGTCGGGTGTAATAGATTTTATGCCTTCCTCATTCAAGTATAAAAGTACCTTTTTATATTCTTCTAAATAACCACCATACTTGTAGTAATTGGTAAAATATGGGTTATGCCAAAGAATTGAAATTATACAGTTTGTTTTATTTTTTTCGATAAAGTCTATTATGCTCGGTGCGGTTTCATTCTTGGGCACTTTCATATAGCGATACAGGGTACCATCCATTACATTTAAAGGTGTTTCTATAAAACTGTACTCTTCGCCTGTATCTATATTATATGGTTTAAATGGAAGTCCATAGGAATTCCTAAACCCATACCTTTCGGCAAAGCCAAGACTGGCATCAAAATTAATTTTTGAGTTTTGTATATTTTCCCAAGCGGTGGGTACAGCAAATTTTAAAAAATGATATCTGTTTAAACTGGTTTTAAATGGTAGCATGTCTAATTCTTCATCAAATGAATAGCTCATGCAACTTTTATGCAAACCATTACTCTTTGTAATTGAGAGCAAATCGCCCAATTTATTTATTGAATAATCTGCATTTTTTACTTTGTTGGAATCTATTTTTTGAGTTGCCAGCCAAAAAAAAGTACTTTTCAAATCATGTTCAGAATGAAGCTTAACAATTTTATCTATGTTTTTCCAATTCGGTTTTAATAAAATTTCGTTCATCACTAATTTTAGTATAACATCAAGGCGCCCTTTTTTAATAGCCCACAATCCATCCTGAAGAAATGACCCATAAATACTATCTATATCATGCGATAAAAAAACTTTTGTTTTTTTATCTGATTTAAGTGAATCATCAAAAACAGGATACTCGTTACAAAAACTATCAAAGCATGTCTGAACTATGTTTTTTTCAATGCAGTCAAATTTATTTTGATAAGAATCGGAAAACTTATACCTGCCATACTTATCTACATTGTGGTTATCATACTCTTGGAAACAATTAATCATGTAAAATGCAGTTGCCAAATAATCTTGTTTTTTAGTTTCCGGAAATAAGATGTAATAATTATCCGTAAAGTATTTTTCGTGCCGAAATATTTTTTTCTTCAATAATGTTTCAAAAAACCAGTTATTAACAGGTATTGAAGTGCTATCAGTATGATCAAAAATTAGTTGGGCACCTATTTTAGTTTGTGAAAAAATAACAGGTATTGATTTGTTTTTTGAGAGTACAGATAAGATGTATTTTAAAGGCTTTGTATATACCTCATCTTGTTTAATAAATATCTTCACAATAATTGCATTATAGGTGTTTAATTCTAAGCCGATTTACTTTTAGTATAATTTAGGCTATCTTAATCATTACCACACAACAACTTTTATTGAACAAATGTATAAAAATTCCTTTTCTAATTAGGTTTTTACAATCGACATAGAGCCATAAACGGGATATAAAGCATTTAAAAATAAAATCTCAACTCATAATTACCATAGCATGACAGAGAACGTTGTAAAAGAAAGAAATATTTTATCACTTAAGAAAAATACACCTCGCCTCTTGTGCTTCTATAATGATATTATAGCCAAAGAATAATTCTTACATTTGCAGATTAGGACAATTATTTTTAATAAAAAGTATGCTTTTTGATATTTCCAAGCTAAAAAAAATAGGTAAAAATGTTATCATAGGAGATATGGTAAAAATTGTAAATCCGGAAAAAGTTGAAATAGATGATTTTTCAAGGATAGATGATTTTTCAATTATTGTAGGTGGGAAAGGTGTAAAAATTGGTAAATTCATACATATTGGTTCTTACTGTTCTATTCTTGGTGGTGGTGAATTTATAATGGAAGATTTTTCAGGACTTGCTGCCGGAGTTAGAATTATAACAGGTAGCGATGATTATACAGGAAAATGCCTTACCAATCCAACTACCCCTATTAAATATAGACCTTTTGCTTCAGTAGGGAAAGTTCAGATAAAAAAACATGCTATATTAGGAACCAATACAATTGTATTTCCAAATGTTATTATTGGCGAGGGTACTTCTGTTGGCGCTGCTGCTTTGGTAAATAAGGATTTAGAATCATGGTCAATATATATAGGATGTCCTGCTAAGAAAATAAAAAAACGTGACCATGAAACTATTCTTAGCATGGAAAAGGAACTTATGGAAGAATTGTACTAAGGAGAATTAAAGTATTTCTTTTTAAAAGTGCTTAAAGTAAAAAGCTAATTTTAAATTATTCTCCAAATAAAAACTTAATTTTGCTATCTTATTTTTAACTTATGAAAAGCGTTTATATCACAGGAGGAGCAGGCTATGTAGGCTCTGTATTAGTTCCTAAATTATTAGGTAAAGGTTACAAAGTATCGGTATTAGACCTTATGATTTATGGTGAGGATGTGTTGGCTAAACACCCAAATCTTACTATCATTAAAGGTGATATCAGAGATCAGGAGCTTTTAAAGAAAACCATTCCGGGGCATGATGCCGTTATACATTTGGCTTGCATTAGCAACGACCCAAGTTTTGAACTGAATCCCGATTTAGGTAAATCTATTAACCTGGATGCCTTCGAGCCTTTGGTTAAAATTTCTAAAGAATCAGGGGTAAGCCGCTTTATTTATGCTTCGTCTTCTAGTGTATATGGCATTAGAGAAGAACTTAATGTACACGAAGGAATGACTTTAGACCCTTTAACAGATTACTCTAAATTTAAAGCTGATTGCGAAGAAATTTTAAAACCATACCAAAGCGATAGTTTTACTACTTGTACCATTCGTCCTGCAACGGTTTGTGGCTATGGTAAACGTTTGCGCTTAGATTTAACGGTAAACATACTAACCAACCTTGCCGTAAATAAAGGAGAGATTACTGTGTTTGGTGGCACACAAAAGCGTCCCAACATTCATATAGAAGATATGACTGATTTGTATTGCCAGTTATTGGAACTCCCTAAAGAAAAAATTGCCGGCAAAATTTGGAATGCAGGTTTTGAAAACCATACTGTTTCTGAAATTGCACAAATGGTAAAAAATGTAGTTGGCCCGCAGATTAATATTGTTACCACACCAACCAATGATTTACGTTCGTATCATATTTCATCCGAAAAAATAAAAAATGATATCGGTTTTGTAGCCAATCATACTATTGAAGATGCTGTGAAAGATTTAAAGGATGCTTTTGAAAGGGGGGATATACCTGATTCGTTAACAGGAGATAAATACTTTAACGTGAAATTAATGCAGCATATTGAACTAAAATAATAAAAATGCTTACTAACTTTACTATTCTGTCATTGCGAGGAGGTACGACGAAGCAATCGCTACCTACTGATGGAGAAGATTGCCACACTACGCTGCGCTTCGTTCGCAATGACAATGTGAATTATGAATAAACCCATGAAAGTACCATACATCCATTTAGGTCAGCAACACGCACCCATCAAACAAGAGATTTTAAAAAGTGTAGAAGCTTTATTAGATAATGGTAACTACATTTTAGGTGAAGATGTTGCTGCGTTTGAAAAGCGTTTTGCTGCTTTGTGCCAGACTAAATATGCTTTGGGTATTGGCAATGGTACCGATACCATGATTCTAAGCATGCGTGCTTTGGGCATTGGAGTAGGGGATGAGGTTATTACAGCTCCAAACTCTTATTTAGCTTCTGCATCAAGTATTGCTTTGGCAGGCGCTACACCTGTTTTTGCTGATGTGAGGGAAGATTATAATATAGACCCCATTCAAATAGAAAAAGCTATTACTAAAAAGACAAAGGCTATTATTCCGGTTCATTTAACCGGGCGCCCTGCCGATTTGGATGCTATTATGGCTATTGCCCAAAAGTATAACTTACATGTTATAGAAGATTGCGCGCAGGCTGTTGGTGCAAGGTATAAAAACAAAAGCGTAGGCTCTTTTGGTATTACAGGTTCTTTTAGTTTACATCCGTTAAAGAATTTAGGAGCTTGCGGAGATGGTGGTGTTATTACAACCAATGATGATAAGTTATTTTCATATCTTTCTAAAGCCCGTACACATGGGCATTCCAGTAGAGATGAGGTGGATTTTTGGAGCTTTAATTCCCGCTTGGATAATTTGCAGGCTGCTATCCTGAATGTAAAGTTTAATTCATTAGAAAAGTGGAATAACCGTCGCAGAGAAATTGCAGAAAGGTATTGGAACGGATTAAACGAGTTGCCAATGTATGTTCCTAAGGATAAAGAATACGAGCATGCAGTTTACCATACCTTTATTATCCAAACCGATAAGCGCGATGCTTTAATGACTTATTTGCGTGAGCAAGGCATTGATACCAAAATACATTACCCCGTACCTATTCACCTGCAAAAAGCTGCTGTTTATTTGGGCTATAAAAAAGGAGATTTTCCGGTAACTGAAAAGCAATGCGAAACCATTTTAAGTCTGCCTGTATTTCCTCAATTAGATAATGAGCAGGTAGATTATGTGATTGAGAAAATCAATGCATTTTATAAGCAGTAGCGTAGCGGTTTGGCGCCTGCGTAAAAAACAAGCTAATGAGAATAAGAAACATTCTACTTTTGAAAAGTGTGCTGTTCAGTACTATTTGTAGTTTTTTCCTTTATCAATTGTTTCGCGTCAAAAATTTTTTCGATCGGCTTTTTATCGGCAGGCATATTGAATTGAAAAAGAATGCCCGTATTTCCTTACACTATAAGGCCGACGTAAAGCTGAAGAATTCAAAGATTATTTTGCACGAAGGCGCTGAGCTGAAGGTGGGGCATAATTTTGGGTACTTTGATAGGGGTGGGTTTAATTCGCAGCACGATGTATGCCGCATTCACCTGGATGATTCAACGCTTCACATTCATGGCAAAGTTTCGTTGTTTCCCGGAATGACTATCATTGGCTCAAAAGGAACTATTATAATTAGGGGCAACACTACTATCAATGTAAGCACTATCATTTGCAAATCGTCTATAGAAATTGGGGAGAATTGCCTTTTTGCAGGAGGTGTAATTGTACGCGACGACGATGGACACAAACATGGCACGGTAGGTGGCCCCTTATCTAATGAGCCAAAGCCGGTGAAAATAGGTAATCACTGTTGGTTAGGGCAAAACTCGATGGTGTTGAAAGGCGTTACTTTAGGTGATGGTTGTATTATTGCAGCAGGATCTATTGTTACCAAGGATGTTGAACCAAATTCATTAGTAGCAGGTAGTCCTGCAAAAGTTATACAAACAAATAAGATTTGGGAAGCTTAAAATAGTTAAGAGAGATAATGTAGATTTGCCAACAAGATTAAAAAAATAAAAAGATGAAGGTATTAGTAACAGGCGGTTGTGGTTTTATAGGTAGTCACATGGTTGATAGATTATTAAATGACGGGCATGAAGTGATTGTGATTGATAATCTATCGTCGGGAAGTCTGCGCAATTTAGAACATCATAAAGGTAGCAACAAACTACAGGTTGTAGTGGAGACTATTTCTGATTTTACTAAGATAGAATCGCATTTTAAAGGGGTAGAGAAAGTATTTCATCTGGCAGCATTGGCTGATATCGTTCCCTCAATCGAACATCCGATGGAGTATCATAACAGTAATGTTAACGGAACCATTAATGTGTTGGAGGCTTGCAGAAAACATAATGTAGGTAGAATAATTTATGCAGCATCTTCCTCTTGTTATGGTATTCCCGATAAATTCCCTACTCCTGAGACAGCCGAAATCCGTTGTCAATATCCTTATGCCGTTACAAAATATTTAGGCGAAGAGTATTGCATGTATTGGGCGCAGGTTTATAAAATGAACATTACAGCTATGCGCTTCTTTAATGTCTTTGGGCCAAGAGCACGTACAAGTGGGACTTATGGAGCAGTATTTGGAGTATTCTTAGCACAAAAATTAAACAACAAACCATTTACGGTTATTGGTGATGGCAAACAAACCCGCTATTTTACTTTTGTAACTGATATTGTTGATGCCTGTATAACGGCTTCAAATAATTATCAAATTCCAAAAGAAAGAATTAATGTAGGTAGTGAAAATACATATAGTATTAATCGTTTAGTAGAATTGTTGGGCGGTGAAATAATCTATATTCCTAAGCGCCCGGGAGAACCTGATTGTACTTTTGCAGATACCAAAAAAATAAAGCAACTTTTAGGTTGGAGTCCAAAAGTAAGTTTTGAAGAGGGGGTATCCATCATGCTGGACAATATTGACTACTGGCGTGAAGCACCTTTATGGGAACCTTCATCCATAGCAGAAGCAACAAAGGATTGGTTTAAGTATTTGGGGAAATAAACCTACCCATGCATGGTTTCTTTTTTACCATACTTATTTATTATTTCAGCTTCATAGTCAAGCCATTCCTGCCAGCGTTTATCAACATCTTCTTTGCCGGCATATTTTCTGGCAAAAGAAAGGAAGGTGGTATAGTGGGTTGCTTCGCTTATCATTAGCTCATGATAAAACTGCTTTAAATCTTCATCACTAATCTGTTCGCTTAATATTTTAAAACGTTCGCAACTGCGGGCTTCTATTAAAGCTGAAAACAGCAGGCGGTCAACCAAAGCAATTTCTCGTTTATAACCCTTGCGCATAAACTGGTACAAATCATTTACGTATTCATCTCTTCTTTCTTTACCCAACGTCAAGCCACGTTGTTTTATTTTTTGATGCACCATTTCAAAATGTTCAAGTTCTTCTTTGGCAATTGAAAGCATTTCATCCACCAGTTCCGTATATTCGGGATAAGAGATAACCAGCGAAATAGAATTACTTACTGCCTTTTGCTCGCACCAAGCATGGTCGGTTAAAATTTCTTCAATGTTTTTCTCTACTATGTTTACCCAGCGCGGGTCGGTTGCCAGTTTTAATCCAAGCATGATATTAAAATTTAAGTCAGTAGATAAGCTAAAGCTACACCCAATAATATACTTAACAATTTTGTGATGTGATAACGGTGGTTCTTTTCGCTGCTTTCAAAAATAATAGTGGTGGCAATGTGTAGAAAGATACCCACTACAATAGCTGTGAATATAATAGAGAGATGCTCTATACTTCCAAACGTATATTTTAATAAAATGCCCGGTTAAAGCACCTAAGGGAGCCATAAGGGCCAGCAACAATAAATAAGTGATGATTTTTCTTTTAGCTAATTGCTGATGAATCAATAATCCGGCAAAGGCAATAGAGATAGGGATATTATGCAAGGTTACGCCCATTAAAAAAGAAATGAATTGATTGTTTTGAGACGGATTAAAAATACCAGCTAAAGGCAAGCCTTCAATAAAATGAGTGAAGGAATAAACCAAACAGCAAGGCTAAAGGTATTTTGTTCTTTTCGGCATGAATGTGCGCGTGACCATGTTCTATACCGCTTGAAAAGAATTCTAACAAGACTTGTATAAAGAACCCCGCCAATACCCATAAGCCTGCTTGTCTTGCCGGTAGCGAAGAAAATATATCGGGTACTAAATGAAGAAAGGATAAAGCCAGCAAATAAGCTGCACTGAACGCCAGTAAAAGTTTTAAATGACTTTCGGTAAGCTTGATGTAAAAAACAGTAATGCCTGCAATTAATACAGGTATAAATAAGAGAGCTATGTATAGAATGGATTCCAATTACTTTTCAAAAATAATGATTAATCTCTCTGATGAATGTTCATCAAAGGGTTGTAAGCTGTAATTGCCAAAGCAATGTTTTACTTTTAATCCTGCTTTTTGTGCAAGCTTTGTAAAATCAGATAGGGTAAATGTTTTTACTTCTTCTTTAAAAAGGTGTTTACCTGTTTTGTCTTCGGCGGTAATTTCTTTTATGATGATGTTATTTTCAACTCGTTTCCTGATGTGAAAAGCCACTTCACCTATTTGTTTTTCCTCGCTTGCTTTTAAGTTGGCAAGCACACAAGCAGCATTAAAAAAATCAATCACAAATAAACCACCCTGTTTAAGGGCTTTATTAACCGACTGAAACACCCGCTCGTCATCTGAGGCCGGGACGCTCGCGAAGAAGCGTGAACCGCTCGCGTGGGCCGGACTGCTCGAAGGGTACGCCGACAAGCTGCGTACGGATCTCGATGGCCTGACAAAGGCACACGCCTGCAGGGCGTCGCGGCGGTCATCGTTCAGCGGCTCGACGCGGAGTACCGGGCCGAGGCGAACGGGCGTAGAACTCGCCGCGGCTTCGTACGATGCCTGCGCGGCAATTCATCCGGGCGACGTGGTCGCCGTCCTTCTTCCCGTCGCCTTCCGGCGGCTGACCTGGCCGCGCTACCGCCCTCTCGTCTTGGGCCTGGCCCGGTGGCGACCGCTACCGTGGCGAGCGCGTCGTCGTGCAACGCACGCTGCCATCGACTAAGATGCGCGATCATGCGTCTCCGGGCTCCACGGTGGTTTGCCCCTCTCGCGCTCGCGGCTGCCGTGAACGCCAGCGGGTTGGCCGTCACGACCATCGCCTGCGAGCGGTGGGCGTTCGCGCAGGGGGCGCGCCCTCAGGGCCAGCAGGACCTCATCCAGCGCGGCCGCTCGCTCTTCGAGGACCAGCAGTACGAGGAGTCGATCCAGTCGCTGTCAGCCGCGCTCGTTCGGCCCAACAACAACAAGGGGCAAAAGCTCGAGATCTATCGCCTCCTCGCCCTCAACTACATCACGCTCAACCGCAAGGACGAGGCCGAGAGCGCCGTCCGCGGCCTCCTCGCGCTCAGCCCGACTACACCCTGCCGAGCAGCGAATCGCCCCGCTTCCGTGACTTCTTCGCCGCGGCGCGGGCGAAGTGGGAGGGTGAAGGTCGCCCCGGGCTCGTCCGTGAGACGACGCCGGCCGAGACCGCCGTCACGATGACGCACAACTCACCCGCCCAGGCCGAGCGCGGCAAGCAGCTCGACCTGACCGCGACGCTGAAGGACCCGGGCACCGCGTCGTCTCCGTCCGGCTCTTCTATCGGCACGGCTCGTCGGGCAAGTTCGACGACGCCGAGGCCATCGTCGAGGACGACAAGGTCCGGGCTTCCATCCCCCCCGAGGAGGTGACTCCGACCGTCGTCGAGTACTACCTGCAGGGCTTCGCCAAGGGCGGGCTGCCCATCGTCTCCCGTGGCGACGCCGAGGCGCCTCTGCGCGTCGCCGTCCGGAGCCAAACAAGGCGTGGGTCCTCCCGGTGGCGATCTCAGGAGGCGTCGCCGTCGTGGCGCTCGGCATCGTCGGCGGCATCCTCCTGTTCGGCAAGAGCTCCTCCCCAGCCACCAAGCCGACCCCGAACACGCCGACCACGACCAGCCTCACGATCAACCTCAGCAGCCACGACCGGGTGGGAGCGCCCCGATTTCACCTGCTCGTCGTCGACGTGGTCCAAGAGGAGGCCGAGGCTGCGAGCTGCCTGCTCTTCGAGGCTGGGGCCACCGGGCTCGAGGAACGCGACGCGACCACGCTCGCCAAAGGTGCGCCGGGCAAGGTGACGCTCGTCGCGAGCTTCGAGGACGAGCGGACCGTTCGCGAAGCGCTTGCCGCCATGCCCGGCGGCTGGTCGCCGACGACTCGAGGGTGATCGTCGGCGACGCGTTTCGCGAGGACTGGAAGCGCTTCTTCCACCCCTTCGTGCTATGCCCGGGGGTGGTGGTCCGGCCACCGTGGGAGGCGTACGACGCGAAGGCGGGGGAGCGGGTGCTCAATTTCGAGCCGGGCGCGCCTTCGGGACGGGCTTGCACGAGACGACGTCGCTGGTTGCCGATGCGCTCGTCGCGCGTCCTCTGGACGTTGTGGGAGCATGCGTCCTCGACGTCGGTTGCGGCAGCGGCGTGCTGTCGATCCTCGCACTCTCACTCGGCGCCGCTCGGGGCCCGCGCGGTCGACGTGGATCCCGATGCCGTCGAGGTGGCGCGCGAGAACGCTGCCCGCAATGGGTTCGCCGGGAGGATCGAGCCACACGACCGACGTTCGCGACCTCGTCGGGTGCTACGGCGTCGTGCTCGCCAACATCGAGGCGCGCGTCCTCTGCCCGCTGGCCGGCGCCATGATGGCCCGCACCGCGCCCGGGGGGCTCCTCGTCCTCAGCGGCATCCTCGCCCCGAACGTCGCGCCGCAGCTCGACGATGTGAAGCAGGCCTACGCCTCGTTCGCGCTCGAGGCGACGACGCGCCGGGGGGACTGGGTCGCCGTCATCCTGCGCGCCCCTGCAAGCCGGCTCCGCGGGGTAAACCTCGAATCCCACGGCAGCGACGCGGCTCCGCGAAAGGGCTGCGAGGATCTTGACATTTGGGAAATTCCATCTCGTCGACTCTCCGAGGAGTCACTGTCGCCGGGTTTTTTCGGCAACCACCAGAGATTGTTTTCCCAGAATCACCCACGCCATCGGTACCTTCAAATAAAGCCTGACGAGCCACGGGGCCTGGGGCAGTAGGCTCTTGGTCGTGTAGGGCAGGAACCTGCTGATGACGACGGACGGATGCATGTCGATGCTGGTGATCGCCTCTACCAGACTGTGCTCCGTCAGTGGCGTGGTGGTCGAAGAAATCCCAATACGCACCTCCCACAAGGCGGACGTTAGGCTGCAGGATGAGATCCGCCCCCCCATGCGCAGGATACGTCGGGCGTCGACGAGCGTGTCCAGAACCAATTGCTTGCTAGGGAGGTGTTCCAGAAAGTTCGACATGAAGACGACGTCGATCGCGCCGTCCGGAATCGACACCATGTGGTTGCAACTGTCGTTGCGGACTTCCACGTCCGGTGCGGCGAATTCATGAATCCGGGATTGCACGTCTATCGCGATACGACGACCGCAACGAATGTTGTTGATGAATTCGCAGTAGCCCGAGCCGATGTCGACGACCGTGTCATTAGGGCCAACGTACCTGGAGAAAAAATCCTCGCACAACACCTTCCAGACCGCGAGCTTGCCCGGAAGGTCGCTTTCCGCGAATCGATGACGATACAGTCTTTCCAGTTCCATTTCTTCCGCGGCCATTGTTGTGGACTCGGCTGATGATGCCCGGATGTTCGGCTGCAATTTGCGCGTGCTGCCGGGAACTTAGCTGCGCTTGTCAACCACCTGCCACCGTGCATCCGTCCGGCCTTTCCCGTTGGTAGGTGGTTGACAAGCGCACGTAGGTAGCGCAAAGGCTGTCTCGGCCGCAAGGAGGGCGCCGAGGGCGACATAACGCCCATTATGGGCACCAGCGTCCGCCGAGGGTGAAATCGCGAACAGAGTTGGCGTAGAGCAAGCCGCCGAGTAGCCGGTCCCAGTGACGCACGGACAGGATGTTCGGGGCGAGCGAGATGACGACGGGCGCGGGCATCAACATTGCGGCGCTGCCGTTCGCCGGACCCGGAGGGCCCCCGGCCGCGCCTGGCCATTCACTTCGCGTTGCGAAGGGGCACCCCACGGGCCGTGTCCGCTCCGGTTCTCCGCGCTGTGGGCACGCATCGCCCTTCATCGGCGCCGAAGTACCGTCGACAGGATCGGCGGCGTGGCGAGCAGGCATCGTGCGTCTTCGGTTCCACCGGTCGCCTGACCGGGTCGAATCTCCGTCCGACCGCGCCCCATCGCGATGGAGGCGCACCCGTCGATGGCGGTCTGCACGGGCGGCTCGTTGAGCGGTCCTCGAGAGGTCGATCCTCGAGGTGGCCGTGCCGCCGCAGCCAAGCCTCCGCTCGCTTCTGCACGCGCCGCACGATCGCGTCCAGCTCCGTCGCGGGTGGGTGGTGCGGCAGGATGGAAGACCACGCCGCGCTGCCGCGTCGCGGGCAAGACGCCGTCGAGGACGAGACGTGAAAGTGTACATGGAGGTTGACCGAGGACCCATGCCCTGCACGAAATTGATCGCGCCGCACTGCGCGCCCCGAGCCCGTTGCGCTTCGCACGCGCGCTGTAGCTCGCGAAGATCGCCTCGACGAAGATGCGCCCGAGCGCCGTGAGCACGTCGGCCTTGAACGCCGCCAGCTTGCGTAGCTCGAAGGGCAGCGACAGCACGTACTGACGCACGGGGACGTCGGGAGAGAACCCGGTCCACGATGGCGGCGCCCGTGTTGGCCATGCGCCTCCCGCGCAGCTCGGGCACGCCGTTCTAGACTTACACGAGAAGGCGACAAGCAGGTCGTGACCGCATGCGTCGCAGTGAGCACGCGCGAAGCCTGCCGAGAAGCAGCCCGCAGGACAGATAGGCGCGGAGCTCCTGCTCGACGTAGCGGGGCAGCCCGCCGTCGTAGTGCTCGCGGGCGTAGGCGAGGAAGGACTCCAGGTTCTGCTGGACATGCCGTACAGGACGGTCTCGGTTGGACGGCGGGGAACGTAGGCGGGCGCGAGGACGGCCACGAAGCGACGTGCTTCGCCCGCGGCGTGCCAGAGAGCCGGCGATGGATTCCGCGGCTTGCAGACCGCGGGGATCGTCCCGGACAGTTCCGCCGGTGACCGCGGACAGCACGGCGCGGATGAAGACGTCGCCGCTCGCGGGCCAAGGAGTCTCATCGATGCGACGACTTCGCCGCCGTACCTGAACCAGTGGCTAGAAAAGCCCGACCCCGCTGATGCCGCACAGACCCAGCGGTCGCGCGACACCAGCGTCACCGGTTGACTCCGCGGCAGGGGTTGCGTCGCCTTCAAGCAGTGGGGACCCATGCTTCACGGGGCCGCAAGCCCGAGGATGCGCGTGATGTCGTACTTCGCGTCGATGATGTCGCCGACGTTGAAGGTGTCCATGGCGGGATCGGGAGGGAGGTGAGGCTTCCGGGGCAGGCGGGTCCGATTGGGGAGCGGGTGCGCCTCTTGGCAAGCGGGCGGGTGCCCGCCTTTCGCGAGCCATCTGTCAGCACCAGACCCTACGCGACGAAGTCCTCGTCGCTGGCCGAGCGCCGCAGCACCCGGCTCTTCCAGTACGGCGGTTCTCGTGCGCGCTCTCGCGCGGGTGGCTCACCGCCGAGCGCCCAGGCGGTGAAGCATGGCCGCGACGCGATCCAGGAGCGCTTCGCCTGCCTCGACTGCGACGGCTGGACATAGCCCCACGCGACCGCCACTCCGCAACGCGGCGCGCGACTCGGCGTTGGAGCCGGCCGCAGTGGAGAAACGCGCGATGCGGTGGCCCCCTT
>CAVXOV010000002.1:0-9488 GCA_963763345.1 uncultured Candidatus Saccharibacteria bacterium
AATCGGTAAAAGCAACTGTACTTCCGCAAGAACTACCTGTGCTGTGTGTAAAATTGGCGCAAGGGTTATACGAAACATTTATAGTACAAGAAACCGTATCAGCAGAGTTTCTTGGGTCGTTAGATTGAATAATGATATTTCCGGTATAAGTTCCTCCGGTTAAACCTTTGCTGCTTATCGTTACTTGTATAAAATGCAAGCGTTTCGAAGCCACATTACCTGCACAGGTTGATAAGCCAATCCATGAAGGAATACCATTAGAAGATAATTTAACAGAATTAGCCAATATTTTTTCTGAATTCACATCCATATTATAATAATCATACCCCAATGACGCCCATACCTGAACCTATTTTTCTACTAGTTACCACATCATAAGTACCGCCGTATTCAACCAGCTGTTTCTTATCAGAATTTGTAATAGATTGGTACATGGTATAATTATCTGCACTGATAGATAAAGGAAGGTCTTTAGTTATTTTATTCATTGTATCAAGCACAGTTAAAGAATATCCTGAATATATATACCCTATGTAGCTGCCGGTAAACAACCCTAAATTATATAGATTGGTAGTTTCATAATAAGAACCGCAAACTACGGCTGTTCCGCCTGATGATACAAAACTTTGTACCGCACTTGCCATTTGTGAGTAATTGTTTGTGCCTGTTATTTGAGAAGGAAACAATAGTACGTTTTGGTTTTGCAAAGCCGCTGAAAAACCAGAAGGGTTGTTTGTATAAGAATATTGGGTAAATGCCGCCATAGGAGAATATTGCTGAATAGCAGTTACCATATTGGGGTATCTGGTTGTCATATCAATACCATCCGTCATCACAAGAATATGAACAGTATCTTGAGAAGATATATTGCCGCAACCGGGTATAGAATAAAGTAAAATACCTTGTCCGCTGTTTTGCGCTGCAACAGCTATGGTACTTGATGCACCGCAAGCAGGCATGTTTACAGAAATAGTTTTAGGGGTTACACTAAATACAGGTGCAGGAGAAACAGTTCCTGTAACACAAATGGTTTCGTTACCTATGTTGGTTGTAAGAGTTAGGGTCGAGCTTTGTGTTCCTGTAACAAGAGGGCTAAAAGTAATACGTATTCCTTTTGTATTATAGGGCATAATAGTAAGCGCAGCCGGAGAGAAAGTGTATATACTATTTCCTGACGCAATAGCAGTTATCTTTAAGGTATCGCACCCTGTGTTGGTAATAAATACAGAATCAGTAAGATGCATATTGCATAACAGCTCCAAAATTTAGGCAGGAAGACGGGCTGGCAGAATAACCGGCAGTTCCATTTACAGTCATAATACAAGGAACAGTAATAGAAGGATTTAAAAATGCTCATTCAATATACAATAATGGACGATGTGTACTTGCCTACATTATGCCCTGCTGAATAAAACTTAACTAAAACAGAGTCTTCGCCTGAAACATTAACCGTATCAGTATATTTATTCAGACTTATCCATTTGGTTAAACCATAAGGTAGTGTATTTGATACTGCATTAGCAATTAATCTTTCGGTTTGAGAGTTATAACTTTCATAATCAAATCCCATATAAATTACTTTACCTGAGCCTGTATTACAATAAGTAACCACATCATAGCCGGTGCCAACTAACCAGTTCAACTTTGTTAGTATTGGTTATATTATTATAGTAAGCATAATAAGGAGGTGTAAACTAAGTGGTAAGCCCCTTGATATGCTATTGGCGGTATCTACATTTAAAGTTCCCGAACCATATCATTCTCCTGTATAGTTTCCGGTAAATAAACCCATCTCATACATCTTAGTATAATTATAAGGGCAACCGGTAACAATTACTGTACCACCCTGATTGGCAAAATTTTGAACCGTACTTGCCAATGAAGTAAAATAATGCATAATTGTCCTGTGCCGGAAACAGCAATACATTCTGATTTTTTAAAGCAGTTTGTAATGTTGTTGCAGTTGTACCACTAAACAAAGTGATTTTAAATTTGTGATAATATTGTTGCATTGCCAGAATTAAGTTCGCATAATCAGTTGTATTATAGCTATCAGTAAAAACTAAAATATTTACTGAATCGGAATAATTACCTGTAATAGATGAAACTAAAGTTCCACCACCTGTGTTTTGAATTTTTAAATAGAGTGCGGCAGAATCATTACAACTTACGGTAGCCTTCAAAGTATCAGGAGATAATTGAATAACCGGAGATTGCTGAACGGTAAGTACTTTATGCGTAGTATCTGAGCTTATGCAATTGGTGGCAATTAAAGTTACCGTTTTAGTTCCAGGGGTAGTATACGCATGAGTTGGATTTTGAAGTGTGGAAGAAGCTCCATCGCCAAAACTCCACTGCCACATATCAGGATACTGGGTAGTGTTGTCAGTAAAAGCAACAGGCACATTATAAGGAGGGGTTAAAGTTGAAGAAGTAAAATGAGCAACAGGAGCTTGATTGGTTTTTAATACGGAAGTCCAGCTTGCCTGATAACTACCAAAGTAACTGTAACTACTACTTGTCCATTTAATATACATCTCTCCCGAAGTAGCCGTAACGCTGTTTGGTAAACTTGTACCGGAAGCATTTAATAGCAAAGTACCGGCGGCACTGTTTCCGTCATAAACTTCAAACACATCGTAGTAATTATACGTATTAAAACTTTGAAATGTAAGCGTGATACTTGAAGCGCAACCCGGATTAATTAACAACGAACAATTCTCATTATTGCCATAATGACCGGTAGGTCCGCCGCTATCAAACAAAGTTCCTACAGATAAATTGGTTGTATTGGCAGAACACATATTCAATCCGCTTACCACATGTATGTATGATGTTTTAGTTAAACTATCTGCCCCGAACGAGTTACTTACTTTTAAAGTAACAGGATAAGTTCCTAAAGTATTATAAACTACGGATGGGTTTTGACTGGTAGAAGCTAATGGAGTACCTCCTGAAAAAGACCAACTCCATGAAGTGGGAACATTTTGAGAAAGGTCTGTAAAATTAACGGTACTGCCAGGAAGCACGGTTGTTATATTAGCCGAAAAATTACATATAGGTGGGGCGGTATTTGCAATAAAAATAACCGTGTAATCCTCTGCCTGACCATAATAAGGATTATAACAAGGGCCGGAAATTGTATAATAATAGCTTTCGTCCATTACCCTTAAACGCAACGGAGTATTTAATACAGCCGTAACAGGGGTAATTATTTTTCCAACGGTAGTGCCCAAAGAATCATTAGAAGTATAAACCAATTCATTTGTACTATTAAACTGTCCGTCGTTATTATAATCTATCCATATTTTTACATTTTCATCATAATAAGGACTGGTAGTAACACTTACCGGATAAATATTTCCGGCAGTTAATGTGGTTGAGTTTGTGCAGGTAAAGTTTTGATATCCTTGGCCATAACCTGAAGAATTATTGATTGTATTAAATGTAAAGTTTTCAATACCATAATTATCGCCTGTATATATAGTGGTAGGCGTACAGGTATTTGCTTTTGGTCCGCTTTCTATATACAAAGTTGTTGTAGCAGAATCTTTACTGGGGCAAGACGAAGAACTTTGCGCAACCATTTTAACCTGATAGGTACCGGCTACTGTATATGTATGACTTGGACTTACAGCTGAACTTGTGCCACCATCACCAAAAGTCCATGAATAAGAAGCACCATTAGCAGTTCCGTTTGTAAATTGAATAGTGGCAGGTATGGTGCAAAGAGAAACCTGAGAGGCAGAAAGAAGCTTCTACACCATATACAAAAATACTTACCGACTGGTTGTTAGATGAGTTACTATCTGCTACACCATTAGGGTTGCTTGTATAACAGGTAAACGTATGCGTACCCGCAGTAGTTGTAAAACTGGTAAGGCTTACATTAACAGACTGATTACTTAACAAAGAACCTGTCCAGCTTTGGGTTTGTACAGTTTGATTATCTGTATAATAATTAAGCGTACAAGATGTAAGTGTTCCTGTGCCATAATTTTCTAATGTAACAACAGGGTTAACAGAACTGCTGCAATAAGCTCCTGACGGATTAACAATGGTTGCAATACCTGCATCATTTTTATAAATATCAAGCGGTTGAATACCTATTAAAGCCTCATTAGTTTGGGAGAAAGTATAACCGCTTCCGGTAGGCGATAAAGCATTAATAGCATAAAAACCATCGCATTCGCCACCCCAACCCCAATTCATATCAAAATTACTGTCTTCATCAAAGCCGTCGCAAACCCATGTGTGCCCACCTGCACTTGGGTCCCAGCCTGCATACTGAACAGGACGACCATGAGTTAATTCGTTCTCCAATAATACAACCCATGCCGTATCTGTATAATTAGAGCGCAATAATCCTTGGATAGTATTTGGGTTATATCTAAAATACTTTACATAAGAGTTTTGCGCACATATACTATCATCTGAAGAGATGACCCATGCACCACTCTCAGAAGGAGAATAATCCATCTGTACACTTATACCATTATGCAGCATTAACCTTGCTATGTCGGTATTATTACTTGAAATGCTTAAGGGCATATTAGCCCAATTATAAGTAGTAGCTCCATAGTTAGCAGATAATGTTCCGTATTGTTCCTGAAAACCGTTAGTGGTGCAATCGCAATAAGAACTGGAACCCTGCCCCTTAGCCGGATAGTTCCAATAGCGCATAATTTGAGACATGGCGCATGCTACGCACCCTGTAACAGAGCCACCGGGGCATGAATCATTATAAAAAGGAGATTGATTCCAGGTACTTTGCACAAGCGGTGCAACACTAGCTGTTGAAACAGAATTAGAATTTGTCAAACGATATGAACCACTAGAATATGATGTCCACTGTTTAGAAACTCTTTCGTCTGCCCGTGTTACATTTGTTTGAATAGAAATTATTTCCGCCTTACGTTTGCTCATCCAAACACTAAATGGAGATTTTTTATTTGGAATAACGTATTGCCTTTTTGTTGAATATCCAATAATCGGATAAGCCCTGTCATCAGCAGAAATGATAACAAAACCATTATTTGTATTTACGTTAAATACATAATAAACAGGCACACCGCTACTTGTGGTTTCGGTATATGCCAGTTGAAGGTTAGCATTGACCGTATGTGTTTTTTGTTTGTAATAATTTGCAGCAACAGTTTGTGCATTTGTTTGCGATACAATATTTGCTTCAAGAGTGTTGATTCCGAAAACAAAAACAAGCAGTAAAAATATTCTTGAAGCCATAAAAAGATTCTTTAGTTAATTATAAGTGATAGTCGTCTCCTACGAAAATAGTAATTATTTTAACAAATCTTTCTACTATTTTAAATCAGGATTTATTTTACCGCAAATAATGATAATTTATCACCTAAAGAGGTTATAAAACATAAAATGCTTGCTTTAATTCTTTATCAACAAATTATTAAACCAACGTTGCACCACTTGTATTTAGCGTAATTTTACGCTTCTTAATTTTTTACTATGAAGCTGAGCGAAGCGAATGCATGAATACAATATTAAAAAAATAAAACACAAATGAATAAAGCAGATGTATTGTTAGGTCTTCAGTGGGGCGATGAAGGCAAAGGTAAAGTAGTTGATGTGTTGACCCCATCGTATGACATGATTTGCCGTTTTCAGGGCGGGCCTAATGCCGGACACACCTTAGAGTTTAATGGAATTAAACATGTGCTGCATACCATCCCCAGCGGGATATTTCATAACCATTGTAAAAATGTTATTGGTAACGGTGTTGTAATTGACCCGGTTATTTTAAAGAAAGAAATTGATGCCCTTATTAAAATGGGGGTGGATGTGAAGAAACAATTGCTGGTTAGCAAGCGTGCACACCTAATTCTACCTACGCATCGTTTGTTGGATGCTGCTTCTGAAGCATCTAAAGGAAAAGAAAAGATCGGCTCTACCTTAAAAGGTATTGGTCCTACATACATGGATAAAACAGGACGTAATGGTATTCGTGTAGGAGATATTACGTTGGGTAATTTTAAAGAAAGATACAATGCCTTAGTTGAAAAGCATAAACAACTTTTGGCTTTTCATCAATATGAATATAATCTTAGCGAATTAGAACCCGTTTGGTTTGAAGCTATTGAAGCTCTTAAACAACTTACGCTTATTGACAGTGAATATTATGTAAACGAAGCATTAAAGACCGGAAAGAAAATACTGGCAGAAGGTGCACAAGGTTCTATGCTTGATATTGATTTTGGTACGTATCCCTTTGTTACTTCTTCAAATACTATGACTGCCGGTTGTTGCACAGGCTTGGGCATTCCTCCCGGTTCGGTAGGTAATGTAATTGGTATTTTTAAAGCCTACTGTACACGTGTGGGTAGCGGTCCTTTTCCTACTGAGTTGAATGATGAAACCGGAGAAACCATGCGCAAGATTGGTAATGAATACGGTTCAACTACAGGACGTTCCCGTCGTTGTGGCTGGCTTGATTTACCAGCGCTTAAATATGCCATTATGATTAACGGCGTTACCGAACTTACCATGATGAAAGCGGATGTGATGGATGATTTTGATACCATAAAAGTTTGTACCCATTATTTAATTAATGGTAAAGAAACAGAAGTTCTTCCCTTTGATGTAATTAATACAGAGATAACTCCTGTTTATAAAGAAATGAAAGGCTGGAAGCAGAACATTACTTCTGCCAACAACCTGCCCGAAGAACTACTTAACTACATTATTTTTATAGAACAAAGTACAGGCGTGCCTATTAGCATTGTATCTGTTGGTCCGGATAGAAAGCAAACTATTGTGATGAAAAAGCAATCGGTTGCTTAAAAACTCGCCCTTAGTTTTCTGTTTTATTTTAACTTGATGAAACAACTACTCAGCCTCCTGTTTATTGATTATAGTAATTTAAGAAGCATAAAATATACAGTTACTATTTGTTTGTTTGCCATTGGGTTTTGCATTATTTCCTTTATTGTTGGGAAAGATGTAAGTCTGCAAGGCGACTTTACAGTGTTTTGGCAAGCAGGTAAAAATTATTTAAACGGAGTATCGTTATATAGCAGAATAGGTGGTGCAGAAAGATATATCTACCCCCCTTTTGCAGCCATGTGCTTTCAGTTATTAGCATTAACAAGTCTTCATAAAGCAGCAGCAATTTATTGCTTTTGCAATCTGTTGTTTTGGGTTATGATTATTTACTATACCCAAAAGATTATCTTAACCCTTTTGCCTAAAAGCACTCATGTTAAACAAGCCCTACTGATTGCTTTTATATTATCATTCAGGTACTTTTTATACCATACCTGGTTTATACAAATGAATGAATTGGTTTTATTACTAAGCCTTGCCGGCATTTACAACTTTTTGATTAAAAAAGATAAGTATGCCATAGCCCTATTAGTAGTAGCCGTGTTTATTAAAATCCTGCCTATATTCATCTTAGTATGGATACTAAGTAAGAGCAATTATAAAAACTATCTGCGAGCCCTTATCTATACGGCTGTTTGTATAACTATTCCTTTAGTAATTAGAGGCACACATCAGGGTGTAATTGATTTGCAGGAATATTATATCAGCTTTCTTCAACCTTTTGAAACAGGAAGAGTGGAAGCTGAACTTCAGAATTATGGGTTATCGGCAGCTCTGCACAAGATATTTTCTTATACCGAAGATGGAGATAAATATCATTATATAATTACCATTTTATCATCATCTACAATTAATGCAATATATAAAAGCATCATCATACTATTATTAGTTGCTTTTGCAGGAATGCTTGCTTACAGCCGACTAAAAAAAGCACCAATTTCCTTATATGAAATATGTTTTATTTTATTGTTTACTCATTTAATATCCGGTATTACCTGGGAATATCATTTGGTTTCTTTGTTTTTTGTAGTGGCTGTGTTAGCAATAAATTATTTTAATTCAAAAGATGGTAATAAATGGGGCTATTACCTATTTGGATTTCTATTATTCTTTAACCTTATACTTGGTGGTGACACCGTAGGTTACTATTTATATTATAAAAGCTGCGGAAGCAGTTTACTTACCTGGTTATTACTTTTGCTTTCTATATACTCAGTTATTGAATATATAAAGGAAAAGAAAAGCACAAATAGAATAAACCTACTTAGCAGAAAGTGTTATACAAGGGATAAGCATTTCCTCTAAAGAGATACCTCCGTGTTGGAATGTATTTTGATAATAACCCACATAATAATTATGGTTATTAGGGTATGAGAAAAATTTATTTTCTTTAGCGAATATATAAACAGAGCTTAGATTTTGTTTAGGTAAAAAACCATCCGTTGGGTTCTTTATTTCAAATATCCTTTTTATTATAGTTCATCGTTCTGCCTGTTTTGATCGGCAGGTTAGTAGTTAAATTCTTTTCGCCAACTACATTTATAGGGGTCTTTTACATGCACCGTACCATGGTCGGTACTAATAACAATTTTTATTTTCTTTTGAGCCAGTTGCTGTATAATATCCAATAACGGAGAATGCTCTAACCACGATTTGGTTATAGAACGGTAGCCCGACTTCATCATCTGCCAACTCGCATATTACTTCCATATCCGTACGGGCATAAGACAGCGTCATCTACAAAGTTATATACTATCACATTCAGCTTGTTTTGCAATAGGTTAGGAATACTTTCGGCTAACTTTTTTCCGGCGGCATGATTGGTAATTTTGTTGTAACTCATCTTCACATCCTTGCCCATACGTTTCAACTGTGCTTGTAAAAACTGTTCTTCAAAGTTGTTCTTCAAACCCTCATCTTCATCATTCAGCCACATATCGGGAAACCTTTTTTGAATCTCGGTTGGCATCAGTCCGGCAAAAATGGCATTGCGTGCGTATTGTGTAGCAGTTGGCAAAATACCATAATACACCTCTTCTTTTTCTACTTTGTATAATTCAGCTAGTATAGGTTGTATTGTTTTCCATTGGTCGTAACGCAGGTTATCAATCAGTAAAAAGAATACGCACTCGTTCTTATCCAGTTCAGGAAACAATTTATTTTTTAGTAAGGTGTGCGACATTACCGGAATATCCACTTCCTCTTGTGGTGAAGCCATTTTAAATAATTCTTCTCCACAAACTTACTGAACCCCGCATTGGCTTCCTGCTTTTGCATGCGTATTATTTCGAGCATGCTTTTATCGGATGATTTATCAATTTCAAGTTCCCAATACACAATCTTTTTATACAGTTCTACCCACTCGCGATAATCGAGGTTAGACATCAACATGCTGCTAATTTCCTGAAAAGCCTGACGATAAGCGGTGTTTTTTTCTCCCCCACCAAGCGCCTGTTATCCAACGTTTTTTTAAGTGAAAGCAGTATCTGGTTGGGGTTAACGGGCTTAATCAGGTAATCGGCAATTTTAGAGCCAATGGCATCATCCATAATATACTCTTCCTCGCTTTTGGTAATCATAATAACGGGTACATCGCTGCGCATGGCTTTAATGCGTGATAGGGTTTCTAAACC
>CAVXOV010000003.1:0-18561 GCA_963763345.1 uncultured Candidatus Saccharibacteria bacterium
TAATTTTCTATCAGAGTATCAGACGATGAAATAAAATCCCCTAAGGCTTAAACTTTAGTATACTGGTTAGTGAAATAGTAATAAATTAGCACTTTATATTTTTGTGCGAATAGCTTTACTTACAGATGGAATATGGCCCTACCGTATTGGCGGCATGCAAAAACATTCCTATTACTTGGCCAAGTATTTTGCACAACAAGCAGTTCATGTAGATTTATATCACATGAATGACAGCGAATACGATATTCATAAACTGGAATTCTTTACCGAAGAAGAAAAGAAATACATTAATTCTTTTGTGTTTACGTTTCCGAATAAAGGTAAGTGGCCTTGGCATTATATGCAGGAATCTTATTTGCATTCCAAAATAATGTATCAATATTTTATAAAACAAGCACCTGTTGATTTTATTTATTCAAAAGGCTATACAGGTTGGTATTTTATCAAACAGAAAAGAAATGGAACAAAACTTCCACCCATTGGACTAAGATTACATGGCTATGAAATTTTTCAGTCAGGTAAAGGATTGATAGAACAATATAGAAAAATAGTTTATCTGCCCTTAGTAAAATACCTCAATAAGTATACTGACTTCATTTATTCTTACGGTGGAGGTATAACAGATATTATCTTAAAGAATATCCCATACTCAAAAAAAAGGATAATCGAAATACCTGCAGGCATAGAGCCTTCGTGGATTTATGAGAATAATATAAAGATTAATAATCCTTTACGTTTTGCTTTTTTAGGAAGATATGAAATACGTAAAGGCATAAAGGAATTAAATGCTGTACTAGAAAATCTTGTTGGTAAATATAATTTCGAATTCCAGTTTATAGGTGATATACCTAATGAATTTAGAATTGATTCGCCTCAATTAAAATATCACGGGAAAATTAGCGAGGTCGAAAAAATAAAATCTATTCTTCGACAAACAGATGTATTTGTCTTACCTTCACACTCGGAGGGAATGCCGAATGTAATTTTAGAAGCCATGGCAAGCGGCTGTAGTATATTAGCTACGAATGTTGGCGCTGTAAATGTAATGGTAAATAAGTCCAATGGTTGGTTAATACCCCCTTTAGATGAAAAATTAATACAATGCAAATTAATAGAAATTATAAAAACTGATTCACAGGAAATTGAGCAAAAGAAAATAGCATCTGTAAAATGGATAAAAGAAAATTTTATGTGGAATGAGATTATAGTAAAAGAAATGAATGTTATGCGGGAAAGGATTAAATGATGAAACCTAGTAACCAAATACCCATACTTGATAATTTGAGAGCTATTGCAGCTTGGTCAGTCTGTTTGTATCACTTTATATGCACTACTACTGGGTTAATTGATCACACTAGTTTAACATATTATTGTTTTTCTTTTGGTAAATATGGTGTCCATCTTTTCTTTATGATATCAGGCTTAGTAATACCTTGGTCTTTATACTACAGTAATTATCAATTAAAGAATTTTTATAAATTTTTTATAAAACGATTAATAAGATTGGAACCCCCCTACCTTGTTTCTGTTGCATTGATGGTAACTATTTTATTTTTCAGGAAATATAGCCCTGTATATAATAATACAGCGATTTTAGTTACTGTTAAGCAAGTGTTGCTGCATTTGGGGTATTTGATCCCATTTTTTAAAGATATGACTTGGGTTAATAATATTTATTGGACATTAGCTATAGAATTTCAGTATTATTTGGTTATAGGGTTGTTGTATCTTTTATTTGTATCTAAAAAAGGATACCTGCGATTAATTGCATATTCTATTATTATTACAATGCCGGTTGTTTTACCTTATGTAGATTTTTTACCATATTGGTTACCCATTTTCGGAATAGGGATATTAATCTTTTTATATAAAAGGCATTATATCAACATTACTGAACTGATTTTGGTAAGTTTGGTTTTTGTAACGGATATATTTATATATATTGAAAAAACAGCTTTTGTTATAGCTATAGTTTCTGAACTTGCCATCCTTTTACTATTTAATCAATCTACTAATATATTGACATGGTTAGGGAAATTTTCATACTCTGTTTATCTACTTCATGCAATTGTAGGTGCTGCAATTGTTAATTTCTTATCTCATTATGTAAATTCAACTATAGGTAAGTTTGGGGTTGTTATAACAGGGCTAATTGTTACATTTTTCTTTAGTTATATAATGTATTTGTCTATTGAAAACCCCTCTAAAAAATTAAGTAGTAAATTAGCTTATAAAAAAAATGAGTAGAGAGAAGTCAATAGACTTTCTTATATACGCTTCCGTGTTTATGGAATCAATCATGTTCTTTAGAGAACCTTTTGAAGGATATCTTCATTATTTTATTTTTCTTTTATTATTACCCTTTTTTTTTAATCGATTTGGCTTGCCTAAAGCGCCCTTTCAAATTATTTTACTTCCTTTTTTTGTAGGTATTTTCCAAATATTCATGGGTAATAATGAATGGTTCTTGTTTTTCAAAATATTTTTAGGTGTAATGCTAAGCACAACATTTTATTATTATGTAATTCAATACTACGAAATGAACATAGAAAAAATGTTTAAAATGTATTTAACTTGGGCTTATTGGTCTGCAATTATTGGAATACTTCAATACATTTCAGCTAAAATTGGATTTAAACCTGGTTATAATTATCAATGGATATATGATTTTGAGGTTTTAGTAAATAAAAGCACAGCTGTAACAGCTGAAAACACTCGAATAAACTCGTTTTATATAGAGCCCTCTCAAATGGGAATTATGTTAGGTCCGGCAGCATTTGTATCTATATTGAACATGATTACAAAAAAAAGCTATGAATATAAATCATATCAGAACTATGTGATACTTATTGCAATATACTTAACTAAATCATCTACAGGGTATATAGGCATATTTTTTGTTATTTTAATTATAGGACTCAATCTAGGGTATTTTTCTTATCTTATTTTATTTATTGCAATAGGTATTTTGGCTGGTGTTGGTTTATATAATTCCGTTGATGAATTTAAAGGAAGAGTAGATGCAGCCGTGGGACTATGGGTAGATAATGATTTTGATATAAAAAATGTAAACACATCAAGTTTTGTGCAATATAACCACGCCCACATTGCTTATAATAATATATTGGAGCATCCTTTTTGGGGTACGGGGCTAGGTTCGCATCCAGTTGCTTTTGAGAAGTATTCATATACCAGAACAGGCAAAGTAAATTTAAAAGGTTTTGACAATAATAGTGCTGATGCCAACAGTTTATTTTTACGACTTATGTCGGAAACGGGATTAATGGGAGTAATATTTATTATTGTACTTGTTTTTAGATGTTTTGTTGGTAATGATGGAATAGATAATAAATATTGGATTATATCAGGGTCTATTTTAGTTTTGATTTTACTTTATTTAATGCGACAAGGAAACTATTTCCTAAACGGATTTCCCTTCTTTGTTTGGCTTTATTATTACAATAGAAAGGCTTACATAGAAGAAAGGCAAAATAGACTTGTTATACATGAAACACCAACAGTATAACATTGTTTTTTTATATACCGAGATTGCCCCTTACTTTTTAGGTTGTTGCAATAGCCTTGCTAAAAATTATGAGGCAAGTATTCATGTAATTCGCTATCCAGTAAATAATGAAGCTCCATTTGCTTTTTCAAAGCAACAGACTATAAGCTTATATAACCGAAAGGATTATGATTTTAATTCTGCAGTTAGTTTGGTGAAAAAACTTAATCCTTCTATTATTATTTGTAGTGGGTGGGTTGATAAAGATTACCTTAGTATTTGTAAAAATTATTATAAAAAAATCCCAACTATACTTACTATGGATACTCATTGGCGTGGAGATATAAGGCAACGTATAGGGACTTTTATAAGCCCTTTTCTCATAAAAAATAAATTCTCGCATGTTTGGGTACCAGGAAATATTCAGAAACAATATGCAAAAAAACTGGGGTTTAAAGACGATGAAATTACTTTAGGTTTTTATAGTTGTGATGTGGATTATTTTTCATCTATTAGAGACAGAGTCTTAGCTCAAAAGAAGCAAAGTTTTCCAAAACGCTTTATTTATGTTGGAAGATATTATGATTTTAAAGGTGTTGATAAATTATGGCAAGCTTTTATAGAACTTCAAAATGAAACCCCAAGTGATTGGGAATTATGGTGTTTAGGTACGGGCAGTTTAGAACCTGTTAGTCATCCTAAAATAAAACATTTCGGATTTGTACAACCGGAAAATTTTCTTGAATACGTGCAGCAAACGGGGGTGTTTGTAATGCCTTCTTTATTTGAGCCTTGGGGTGTTGTACTGCATGAGTTTGCAGCTATGGGCTTTCCTTTATTGGCATCTGATAGGGTAGGAGCTATAGAATCTTTTTTAGAAGACGCGAAAAACGGGTACGTTTTTAAAGCAGGTGATATAAACTCTTTAAAAGAAAAATTGAAAGAGGTGATGAGATTGTCGGCAGAACAATTAAATTTGATGGGAGAATATAGTAATCAACTCGCACAACGTATTACACCCAAAATATGGGCAGATAATTTAATGAAATTAGTATGATTAAAATTTTAGTAACGGGTGGAGCAGGAAACATTGGCAGTGCTTTAATAGAAAAATTATTTCACAACAAAGAGAACTTTGTGGTGGTAGTCGATAACCTATCAACGGGTTCGATAAATAAACTTCCTGAACAACACTCTCATGCTTATACCTTTATAAAAGGAGATGTAAATAATTACAGAGACATCTCTGAAATTATGCTAACCTATAAGTTTGACTATGTATTTCATTTGGCAGCTGTGGTTGGTGTACAACGCACACAAGAAAACCCTGTTAGTGTTTTGAATGATATTGACGGAATTAAAAATATTTTAAACCTTTCTAAAAATACTTCTGTTAAGCGTGTATTCTTTTCTTCTTCTTCAGAAGTTTATGGGGAGCCCGTTTCATTACCTCAACATGAACATACCACACCACTTAATAGTCGTGTGCCTTATGCTGTTGTGAAAAATGTAGGTGAGAGTTTTTGCAAAAGTTACCAGCAGGAATATAACTTAGAGTACACCATTTTCAGATTCTTCAATACTTATGGGCCAAATCAAAGCACTGATTTTGTACTACCTCGCTTTATGGCATCGGCCCTAAAAAATGAGGATATCTCCATTTATGGTGACGGTTCGCAAACACGTACCTTTACCTATATAGATGATAATATTGATACCTGTTTGGCTTGTCTGTATAAAAATGAAATTGTGAATGATGTGATTAACATTGGCAATAATCAAATCACTACAGTTTTAGATTTAGCTAAAACCGTTATCAACATTACCAAATCAAAATCAAAAATTGTACACTTGCCACCGCTTAAAGAAAGGTGATATGACCCGTAGGCAACCCGATAATGAAAAAATGCTGAAGCTATTAAATCGCAAATTGGTTTCGTTGGAAGACGGAATTAAATTAATGCTGAAGGATAAGCGCTTTTTAAATTCCATTGGACTGTAATGTGCGGTATTGCCGGAATTGTTTCTTCTCATTTATCAAAAAATAAAGCGCTTGCTGCTTTGCAGCAAATGAATAATGCCATTGCACATCGCGGACCGGATGCGGAAGGTATGTGGGATGACGAACACGCTTACCTTGGTCATCGTAGGTTATCTATTATAGATTTATCGGATAGTGGCACGCAACCTTTGCATTCCTATGATAACCGTTATGTAATTATTTATAACGGAGAACTGTATAATTACAAAGAGCTGAAACTGCAATTGCAGCGTGCCATACAAGGCACACAAGAACAACCCTATTTTTTTAAAACACAAACCGATACCGAAGTTGTTTTAGCCGCCTATATGCGTTGGGGTGCTGATTGTCTGCAACGTTTTAATGGCATGTATGCTTTTGCCATTTACGACAGGCAAACAAAAAACATTTTCATTGCCCGCGATAGAATGGGTATAAAACCCCTGTACTATTCTTTTCAAAACAATACTTTGTTATTTGCATCGGAGATAAGGGCTATTATCAAATCTAACCTTGTAGAGAAAAAAATAAACCCTGATGCATTGGTAGATTACCTACAATACTTCACCATACATGCACCTCATACTATGGTGCAGGATATTAACATGTTGTTGCCGGGGCATTACCTAACTATTGAAAATAACGAATTAAAAACACAGGCTTACTGGCAACTTGAAAAGAATATAAATTACACCAGCACCGGAAAACCATACGAAGACATTTGCAAGGATGTGCGTACGCTTTTTTACGAAGCGGTAGAACGCAGACTGGTTGCTGATGTTCCCTTTGGAGCTTTTCTATCCGGCGGAATAGATTCGAGTGCTATTGTGGGGGCTATGACTAAAGTATCCTCACAGCAGGTAAAAACCTTTTCGGTGGTATTTAACGAGAGTGAATTTTCGGAAGCATCTTATGCACGCATAGTTTCTGAAAAGTTTAAGACAGAGCATCACCAAATAAAATTAAGTCCGCAGGATTTTTTACAACAACTGCCCGAAGCACTTCACGCTATGGATCATCCCAGCGGAGATGGGCCAAACACCTACATTGTTTCAAAGGTTACCAAACAGGCTGGCATTACCATGGCTCTATCGGGTTTGGGAAGTGATGAGTTGTTTTGTGGATACGATGTATTTAAACGCAGTTATAAATTAGAACAACAATGGTGGCTTAATTTTGTGCCTCGTATACTGCGGGTTACCGGAGCAGCAGCTTTAACCGGTTTCAATAAAAACATAGCCTCACAGAAGCTTGCTGAAATACTCAGCAAACCTCAGGTAAGCTTTAATTATGCCTACCCCCTATCCCGTCAGGTATTGATGGACAAGCAGGTAAAGCAACTTTTAAACAGAAGTGATTTACCCATGAATGCCGTATATCGCTTTTTGCGTTTGCTGGAATTTGATGATAAGAACCACCGCCTGAGCAAATATTCCATAGCAGAGATTTCTACCTATATGCAGAATGTATTGCTGCGCGATACCGACCAAATGAGCATGGCATCGGCGCTGGAAGTGCGTGTGCCTTTTTTAGACTACAAGCTGGTAGAATATGTATTGGGCGTTTCTGACAAACACAAATACCCGCATACACCTAAAAAACTGCTTACCGATTCTTTACAGGATTTATTACCTGCCGAAATAATGAACCGCAAAAAAATGGGCTTTGTATTGCCCTGGCAGCTTTGGATGAAACAAGATTTAAAAAACTTTTGCGAAGAAAACCTTAGTCATTTAGAGAGTATAGGCTTAAACCCCAACCGGGTTAACCAACTTTGGCAAGCCTTCCTCAAAGGCGACCCGCAAATTACCTGGAGCCGTATCTGGCATTTGGTGGTGCTGGGCAACTGGCAGAAGAATTTGAAGTAATTTTTTATTCATACTTTTTTCTGCCGCAAAAAAGTATGGCAAAAAGCCACCACAAACGCCAACTTAATTTTTTCTTGTCGCACATAACAGCTCACCTCGCGCCGAAAAAATCCAGTTCGCACCGTTCGTGGACACCTGCCCCTGATATGGGTAACCAACGTAATCTGAAAACCGAGCGCAGGCCCGACAAAACGCGGAGCAGACTTGCCTTGTGCGCTGCAGATCGTTTTGTCTTGACTTTTTGTTTCTTTTTCGTCAAGGAAAAAGAACGTAGTAAAAATTTATAGGGCAATCATATTTCCTTTTTCACATTTTATAACATTCCTTATCACAATTTAAAATTTATCCCTCCGTTAATACCCTATATTTACTAAACCTAATTTAGTGATCATGAAAACGGAAACAAGATTTAATACCAGTACCGTTCATCTAAATAGCGGTACCGAAAACTGCAAACACCCCATGTTGCAACCCACGCTAAACAAAAGCGGCTTTCATACGGGTATGTATGTTTGCATAAAGTGCGGTAAAAGCATACAAGATACCGTGGGTACTATGATGGTAAAGGAATTGTTTTTTTAGTCTGATAAAGATTAACAACCATTTCATTCCCACTAAATATAAAACAAAAAAGCCTCACATCTCTGCAAGGCTCTTTGGTAGATTTTATACTTTGTTAGCTTATAACTACTATTGATATAGTGCTTTTAGGTCCGTCTAAAGCGGGGTTAGTTTTGTGTTTCCAATAAAAACTTAGGGCTACTCGTTTGCCTATGCTATTTAGCGGCAGTTGAAACGTGCCATTGGCTCTGCTAAAAACCAAACTGGTAGTAAGTAAATCGGGCGTAGTAGGTACCGCATCGGTAGCATTTAGTATCAGGTAAACTATGCCTACGTTATACCCATCTTCTTTATGCGGGCGTTTGCTACTTTTATTTACACGCGCCTGATAGTGTATTACCGCACCGCCAATACCTACAGCATTGTTATATACAATGTTTTCGGTAGCCACACGTCTTGCGGTAGGCAAGCTGCCTGCTAAAACAGGGTTGTTGTGTTTAATATTAAAGGTAGTATAATCGGCATTAACCATGTTTGCCGGATTGCCCGCTGCTATGCGGTCTAATGGGTGGTTCGCTTTATCATAAGCATGAACGGCTTTTATAATTACATGTATGGCCGCCGTATTGGGTGGGTTGCCGCGCGGGTTAGCGTTATATATGGTATATAACGGAAGCACTTCGGCTAAAAATGCTTGCCATGCGGCTAACTCGGCACTCGTCCAATTTAGCCTGTTCCAGTTTAAGCCCGTAAGTGGTGCCGGACTTGTTGCTAATAAATAAGCCACTGTGCGTTGCATATATGCTACAAACAGGGCAATGTTCCGTGGGATTCTTGCTTGTGTTGCCATAGTTTTTGTTTTTTTTATTGTTTATTTATTTTTTAGTTGATTGAAGATAGTACATCAAGAATCGTGCCAAACACCTAAAAAGGTTACTCATAAAGTATGTTAAACCACTAAATAAACAAGCAAATAAATTTGACTTTACTGAATCACCTGTAAAATCAATACTTTCAGACTTATGTAATTTAACACATTTTTACTTTTACAAATAAAATTTATAAAATGATTTTGCTGAACACTACATTTTGAATGAAGCAACAGCGGTTTAGTGAGTACATTTTAAACTCCTGCCGGTTCAATTTGGTATGTAGAGAGGAGCAGCAGGAGTTCTGCATGAAGCAGCAGGACTTTAAAATGGAGCAGCAGGACTTTGGATTGAAGCAGCAGAAGTTCTGCATGAAGCAGCAGCAGTTTAGAGAGTCTGTTTTGGGGTTGAAAATGAAGCATCATACCCTCAGATTGAGCAGTTTAAGGTTCTGCATGAAGCAGCAGCACTTTAAAATGAAGCAGCAGGAGTTCTGCATGAAGCAGCAGAAGCTTAGATTGAGCAGTTTAAACTCTAGCGGGTGCAGTTTAAAGCCTTAAAGCATTCAGCAAAACGATTAAAAAACAAAAACGATGGGCTGAATGTGAGAGGAGTTATTTGCTTTATATTTGTTACACTTGGAAATAAATCATACTTAGTCGGAAAAATGATAATGGATTCAAAAAGAATTTATGGGACAATTTTTTTACCAAATTCTCCAAATGAGCGAATTATAGGAGTCTGGTTAAATATTAGCAAGGAATCTATATTCATAGAAGCTCCAATGAATTCGTTAAGAGATGCAAATTGGCAAATTATTCTCGGTGAATTCAATGGGATTGATAAAATAACATTTGTTAATTGTTATGCTGGGGCAGGATCATCTGGAGCAGGAGGAACACATATGAATATACATGCTTCATATTTAATTAAAGACCTTCATGCTTTCTCAGAAAGAAATTTATATTTTAAAAAAATTGTTTTAACATCACCGGCGTTGACAAACTGGATAATAGAAAAAAACGGCATTAGTTCTTTAGATAAAAACACATACAAAACCCCAGAAAAAAAAGAAATTGTAAAAGTTAAAGTAGATAATATTAATATTACTATTCACTTAGGATATTCTACATCTTATAGTTCTGATAAATTACAAATAAATAAAATTTGCAGCATTTCTCTAGAATCTTCTGTCTCAATAAATATTTCCATTTTTTCTGAAATGATGAGGCATTTAAAAGAATTAATTCTTTTTATAACACATAAAAACCCTGAATTCAAAGGATATTTTCTTTCAAATGACAAGAACAATCATTATGAACTTATTAATACTAATGATGCATTAAAAGAAGATGGATTTACACAAGGAATACAAATAAGATATTCAAATATAAACGCCTCTCTTGGAGATATTCTAAAAAAATGGTTTGAGCTCAAAGAGCTTCATTCCATAATAGACCTTGTTCTTGAAAGGTGTTACAATACTGAAATGTCAATGCAGGGGTTCTTCTTAAGTGTTTGTATGGGTATTGAAATATTTCAAAATAATTTTGGAAATAAAACGAAAGATATTCTCGATCCTGAAATCAGTTTGAATAAAAAAGCAATAATTGAATCTATACAAGATGATAAGTTAGTTAAGTGGTTCGATGACAAAACAAAAAGCTGGAATAACCCGTCTTTTAAAGATCGCTTAATGCAATTTAAGGAAGATATTGATAATCTAATTCAAGGAGTGTTTGACCTTTCCGTAGAAGAATTTATTAATAAAGTTAAAGGTGCAAGAAATGATATTGTTCATCGTGGGACATATAAAAAACACTTTACTGGGATTGAATTATTTTTGGCAGCTAAGATTATAGAATTTGTATTGCGATTAGAAATTATGAAATTAATTGGCATTGACATAAGGAAAACACCAGATTCATTATTCAAAAATGCAAAAAGTAATATTGATGCTCTCGTAGTAATCAATAAAATAAATTCATAGGGTAATGACAGAAGTTGAAGAGATAGTAAAAACCAAAAAGAAGAGTAGTACAAAAACCAAAACCCTTGAGAGCAAGGAACGGCAAACCATTATACATTGCACCTACAAGCCCGAAATGGCCGTACGCATTTGGCCCAGTACGTTTTTGATAGAAAAAGAAAGCGGGCGCAAAGCTAAACTGCTAACTGCCTTTAATATTTCTTTTGCACCCGAGTGGACTTTTGCCACCAACGGAAATAAGTTTACGTTGATTTTTGAAGGACTTAGTAAAGAGTGTGCCCAGTTTGATTTGATGGAAATCATCCCTCTGCCCGACCCTTTTGTAGTGCGCAATATAGCACGCAACCAAAGCGATGTATATCACATTAATGTGGATTAAAACAACAAGCACACATGATTGAAATTGAAGAAGCTCAAATCAGTAAAGTAATTTACCACCGCATAGCTGCCGAAGGAAAGGAAGCCTTTAGCAACACCTTGTATGAATATAAGGATGAAGAGGAAGCAGGAGTTTTAAAGAAAATATTTTTGAAGCCTTTTGTTTCTATGATCAGCAGTTATGAGTTTAGCCATGATATAGCGATAGACCTAAACCCGTTGTATAAAACCGCGCAGGTAATATTTGATGAAGATGATTTCATTAACCAATCTAAAAACATTGGTAAGCACCTGAAGGCAGTATCGAAACACCCCAACATAAAAGACGGAGATTTGTTTGTTATAAAGTTTAGCGGCATTAAACTAAACAAGCAGCCTTATGATGGTTTGGGTATTTATAAAATAGAGAACAAAGAAAGCTTTATTGAAACGGCCGAGTACCAAAAAGGCGAAGCGGGTTTGCAGCTAAAAAAAGGCATAGGCAGCAAACGGTTGGATAAAGCCTGTTTGATTTTGTTTACCGAACAGCCTTACACCGTTTTTGTAATAGACAATGCCCCTGTGGAAACCGATTACTGGCAAAACGAGTTTATAAAAGCAAGCCTGAAGAAAGATAATGCCAACCATACCACGCAGTTCTTAACCCTTGCTAAATCATTTGTAACGCAGCAGTTCCCTAACGATTTTGAAGTGAGCAAGGCCGACCAGATTGATTTGCTGAACCGGTCGGTAGCGTATTTTAAAACACATGATACTTTTGAAAAAGAAGATTTTGAGCAGGAGGTTTTTCAGGACAAGAATATCATCAAGTCATTTCAAAACTTTGATGAAACATACCGGGAGAATCATGAAATAGAGGTGGCTGATAGTTTTGAGATTTCGGCACCGGCCGTAAAGAAACAGGCGCGTGTATTTAAAAGTATTTTAAAACTGGATAAGAATTTTCATATATACATACATGGCGACCGAGAACTTATAGAACAAGGTGTGGAAAAAGACGGGAGGAAGTATTATAAGATTTATTTTAGTCAGGAGTCTTAATAAAATAGGAGAATGAGAGATTTTCTACTGTCCTGATTTTGCAGGTGGAGGAAAAGAAATGGGGTGTTCGGCATTGTACTTGCGAATATAAAGTATCATAAAATCTTTACGCTTACGCTTTTTAATTTTCATGTACTGGTTATACAAGGGCATATCTCTACTTAACAGAACTTCTAAATTAGTTGGTGTGCACTCAGCAAATTCTCCGGTGCTATAATCCATTAAAAACTCATGCGTTTCGGGTTGTTTAACCGGTACGGAAGGTCCACCCATACCACCATAGCCCATGCCACCCATGCCAAATCCCATGCCGTAACCGCCTCCATAACCATTGCTTACATAGCGAGTAACCATAATGGTTGCCAAGAAATGAGAGATGTTGCCAAACACTGTTACACGCCAAAACTTATCTTCCTTGAAGTGTACATATACATTTCCATTCTGGCAATAGCCCCATATTTTGTTAACCTCAGCACGATACTGAGAACCTTTGTAAGAAAAGATAATCTCTTTGTTTTCGGTTAATGTTTTAGAAATAAAATCAGGTTGTGTTTTATCCAAGGTACTTACAATATTTTCTTTAGGCAGGGGGTTGTTGGTTTTTAAATCATTAAAGGTAAGGTAGACACCTTCTTTTAAAAGCGATTCGGGAGTTACATTAGGCAGTGAATCATTTTGCGCACATATATTGCTTAGTAAGGCGAAAGATAAAAAACTATATAGTAAAAAAATTCTCATGGTAATATTGTACAAAGGTTACAATAAAATTTTATTTTTTCTTTGCTTAAATCAAGTATTAACTTTATTTATAGATAGAATCAAGGAAAACATAGGACAGTATATTTGCACCCATTCTTAAAGCTTTCTCATGGGCTTCGGGGCTGTCTTTATGTACTTCGTAACTCTCCCAACCATCCCCTAAGTCACACTCATAATCGTAAAAGCAAATCAATCTGCCTTTGTATATCAATCCAAACCCTTGCGGAGCTTTATTATCATGCTCATGTATTTTAGGCAAACCTTTATCAAAGTTATATTTCTGATGATAGATGGGATGGTCGAAGGGTAGTTCGACAAAATCGAGTTCAGGAAATACCTTTTTCATTTGCGGACGAATGAATTTATCCAGGCCATAATTATCAGATATTTCTAGAAAGCCTCCACCTATTAAATACTTTCGCAGGTTTTGTGCTTCGGCATCGCTAAAAATAATGTTGCCGTGTCCGGTAATATGAACCAAAGGATATTTAAAAAGATCGGTACTACCTACTTCAACAATAGCTTGCTCTGGATTAATTTTTGTTTTCAGGTTATCATTACAAAACTTGATAAGGTTAGGCAAAGAGGTTTCTAAATTGGCATACCAATCGCCACCGCCACTATATTTTAATAAAGCTAACTGATAAGAATAGTTTTGCGAAAAGATAATGTTAAAGGAAAAGAGAAGACTTAGAAGAAAAACTTTACGCATTGTTACTGTTATAATTTACCACTTGGCTGTAGGGTGCATTCTGGGCAAATATTGCATCTCGGCTAATATGTAGCCTAGGTGTTCTGTATGCTTTGCATTACGACTGCCTGTTTGCATAAAGGTAGTAGCAGGTAATTTTAGATTGGCTTTTTCGAAAATGGTATCTACTTGTTTTCTCCAGATGGGTTTTAATGCTGATAAATCAACGGCTATTTTTTCTTTCAAAAGTATTTCATCTACCTCATTCATTTCAAAAAGCTCATCGGTAAAACGCCATAGTTCGTTCAACGCTTTTTGTGTGCGAGCTTGACTCTCTTCAGTTCCATTACCAAAGCGGTCTAACCAAGAAGAAGTGTGTCTTAGATGATAAGTAATTTCTTTGATTGATTTAGCAGCAATAGCAGCCAATGTTTCATCTTTACTTTTAGCAAGTTCGGTATAAAAAAGCAAATCAAAATTATCAATCATACACTGACGAAGAATGGTTTGTGCATAATCTCCATTAGGTTGTTCAACTAATAACGTATTATAAAACTCACGCTCGTTGCGAAAGAAAGCTAAATCATCAGAGGTTCTTCCTTTACCTTCTATTTTGGCGGCATACTCTAATAATGAATTGGCTTGCCCTAAGATATCTAAAGTAATGTTGGTTAGTGCCAAGTCCTCTTCTAAGAAAGGACCTTTAGATGTCCACTCTGATAAGCGTTGCGATAATATCAAACTGTTATCGGCTAAACGAAGTATATACTTAAATAGGGCTTCCTGTTTATTCATACCCTAAATGTATTTAACCCCTTCAGGAATTTGGTAAAAGGTTGGATGGCGATATACCTTATCATTAGCAGGTTCAAAGAAAGGCCCCACATCTTCGGGAGAACTTGCCACAATAGCTGTTGCAGGCACTACCCATAAAGCACAACCCTCACTGCGACGGGTATATAAATCACGGGCATTTTCTATAGCCATTTCTTTATCATAGGCATGTAAACTACCACAATGCACAAAAGGCTGACCAGCCTTTTTCTGCACAAACACTTCCCACAAAGGGCCTTGAGAATCTTTTGACATAATTATTTTTTAAGCTGCTAAAATATTTTCTTTTTTCTTTTCGGCATAAGCCATGGCTGCCTCTCTAACCCATGCACCATAGGCATGTGCTTTGTTGCGGGCTTCCAAACGCTCTTTATTGCATGGACCATTACCTTTAATTACGTTATAAAACTCTTCCCAATTTGGTTCAGAAAAATCATAACCTTTTTTAGCTTCGTTCCATTTCAGGTTCTTATCAGGAATGGTTAAGCCTAAAAACTCAGCTTGTTCAACCGTTCTGTCAACAAACTTTTGACGAAGCTCATCATTTGTTTCACGCTTAATACGCCATTTTAATGGCCTGCTCGCTGTTAGGAGAATCTTTATCAGGCGGGCCAAACATCATCATGGTAGGAAACCACCAACGGTTTAAAGCATCCTGAGCCATTTCTTTTTGAGCTTCTGTTCCGAAAGAAAGATGACACATAATTTCATATCCCTGACGCTGATGAAAGCTTTCTTCTTTACAAATACGTATCATAGCACGACTATATGGCCCATACGATGTGCGCTGCAACATAACCTGATTCATAATAGCAGCCCCATCAACCAACCAACCCACAGCACCAATATCTGCCCAGGTAAGTGTAGGGTAGTTAAATATAGAAGAGTATTTTGCTTTGCCTGTATGCAGTGCATCTAATAACTCATCGCGGCTTGCACCAAGGGTTTCGGCCGCAGTATATAAGTATAAACCATGTCCGCCTTCATCCTGCACTTTGGCAAGTAACACCATTTTAGCACGAAACTAGGGGCACGGAAATCCAATTCCCTTCGGGCAACATACCAACAATTTCACTATGCGCATGTTGCGATATTTGACGGATTAAATGCTTGCGGTAATTTTCGGGCATCCAATCTTTAGGCTCCACAAAATCGTTCTTCTCTAATTTAGAGTCGAAATTCTTTTCCAAATCTACTATATTATTCATGATAAATAAATTAATAAATACTACACAAATATAAAGCAATTTTTGTGTCGAATATGAAATGTTAATTGCGACATTTATCAGAAATCTATATTTCTTTACGTTTAAGTAATGGCAAGGCACTTAGCTTAGCTATACACTCCGCTAGGGAGTTTCCCTCTCTTGGTAAAGGGCCATACAAAAAGCGACTTAATGGGGTGTTGCTTTTTTATGCTTTCTATAGCTTCCAATGTTAGCTTTTTTGCAATACCCTTATTGCGAAATTCGGGCAATACCATAGCCGAGCAAAGATAAATGGCTTCATAAGAAATGTCAAGTGGAGTAAGGTCCAAGAGTTCCTGTTCTGTAATGCTTTTATTAATAAACCTGTTCATTAAATCAAGCGTTGTAGGAATTACTAAAATCCATACAACGGGGCCATTGCCATCATCATATTCCGATATCGTTGAGGGATGTAAACTCTGTAAACGCTTAATTACTTTTTCATCAATACTTAATTGGTTAACATCATTTTTCACATCGAAAACATCTTCTGCCAATCGTATCATTCTTTCAAAATTACTTAAAGCCATGTGAAATTATAATTAAACTCTGTTACAAATACTTTGATAAGCACATAACTGACAAGTCTCTATTTCTTCCGTCGGATTAAATTTAAATGCAGGATTAAATATGCCTGCAATAAAATTTGCCAGTTCATTTTCAAACTCATTCAAAAAATTATCACTTAAAACTAAAGGTTGCTTATTCATAGTAATGTTATAAACTCTTTCTTGCGCACGAAAAGGAATAATAAAAGGGCTGATTTTTTCAGCCGTAGCAATCTTGTTCTTCCAAGCAAGCCAGGCGTATACTAATAGTTGCAATACTTTGCCATATTTTTTTTCTGTAAACAATTCATTTAAGCTGTGTATATCAAAACTATCGTACTCCTTTTTTACAGAGGATTTATAATCTACAATTCTAAAAGCACTTGGAGTAAAATCAACCCTGTCTATAGTGCCGCTTAAATTTACAGGAACGATTTTATCACCTGCATTCATAACTATTTCAGCAGATAAGAACTTCTCTAAATATCTAATAGTAATACTTTCTTTTTTCTTTTCAATCTCTGCAATAGTTTCCTTTTCATGAGTAAGTAAATTAGAAATGTATTTCTTTATTACATGTAGTGCAATGGTTTTCTTTCCGTTTTCATTTAAAGGTTCCTTATAATATTCTGTAAAAGATTCTTCGGCTGCCTGCGGATATGCTTTTTCAAGCACAGCAATAATCTCTTTGGTAAGTACTTTATCTATAAATGGTTTATATATTTTCTCCAGTGTTGCATGAATGATATTACCAACAGCCGATGCTTCAATATCCTCATCTACTTCGTCAGGCTCTCTTATGTTGGCAATAAAACGGAAGTAAAATTTAAGCTCACATTCTTTATAAGTGTTTAATGAAGTGGGTGATAATCCTTTTTCTGATTGTACTTTTTCAGTAAGTTTATTCAGCACACTTTCTGTTTTTTCTATATCAACCCGAAAGGCTTCTTTCTCCTGACTTACAGACAGAGATAAAATCCCCTCTTCTATAATAGCTTGTTTATTCTTATTTGTTAACTCAGATAATAATTGAGTAATAAACCGGCTTTTCTCTCCTTTACCAAATGTATCTGTTTCTGTATTGTATATTAATGTTACGTTTTTTGCCCGTTGCAAAAGCCTGTAAAAGTGATAGGCATAAATGGCATCCTTCTCACCATACAAAGGCATTTGTAAGAAGCGTTTCAAATCGTCAGGGATAAAAGATGTACCTGATTTACCTGCCGGCAAAACATTTTCATTTACCGAAAGCATAATGATGTTATCAAAATCAATTGTGCGTGTTTCCAATACACCCATAATCTGTAAGCCGCTTAATGGTTCTCCGTAAAAAGGGATTCCACTTTGGGCAAGTGTTTGTTTAACTAAAGTTTTTAAGGCTTTTAAACTTGTTTGCGGATAAGTTGAAAGAGCCTGCTGCAAGGTGTTTAATTGCTTTTGAAAGATAAGAGCAGTCTCTAATTCTAAAGAACGATTCTTGCTATCATGTATCTTTTGAACCGCGCAAGCTGGGAGATGGCGCTGGTGCGTGCGGCAGGTGCGTCGCCGCCCGGCTTGGCGGCGGCCGGCTCTTCGGCGCTCTTGCCGGGACTGCCGATTCGCCCCTCCAGCGCCTCCGCGCGCACCGGACGCGGCGGCGAAAACAGGAAGCCCTGCCCAAAGCGGACATCGTAGTCGAGCAGGTCCACCACCATCGACTTGCTCTCGATCCGCTCGGCGATGAGATCGATGCCGAAGCGGCCGAGCAGGTCGGAGAAATCTGCCGGTCGAAGCTCGGCGGCAGCCCGAGGAACACGAGGACCACGTCGGCCCCGGCGGCGATCTCCACGGCCTCGGCCCGCAGGGCCTCGTCGTCCGCCTCCGGGTCGTCCACCCCGAATCCGGGCGAACCGGATCTCGGTGGTCGCACCGAGGCGGCTATGGGCTCGCCCAGCGTGTCGTTGACCGTGGTCGGGTTCACCTTCTGCTCCCCCGTCCTGGAACCGCGGGCCGCGGCGAACTCCCCGACCACCGCCACCCGGGCCAGGTCGTCGGCCAGAGGCAGCAGTCCACGGTCGTTGGTCTGGACAACACGCGCACTCGCCCGCGAATGGTCCGGGCGAAGTCGTGGTGGGCGTCCACGTCGAATGCTCCGTCGGCGCCGCTCCCCGACGTGGCCCGGTCGACCAGCTGCAGCAGCCGGCCGGCGGCCCGGTCCACGACCGACTCGTCGAGCTTCCCGTGCCGACGGCGGCCGCCACCCGGGCCGGT
>CAVXOV010000004.1:0-10121 GCA_963763345.1 uncultured Candidatus Saccharibacteria bacterium
GATGCCGATCTCCTCATGCAGTTCGCGGATCAGGGTCGCTTCCGGCCGCTCGCCGGGCTCGACCTTGCCGCCGGGAAATTCCCAGTAGACCCGCGAGCGTCTTCCCGTGCGGCCGCTGCGCGATCAAGAGGCGCTTGTCGACATCGACCAGCGCGCAGGCGACGACGAGGACGAGCCTGATGGGTGTCTACCCGGCTGAGGGGCACCGGCGGCCGATGTGTTGAGCTGTTCGGAAGGACTTCTTTAACCTTATGAGCCGGGTATTTCTACGATCGGTATAAGTCCTGATTAAGCCGAAGGCGCTAGAAGTATGGCGGATTGCAATCGGTATAGGAAGTACCATGCGCAGCTTGTTCAGCGGTTATCCGCCGTTTTGGCCGCCATCGTCGATTTATTGCAAGTCGCGACGGCAATATCGCCATCACCTTTTCGCTCGTGTTGGTTCCCGCCATCTATTTGCTGGGAGCGGCGCTGGACTCCACCCAGGCCTACCGCAAGCAGTCGCAATTGGGACGCCGCCGCCGACGCGGCGGCCATCGCCGCGGTCACGTCGGCCATGATGGCACAGAGCGTCAGCGCGACCATCGCCTCGCAGAATATCTTCAATGCCACGGGATCACCCGCAGCCCGAAGCCCTTCAGTTCAGTGTCGTATAGAACGAGTGGGCAATCGCCTTCACTGATGGCGTCTATGGCGCGCTTCGTCAGTTTCGCAACGGGCATTGGGAACCCCTCGTGTCGCCACCCTGTCGCCACCGTAAAGGAAACGGGGGTACTGCGCAGTACAGTAACTTTGATCGTAGAACTTCAGGGGTTGGGCATAACAGGAAATGCCGGGGAATGTCGAGCAGCGGCCGGGAAAGTCATCCTTCGAATTCTGAGGGTCGGGAGTTCGAATCTCTCCGAGCGCGCCACTAAGCTTTCGATTTTGGGACGACGCGGGAAGCACGCTTCTCGCGCGCTTGAGCGCGCGCGAGAATTGAACGCCGCGAGCTCGAGGACCAAGATGACAACGGACGACGCTGCCGACGCGGGCGGCTCCGCTGCTTCGCCGTCTTGGTGCTCTGAGACCTATCTTTGGACCGACCCTCGCGCCGGCGAAATACGACGATGGCGGTTTCTTGGGGGGCGACACTGATACAGGTGACTGCGCGATCGTGAGTTCTCGAGTTCCGGCGTTTGATTGGCTTTGGCGGTTGCTTAGCTCTGGTCCCACTCTACGCGCGGGTGTTTATGGAGTTTGAGCGCAAAGCGGATGGCTCTTTACATAAACTCCCAAAACAACATGTAGATACCGGTATGGGCTTTGAGCGCCTTTGCATGGTGTTGCAGAAGAAGCAATCTACTTACGATACCGATGTTTTTACGGCACTGATTGAAAAGGTAGAAAGTCTGTGTGGGCACCATTACAAACCCTTGGATGAAGACCATCATAAAAACCAGCGTGTAATAAACATTGCCATACGTGTTATTGTTGATCATATACGTGCTATTTCTTTTTCTATTTCCGATGGGCAGTTGCCAAGCAATACAGGCGCGGGTTATGTTATCCGTCGCATTTTGCGTAGAGCCATCCGCTATGGTTATCAGTCTTTAGGGTTAAAAGAACCTTTCTTATACCGCTTAGTTCCTGTGCTGGCATCTCACATGGGAGAAGCTTTTCCGGAATTGGTGAAACAAAAAATACTAATTGAAAAAGTAATACGCGAAGAAGAAAGTGCGTTCTATAAAACATTGGATATTGGTTTGCGCAGGATAGATAATATTTGCTTGGAACTTGTAAACGGTGGCAAAGAAAAAGTTGTAGATGGTAAAACCGTGTTCGAGTTATACGACACTTTTGGTTTTCCTTTAGATTTAACTTCGTTGATTGTGCGCGGTTATGGATTATCTATCAACGAGAAAGAATTTGATGCTTGTTTGGATGAACAAAAAAACCGTTCGCGCGCTGCTACACAAGTAAATACAGACGATTGGGTTTATACCGCCTTACAATGGAATACCGACAGAGGCAGAGAAATAAAGTTTGTAGGTTACGAAGAAACGGATGCAGAATGCTATATTACTCGGTATAGAAGAGTAAAGTCTAAGAACAAAGAACAGTTTCAGTTAGTACTTAACGTAACCCCTTTCTATGCAGAGAGTGGTGGACAAGTGGGCGATACAGGTGCATTGATTAGCGCCAACGAAAAAATAGTTATTACGGATACCAAGAAAGAGAATGGTATCATTATTCATTTTACGGATAAATTGCCTGAGAATATTTCCTCTTCTTTTATGGCGCATGTTGATAAACAAAGAAGGCGTTTAATTGCTAATAACCATAGTGCAACTCATTTATTGCACGCGGCTTTGCGCACGGTATTAGGAACGCATGTGGAGCAAAAGGGAAGTTTGGTAAACGACGAGCATTTACGCTTTGACTTTTCTCATTTCGCTAAAATTACCGAAGAAGAGATTCATCAGATAGAGCATATTGTAAATGAAAGAATACGAGAGAACATTGCGGCCGACACTCAACTAATGGCCATTGAAGATGCCAGGAAAACTGGTGCCATGGCTTTGTTTGGAGAAAAGTATGGAGACATTGTTCGTGTAGTTGCCTTTGATAGAAATTATTCTGTTGAGCTTTGCGGCGGCACACACGTTACCGCAACCGGACAAATAGGTTATTTTAAAATTACATCCGAAGGTGCTGTTGCTGCAGGTATCAGACGTATAGAGGCTATTACCTCTGTTAAATCTGAAGAATACTTTGAGTATCAGGAAGTGCAGTTACATCAAATAAAACACCTACTGAAAAACCCGGCTGATGTGGTAAAAAGTGTTACTGCCATGCAGGAAGAAAACCATGCGCTGCAAAAACAATTGCAGGCTTTCTTAAGAGAGAAATCTCAGCACCTTAAAAAGGATTTGCTTACTAAAAAGCAAACCGTAAACGGCATTAGCTTAATTGCCGAGAAAATAGAATTAGACAGCGCAGAAGAAATTAAAAACCTGTTATTTGATTTACGCACACAGGTGGATAATTTGTACTGCGTAGTGGGTGCAGAGGTTAATGGTAAACCAAGCATATCGGTTATTATATCAGACAATTTGGTGAAAGATAAAAGTTTAGATGCCGGTAAAATTGTTCGCGAAGTAGCTAAAGAAATTAATGGCGGTGGTGGCGGACAGGTGTTTTATGCACAGGCAGGAGGCAGTAAAATAGAGGGTTTAAGTGCGGCTATTGCAAAGGCAAAGACCTTTATTAATTAGTCAGACTGAGGATAGAATTCTTTAGTTTACGATGCCCTTAATTTTATTTATCAGCTTAATCATGTCTATAGATATGTTAGTTAAAAAGATTTAAACTTCTTATTTTTTTTTAAATTGTGGCGCAATTGGTAGTATATGGAAGTGAAAAGTGCAGCAGCATCGAACAATTTTTTAAAACAAACAGTTCATATTCAAAGTGAAGAGGCGCGGAATCAAACTATCAATCGTTTCTGTCTGCTAATTGCCCTAACATCATTTCCCTATATTTTCATATTTATATATTTAAAGATTTATCTCTTATCCGGTATTTCTACATCTGTAGTGATACTCTTCTCATTTTTTATTTATTTAAATAAGAAGGCACATTATAAGTTTGCACGAACAGCCGTAATTATTGCCACGAATGTTGAGGTTTTTATTTTCTCTACAGCTTTAGGTTTCGATAGTGGAATTTACCTCTATTTATTTGCTGCGCCGCTCTTAGTATATCTTTTGTTTGATTTTAATCAGCGGAAAACTATTCTATTTTACTTGTTTACGTATATTCTAACTTTCCTTATAATCTATTTTAATCAAAGAATAGATTTTATGCCCCCCTTTATAATTGAGTCAGGAGTACAGAAAGCCATTTATGCATTTAATTTTTGCTGTACATTTTTTATGTGCTTTATGTTAGTGCTGTATTTTGCAAATAACAACCACAACTACATTTTAAATTTAACGATGAATAAGAACCTTTTGCAAAAAAGTTTACAAGACAGAGAGCTATTATTATCTGAGATACACCACAGGGTAAAAAACAATCTTGCGGTAGTATCAGCTTTATTAGAACTTCAGACCTCTTATGTTGAAGATGAAAAAGTAAAAAACGTAATTATTGAGAGCAAGAACAGAATTAAATCTATTGCCTTGTTGCATGAAAAACTATACGAGAATAAGCTGCTAGGAGAAATTGATGTTAAAGAATACATTAATGAATTGATTAATTACATCAAACAAACCTTTAATTATAAAAACAAGAATATAGAGTTTGACCTTAACATAGACTCTATCAAATTAAACATTGATGATGCGATGCCATTATCTTTGATTATAAATGAATTAATAACAAACTCGTATAAGCATGCATTTACAAATCAGGACAATGGTAAAATAAATATATCTATCTTACCAAAAGGCAATAGAATGCATTTTTCATACGCAGATAACGGGCAGGGGATTCAAACGGAGAACAAAGAAAATATAAATCAGTTTGGGATGACCCTGATAGAAGCTTTAGCTCATCAGTTAGATGCAACGTATGTGATAGAAAAAATTGATGAAGGGTTTAGCTTTAAAATGCAGGTTAAAGTAAATAATGAGGTATCTGCAACATAGATAATTTATATAGGATGTGATGGTGATGAAAAAGATTCTTTTGGTAGAAGATGATATGATCCTTTGCCTGTTAAACAAGAAAATTGTTATTTCATTAGGACATGAAGTAGTGGGTATGGAGAGGAAAGCAAACGAAGCTATACAAGCAGTTGCAGAATGCCAGCCTGATTATATTTTGATGGATGTGAGATTAAAGGGTGATTTAGATGGTATTGATGCTATGGAAGAAATAGCTAAAATATCTGATGCCCCTGCAATATACATAACCGGAAGTTCGGATGAAGAAACTTTTCAAAGGGCTAAAAAAACAAATATGGCTGCATTTCTTACCAAGCCCATTTCTTACGAAATGCTGAAAGAAATCTTAGAGAAGTAGTTGTGCTAACCGGATATAACTCTTAGAGAAAGAAAAAAAGCGCACCTAATAAGGAACAAACAACAACGAAATCCTTAAAAGATGCGCTTGATAAAGATTAGAATTCCTAATCTTTACTTGATGCAAAGTTAATGCAATTCCCTCTTTTAAAAATGTTAAAGAATCTTATTTAACATTCCTGAGCAAAACTCTTTTTGGGTTTAATGAAGTGAAAATAATGATATATAATATTTAGCATTTATAACAACTAATTATTTGTTTTTAATTATATAATGAGTAGTTTTGTTACTCAATAAATGATAGAAACTCTTATATCATCAAAAACTAGAATCAAGCTCTTGATGAAGTTCTTTATCAATAGTAAAAATACTGCTTATCTCCGTAATCTCGAAGAGGAGTTTGGTGAATCTACTAATGCCATCCGTTTAGAACTTAATAAATTCGAGAAGGCTGGTTTTATCGATTCATATAGCGAAGGCAACAAAAAATTATTTACCGTCAACATAAAACATCCTCTCTTTAAAGACATTAATAGCATTGTTTTAAAAATGACAGGCCTTGACCATGTGATTGATTACATGCTACAGCGCATAGGAGAGTTGGATAAAGTATATCTGGTAGGTAAACTTTGTAAAGGACAGGCTACCGATATTATTGATTTGGTGCTGGTAGGTGGCGCTATTAATAAACCCTTTCTGTTGGAGCAAATAGAAAAGGCTGAAAGGAAAATTGATAAGAAGATAAGATACGTGCATTATATTTCCAGCGAATTTGATTTGAATAAAATTAAAGAGCCGGGTATGCACCCTTTGCTTCTTTGGAGCAAATAAAATATCTGTCACACTGAGCTTGTTGAAGTGTGACTACAAAAGAAGAACACTCACTTAGTTGTATGTAACTGAGGAGGCGAAGCTGTAAGAAAGCATTAATAATAGACGGTGGTACAGGAAGAAAAAAAATGGTATGCGTTATATGTATCTTCTCGCCAGGAAAAAAAGGTGCAGGATGGGTTGTTAAGCAAAGGCATTGAAGCCTATACGCCTATTATAAAAACACTTCGCCAGTGGGCCGATCGTAAAAAGATGGTTGAACTTCCCCTGATAAAAGGCTATGTGTTTGTAAAGCATTCTCCCATTGAAAAAGAAAAAGTGTTTACGGTAAACGGCATTGTCAATTACATTTCATTTGAAAGAAAACCGGTCGTAGTGAGAGAGAATGAGATACAACTCTTAAAAGATATTACCTCTCTTGGCTACGAAACATCTATAGGCAACTTTGATAATCTTGCTAAAGGTATGGATGTGAAAATAACACAAGGTAATTTTAAAGGACTATCAGGCACTATTATAAGAAAAGATAAGAATGAGTTTTTTGTTGTTGCATTAGAATTCATACAACAACACGTCATTATAAAACTACCTGCCGCCGTTTTAGAGAAAGTATGAGTAACGCTAATATAGATAAACGAATTCTTATAACCGGTGGTGCAGGTTTTATTGGCAGCAATCTAGTAGATTATTTGGTAACTAATAATTATAAGCACATTACCGTTTTAGATAATCTGGAAACCGGAAATATTAATAACATCAAAGTCCATATAGATTCGGGTAAAATAAACTTTATACAGGATAGTATTTGTGAGTATGAGACCTGCTTAAAAGCAACTAAGAATCAGGATATTATACTTCATCAGGCCGCACTGGGAAGTGTGCCACGCAGTATTGCCAATCCGTTGGCTACGCATCAAACTAACGTAACCGGTTTTATAAACATATTAGAAGCTGTCAAGCAGAACAAAGTAAAACGTGTGGTATATGCTTCATCTTCTTCTGTTTATGGTGATGATTTGAATATGCCTAAAAAAGAAGAAATTGTTGGTACTCCCCTATCACCTTATGCAGTAAGCAAAAAAACAAATGAATTGTATGCTGCCGTATTTGCTGCTACTTACCAAATGGAAATTATTGGCTTAAGATACTTTAATGTGTTTGGTCCTAAACAAAATCCAGCCGGTCCATATGCAGCCGTTATCCCTATTTTTATTGATAAGTTGTTAAGGCATGAGGCACCTACTATTTTTGGAGACGGTAATAACACACGCGACTTTACTTACATAGAAAATGTAATACAGGCAAACTTATTAGCTGCCTTTACAGAAGATAAATCGGCTATCAATCAAGTGTATAACATTGCTTATGGCGCAACCACTTCTTTAAATAAATTGTTTGAACTGATAGCAAACAATCTGTCGTCTGATGTGAAAGTAATACACGGAGATAAAAGACCCGGAGAAATAAAAGACAGTTTTGCCTCAATTGAAAAAGCAAAAAAAAAATTGGAATACAAGCCATCAATAAGTTTAGAAGAAGGAATACGGAAAACTATTAACTGGTATAAAATACATGAATAAAGAAAATTTAGTACAAACCGAAGAAAATTGGGACTTGGTTATTAAACCACAGAATAAGTGGTATCAGATAGATTTAGCAGCTATTTGGCACTACCGTGATTTGTTGATGCTACTTGTGCATCGCGATTTTGTTTCAGTTTATAAGCAAACTATATTAGGGCCACTTTGGTTTTTTATTCAACCTATTATTACATCACTAACTTTTACACTAATTTTTGGAGGTATAGCTAAAATAAGCACAGATGGCATGCCTGGCATTTTGTTTTATATGGCAGGTATAACTTTATGGACATACTTTTCCGATTGTTTAAATAAAACATCTTCTACCTTTATTTCCAATGCAGGGGTGTTTGGTAAAGTTTATTTTCCACGTTTAATAATGCCTTTATCGGTGTTAGTATCTAATCTTATTAAACTTAGCATTCAACTTTTAATTTTTATTTCTATTTGGATTTATTTTTTACTCACTTCAAATGCGGTGCATCCACAATGGCAGTATATGTGGTTACTACCTATTTTGGTTTTTATGATGGCTGGTTTGGGTTTAGGTTTTGGTATCCTTATTTCTTCCTTAACAACTAAGTACAGGGATTTAACCTTTTTAGTAGGTTTTGGTGTACAGTTATTAATGTATGGAAGCTCAGTAATCATTCCTGTTTCGAGCATTACAAGAGAGAAAATAAAGATACTGATGTTATTAAATCCTTTAACATCTATTATAGAAGCTTTTAAATTTATTTTTTTAGGAAGTGGGTATTATAGCTCTATGTGGTTAGCATATGGTTTTGGGTTTATGGCTTTTATTGTAGCATTATCTGTACTTATATTTAACAAGGTAGAAAAAAGCTTTATGGATACAGTTTAGTGATGAGTGATACAGTAATAAAAGTAGAAAAATTAGGAAAACAATATCATCTGGGTCAAGTTGGTACAGGCACTATTTCTCATGACTTTAATCGTTGGTGGTATAGAGTACGAGGTAAAGAAGACCCTTATTTAAAGATAGGAGAAACTAACGATCGAACTAAGAAAGGTAATAGTGATTTAGTCTGGGCATTAAAGGATATAAATTTTGAAATCAAAAGAGGCGAAGCCGTTGGAATAATAGGGCGAAACGGCGCTGGTAAATCTACTTTATTGAAAATATTATCGCGTGTAACTGCACCTACGACGGGAGTTGTTAAGGTAAAGGGACGTATTGCAGCTTTGCTTGAAGTTGGTACTGGATTTCATCCTGAATTAACTGGAAGAGAAAATATATTTTTGAATGGGGCCATACTTGGCATGACAAAGCAAGAAATAAAAGGAAAATTTGATGAAATAGTTGATTTTAGTGGCGTAGAAAGATATATTGATACTCCTGTTAAACGATACAGTAGTGGTATGTATGTGCGTTTGGCATTTGCTGTTGCAGCTCATTTAGAATCAGAGATTTTAATTGTGGATGAGGTATTAGCTGTTGGTGATGCTGAATTCCAGAAAAAATGCTTGGGAAAAATGGGAGACGTAAGCAAAGGGGAAGGCAGAACGGTTCTATTTGTCAGCCATAACCTTCAGGCAATCTCTGCTTTTTGCCAAAAAGGTATCATTTTGGAATCAGGCACTATGCATTCTGTTAGGGCAATTGATGAATCTATTCAGGCCTATATGGATTTGATGAGAGATTTTAAATTTAATTCCAATACCTCAAAAAAAGATCGTGCTAATAGAACCAGTGGCAAAGCATCCTTTCAAAAAATGGGATGTTATAAAAATGGGATAATAGATATTAGCAATTGGTCTTATAGAGCTGATGAGGATATTCATTTTTCATTTAATTGCATTACCAATGAACCTTGTGATGGGCTTACTTTCTATATGGCATTTTTTGATTCTGTAACAGAAAAAATGGTTTCTAATGTTAAAACAAATATTACTCCAAATGAATTGAATACTGGTACCGAGGTTGAATTTAAAGTTTGTGTACCAAAGGGGAATTTTAGACCAGGACAATATAATTTGTATTTTGCTATTGGAAATACAAATTCTACACTTTGGTATGATGTAATTGATAGCAACATAAATATACCTTCTCTACTTATTTTACCCGTCTCTGAAGATATATACCAAAACGCAGGTTATTTTAGTACAACCTACAACGTATACGAAAAGAATGTTTAAACGTTATATAGGAAAATTATTATCAAAGCCTGTTAAATTGATATATTATTCTTCATTAAAAGGAATAATAGCAGATGATGCTAATACTAATACATCAAATAGAAATATTATAGTGGGTAATAATTCTGTTATTAATCCATCCGCCATTTTCGTTTGTGTAAATAATGGCTCCATTGAGTTTGAAGGCGAGAATTACATTGGTAGAAATGTAGAAATTGGCGCAAATAACAGTAAGATATCTTTTGGAAATGGTACTTCTATTCAAGATAGATGTATTATACTGGGAGATATTGAAATTGGCCGGTATTGTGTGTTTGCTCCTAATATATATATAAGTTCAGGCAGGCATTATTATGATTTTAAACCTGAACTTTATATTCAAGATCAGGACTCATTGGTTAGAAATGATGTAACCTTATCTAAAAATCATTCCAGAAAAGTAATTATAGAAGATGATTGTTGGTTGGGTATAAATGTAGTGGTTATGGGCGGAGTAAGAATAGGAAAGGGTAGTGTAATAGGTGCAAATGCTGTAGTAACT
>CAVXOV010000005.1:0-5024 GCA_963763345.1 uncultured Candidatus Saccharibacteria bacterium
CTGTGTTGAATTTTTGAGCAATGACAACGAGACAATTGCCTTGAGCAGTGGTTTTAGTGTTAAAGTTCATGGAGTAAAAACCAGCGGTCCGCTAACTTTGCAGCACGGTGTGCTAAGCGGTGTTATTAATTTGCAAACGCAAAAAACCAAAAATGCAAGCTATAAGTGGCAATATAGCCCCGACCCTATAACAGCTACCAGCTGGATAGATGCGGGCTATTCTACTTTGGTAAAGCATCAAATTTCCGGATTAACACCCGGTAAATTGTATTGGTTTCGTGTGGCAATTGTAAAAGGTAACACCCTAAGCAATTATGGTAGCCCTGTAAGCTTAATGGTATTATGATAATACATTTTCCTATAATAAGTAACACTCCGTTTGCGCAGCGGGGTGTTTTTTATTTATAGATAATTGCATTTTGTCTATCGTTCCTCTTTTTAAATTCTTTTCTCTATTTTTACTCCATGCGCAACTTATTTTATACATTACTTATTGTCATGCTGAGTGTAGCAAAGCAATATACCTTTGCCCAACAAACCAAAATAGACTCCCTTTGGAAGGTTTATAAGGATAAAACCACACTCGATACAACCCGGTTAGTAGCGGCTTATAATATTGCTTATGCGTATAAAACTAATAAGCCCGATAGTGCTATAATTTTAGCCAACAAGGTGTTGGCACAAATTAATGCTTTTACAGCAGAGAAGAGGAAGAAATTTTATACTGGCAATACTTATAATGTAATAGGTATATCATTTAAAAATAAAGCTAACTATTCAAAAGCAAACGAGTATTATTTAAAAACAATACCCTTGTTTGAGGAGATAGGTAATAAAGTTGGTTTAGGAAATACTTATAGCAATATAGGTACCATTTTTTATTTGCAGGCAGATTATCCGAAGGCCTTAGCATACTATTTAAAACAACTAAAAATATGCACAGAGAGTACTAATAAAAGACCTTAGCAAACTGCTATACCAATATGGGGGCTGTTTACCAAAATTTATCTAACTACACTAAATCTTTAGATTATTTCGTAAAATCATTAGAGTTGTATGAAGAAATTAAAGATGTACCAAGTATTCAAAACAGCTTATGTAATATAGGTAATGTTTATAAAGAACAACATAGTTATGATAAAGCACTTGAATACTATACAAAAGCTTTGAAACTTGATGAAACGGGTACTAATAAAAAGTTAATAGGGGCATGCTATATTAACGTAGCAGGCGTTTATCAAGAACTGCATAATTATCCTAAAGCATTAGAATATTATAAAAACTCGCTGCTTATATTAAAAGAAATCGGAGACCTAAATAACTTAGGATATTGTTGCCTTAATTTAGGAGAGTTATATATTAAAACAACCGATTATAAACTTGCATTAACCTATTTTGATTCTTCGTTGCAAATAGCCAAAGAAATAGAAGATATAGATATAGAAAGACTCACTTATGAAAAGCTTTGCAACTGTTTATAGCAAAATAAACAGGTATAAAGAGGCGTATGAATATCATGTAAAATTTAAGGCATTAACCGATAGTATTTTTAATGAGGAAAACAGCAAACAACTTGGCGATATGAAGACTAAGTTTGAAGTTGAAAAGAAGGAAGCCGAACTGAAAGTTAAAGCCGAAGCCGAACAGGAAAAACTAAAGGCAATTGCTCATGAAGAAAATAAAAGACAACAGGTAATAATTGCAGCCGTTGCAGGTGTTTTAGTGCTTGTTGTTATATTTTCTCTATTCTTATACAAACGATTTAAACTAACCGAAAAACAAAAGACTATTATTGAAAAACAAAAAAAGATGGTTGACCATGCTTATGAAGAATTGCATGAAAAAAATAAAGAGGTTATGGATAGCATACATTACGCCAAACGTATACAAACTGCTTTAATAACCAGCGAAAAGTATATTGCAAACAGTTTAAACAGGTTGATAAATAAGTAGATGAAGAAACTTGTTTACATACTTATTCTTGTCATTTCAAGCGTAGCCGAAAAATCTCATGCGCAAAATCCAGACTCCCTTTGGACTGTTTACAAAGGCCATAGGCAAACAGATACCAATCGTATAAAAACCATTGATAAGCTTGCCAACCTATACTGGGGTACAAGCCCTGATACGGCTATCACCTTAGCCGAAGAACAATTAAAGCTTGCCGAGGCAATACACACCAATACAGGTAAGATGTGGACAGGCAGGGCCTATAGCACTATTGGTCTGGCTTTTATGACTAAGGGTAATTACCCTAAAGCGTATCGCTATTACTTAAATGTTTTAAAAATAAGAGAAGAACTGGATGATAAGAAAGGAATAGGCAACTGCTATAACAACATAGGGTATCTCTATAACCTGCAGCAGGATAAATACAAAGCCATAGAATATTATTTGAAAGCTTTAAGGATAAGAGAAGAGATTGAAGATAAAGGAGGTATTTATTTTTGCGCACAAAATATCGGGAATCTGTTTGTGGATATAGCCAATTATCCTAAAGCTTTAGAGTATTATTTAATAACACTAAAGGTCAGCGAAGAGTTGGCTGATAAACAAGGTATTGCTGCAGGTTACGGCAGTTTAGGTATTGTATATAAGTTGCAAAACAACTATAGCAAAGCGCTTGATTATCATAACAAAGCCCTGAAATTAAATGAAGAATTGGGTGACAAAGCTGAAATTGCTGCCTGCAACAATAACCTAGCTAATATCTATAAAGATGAGGGTAAATATTCCGAAGCACTAAGCTACTATTTAAAGGCTTTTAATATATACAGAGAATTATCTGATAAACAAGGCATGGCCACTAGTTACGGAAACATAGGTGGCATTTATCAGCATCAAAAAAACTATACCAAAGCCGAAGATTATTTTGCTAGAGCACTTAGTATGGCCGAAGAATTAAAGGATAAAGATTTAACGGCTTCCTTTTATGTGAGCATGGGAGGTTTTTATAACGACCTTACAAAATATAAACCCGCTATACAATACAGCGATTCTGCCGTTAAGCTATCCAAAGAAATTGATGCTTTAGAGAACCAGCGCTTAGCGTACGAATATTTGGCTTTTGCCTATAACAAAACAGGCGATTACAAAAAAGCTTATGAAAGCCATGTATTGTTTAAGATGTTGACGGATAGTATTTTTAATTCTGCCAACGTTAAAAAAGTGAATGATATTGAAAAAAACTTTGAAGAAGAAAAAGAGCAGTAGAACAATCTAAACTGGATGCCATAGCCTTAGAAGAAAAGAAAAGACAACAGGTAATCAGTTTCTCAGTTGCAGGTGTGTTGGTGTTAGTATTTATCTTCTCCGTTTTTATGTACAGGAGATATAGAATTACTTTACGTCAAAAAGTAATCATCGAGAAACAAAAAGATGAGGTATCAAAGCAAAGAGAAAAAGTATTGGAATATACCGTTGTACTTGAAGAACAAAAACAAAAAGTAGATGAGGCTTACGAAGAACTACAGGCAAAAAACAAAGAGGTAATGGATAGCATTAGATATGCCAAACGCATTCAAACTGCCTTAATTACTTCAGAGAAATCAATTGCCAATTCTTTAAAAAGGTTGATAAAGGATAATTAGATGAGGCCATTACTTTTAATACTTATTCTTTTCCTTTCAACCATAACAAAACAATTTTATGCCCAAAACTTAGACTCTCTTTTCAAAGTATATAATGATAAAACTAAACCTGATACGGAACGATTGAAGGCTATAGATGTTATAGCATTAAGCTTCAAAAATAATAACCCCGATACCACAATTATTCTGGCAGAGCAACAATTAAAACTGGCCAACTCTGTTTCCAATTGTAAAATATGGGCTTTCTAATGCACTTAGAACGTTAGGAATGGCTTGTACCAATAAAAATGATTATTCAAAAGCATTAGACTATTTACTGAAGGCAATTAAAATAAAAGAAGAAATAAACGACAAAAAAGGTATAGGAAGCTGCTATGGTAACATAGGCAATATATTTATGCATCAATCAGATTACCAAAAGCTTTAGAAAGCTTTTTAAAGGCACTGAAACTAAAAGAAGAAGTTACTGATAAGCAAGGCATAGCCGGTTGCCTAACCAATATAGGCAATGTTTATATTATGCAATCTAATTATGATAAAGCTTTAGAATACTATTTGAAAGGAGTAAAAATTTCTGAAGAAATTGGAAATAAGGTGATAATTGCAACTTGTAAAAGAAATATAGGAGCTGTATATTATAATAAGATTAATTATCCGAAAGCCTTAGAATATTATTTAGAAGCCCTAAAACTTTCTGAAGAAATAGGTGACATAAATAGTGTAGGAGCCTGTTACAGTAATATAGGTATTATATATCATAAAGAAGGCGATTTTGTTAAAGCATTGGAATATTACTTAAAAGACTTAAGCTTAAAAAGAAAAGTTGAAAATAAAGAAGGAATGTCAGTCTGCTATAACAATATTGGTAGTTTATATTGTAAACTGATTAATTATAAGAAGGCAATTGCATATACTGATTCTGCTTTAGAGCTATCAAAAAAAATAAATGTAATTGAAAACGAGCGTACTTCTTATGAAAACCTATCTGTTATTTATAGTAAAATGGATAAATATAAGGAAGCCTATGAAAACCATGTAAAGTTTAAACAATTAACTGATAGCATTTTTAATGCAGAAAATAGTAAGCAACTTGGTGACATGAAAACACAGTTTGAAGTGGAGAAGAAAGAAGCAGAGCTAAAAGTAAAATCGGAAGCAGAGCAGGAAAAACTAAAGGCAATTGCCCATGAAGAGAGAAAAACGACAACAGGTTATTATTGCTGCTGTAGCAGGCATTTTGGTAATTGTAATTATCTTCTCTTTATTTTTATTCAAACGTTTTAAGGTAACTGAAAGACAAAAAGTAATTATTGAAAAACAAAAGGCGCAGGTTGACAATGCTTATGCCGAACTCCACGAAAAAAACAAAGAAGTTATGGATAGCATACATTACGCAAAGCGCATACAAACAGCTTTAATTACTTCAGAGAAGTA
>CAVXOV010000006.1:0-32610 GCA_963763345.1 uncultured Candidatus Saccharibacteria bacterium
GTAAGTTAATATTACGATAGGGAGTTTCTATTATCCATTGAGATTGCTGTAAAGCAAGTCTTTCTAAATTTCTTATTTTTTGAGAACGCTGCACTTTTTCTCTTGGAAGATATCCATTGAATGCAAAGTTTTGTCCATTTAAACCCGATGACATAATAGCCATAATAATAGAAGAAGGGCCAGTAAGCGGAACAACTTTTAAGTTATAAGTATGCGCTAACCTAACAATAGCAGCTCCCGGATCTGCTATACCGGGGCAACCTGTCTCACTCATCAATATTACTTTCTTATGTTGCTGAAGAGTTTTAAATACCTGAGCAGTTTCTGTTTCTGTAGTATGTTCGTTTAGTTCAAGGAATAGTTTTTCATCTATATTAAAACTTTTATCAATAGCTTTTAAATAACGACGTGCTGTTTTTAATTCCTCTACAATAAAACAAGTACAGCTATTAATTACAGGGATATTGTAAGGTGCAGTCATTGCCAATATATGTTCGTTGCAAAGTGGTGTGGGTAATAAATACAAAGTACTATTCATCTTTTAGAAACTATTTTATGTTGATTTATATTAATTTGTTTATCATCTGCCAGTCGGTTTATACAATCTGCTACATCTTCTTTCGTGTACCTGTATAATAGACTAACCAATTCATTTAAATCATAACTTTTATGTTCAAGTAGATTTAGCAGCTGTTCCTTTATCTGCACAAATATGCCTGATTTATTTTGTTTATTTTTATTTAAGCACACATCACAAGTACCACAATCTTCAAAACTTGTTTCATCAAAGTATTGCAATACCTTTCTACTGCGGCAAGTATGTGTATCACTTACAAAATCAATAACAGCTTTAATTCTTTCCTCGGCTTGCTTTTTAAGTTTTGTATAATTTTCTTTTGAAATGGATAGGAAAGTTGAATCAATTCTTGCCTGATTAAAAATCAGCTTAGGCAAGCCTGTTTGTGGTATATAATCTATTATTTCAAGTTTGTGTAAGTTCTCTAGTGTCTTTTTTACATAAGCAACGTCAGCTTTAATAGCCTGAGCAATTTTAAATTCATTGATAATTTTGTACTCTTCAAACAAGCCTGCATAGTTTCTGAGTAATGCTTTTATAAAAGCATCTAAAGAAGGGTTTTGCACCTGAAAGTTATATAGTTCTTCCTTACCAATAGTCATGTGGAGTTTGGCAGGCTGATATAACGCATCGGTATAAGAAAGATAGTTTTCTTTCTCTAAGAACTTTACGGCATTATAAATAACAAGAGGGGTTATTTTATACTTAACACTAATTTCATCTAAATTAAAACTTACACTAAGTCCTTCCCCTGCTCCAACAGCCATTTGGTAATAATTACAAATTGCCGTATAAGTTTGTTTTATTTGCTCTATGCTTGGGAAAGCCTGTTCTAATTGCTCTTGCAAATGAATAACATCCGATTGATGATAAAGTGTAAGTTCATAGGCTATATTACCATCTCTGCCTGCACGGCCTGCTTCCTGAAACCATGCTTCTATACTATCGGGCAAATCAAGGTGTGCTACAAAACGTACATCGGGCTTATCTATACCCATGCCAAAAGCATTGGTGCTTACCATAACCCGTTTACGGTTATTAATCCAATCACTTTGTTTTTTTATGCGTTCAGGCAGTTCTAATCCGCCATGATAAAAATCACTCTTAATATTATTATAGTTTAAAAAATCTGCAATCTCCTTTGTTTTACGTCGGTTCCGTACAAATACAATACCTGTTCCTTTTGTTTTGTTACAAAAACTTAAAAGTGTTTGCAGTTTATCTTCATCTTTTTTAATCTGATAATGTATGTTGTTTCTGGCAAAAGAAGTTTTAAACGTAACAGGTTTTTTAAACTCCAATTGTTTACAAATATCTTCCGCTGTTTTTTGTGTAGCTGTTGCAGTTACTGCCAACATAGACACTTCGGGTTTTAGCTCTCTTATTTTTTTTATAGAAAGATAAGCAGGTCTGAAATCATAGCCCCATTGCGAAATACAATGTGCTTCATCTACTGCAATTAAATTAATTTTTAAAGCAGGTAGTTTCCTTAGGAATAATTGTGTTTGTATCCTTTCGGGAGAGATATAAAGAAATTTATAACTACCATGTATGGCATTTGTAATAGTAATATCAATCTCCCTGAAATTCATGGCAGATGTGATAGCTATGGCTTTTATTCCTTTCTTTTGAAGTTGTTCTACCTGATCTTGCATTAACGAAATAAGTGGGGAAATAACAATGCATAAACCTTCCAAAGCCATAGCGGGAACCTGATAGCATATTGATTTACCACCACCTGTTGGCAGTAAGGCAAGCGTATCGTTTCCTTTTAAAACAGATTGAATGATGTCTTCCTGTAATGGGCGGAAAGTAATATGCCCCCAGTATGTTTTAAGTATGTTGGATATTTCCACTTAATATTTGTCTCTTCGTACAAACTTTTTGCCCATACCAAAGTAAAACCCAAAGCCAAAATTAATAATGCCTGTAGCGCTGTTTGTTTTTAACCCTGTAATACTTGTAAGGTCTTGTAGGGCAATATTAGCGGGGTTAAAAACAGTGGGCATATAATTATAGGACAGAAAAATACCGATAGAAAATGTTTCTTCTACCGCTAAGTTTAGACTATACTCAGGTTCTATTAAAAAAGAGGAATATGTTTTGTCTAAATCAGGTCTATTTTTTGGGTTTGTAACATCGGTAAAGAAAGAAGAATTATAACCCATGTTTAAAGCAAAGGTTGAGAATATATTCTCGGTATGAAATTTATTGTACCCAACTTTTATATAACCTGTGTAAAGCTGCATTTTAGTATTTAAATCAAGACCAGAGTTTGGATCGGGAATAGCATTTAAGCCCAACAAACCCGATTTAAACCCCAAACCTGCAAAAAAATTAGTTGACAACCTCAAATTAAAAGAAAGGTTCATCTCGTATATACCCCTAAATTTATTACGCAATACAGCGTTTGAAACAGGTGCAGGTAAAGTGGTTGAGAATCTTACAGAGAACAGTGATTCTTTAAAATCAGTATGCACACGTTTTTTTTCCTGATAATCATCGTAGTCTTCTACATCTTGGGCTTTACCAATATATAGTAGCGATATGAAAAAAAGTGTGTAAAGAAAGTGCCGCATCTTAATCTTAACTATAGCACTATTTGAAAGTTTTTAATTACTGAAGGAACTACCCCTAGATCGGTTTTTCGCACGATCTTTCTTCTGCCTTTTAAGGAATTTTTCATTGCCTGCTTTTTTAGGAGACAAAATTCTTCTAAATAAGCCTCTTTGTTCGCGGTCTTGAACTTTACCGGGTCTTGTTTTTCTTAAAGAAGCGTTTCTCGTTTCGTGACCACCACCACCGCTTCTATGAAATATTTTATGGAAGAAGCCTTGTTTGCCAGAGGCTCGGTTGCTAGCAAAAGCATCGGCATTACCTGCGCTTTTGTTACGTTTAAATAATCCTCCGCTCCTTCTCTTAGAAACTCCCGTTTGATTGCTGCTTTCTTTCTTGCGCCCCCCACTAGTATTCTCGTGATAATTGCCCTGAGAAAAACTTATATGCGGCATCAACAAAAATAATCCTGCTATAAATACAATTGTTGTTAATACCTTCCTCATACAGACTTACAATAGTAAAAATATTTAGCGTCAAATACAACACTTGTTGTATTAAATTATTTTTAATTTTAAACATTGTGACTTAACATTGCCTTAACATTAAAACAATAACTCTGCTAAAACAGTATGTCTAAGCTCTATATAGTACCTACACCCATTGGAAACCTTGAAGATATTACACTTCGGGCGATACGTGTTTTGAAAGAATGCGACCTGATTTTAGCTGAAGATACCCGAAATACTGTTCATTTGTTAAAACATCTTCTGATTGAGAAACCCTTAAAATCGTACCACCAGCACAACGAGCATAAAATTCTGGAAGAACTAATTGCTCTTATTCAACAGGGAAAAACTATTGCTTTGGTAAGTGATGCAGGAACACCTGCCATTAGCGACCCAGGCTTTTTATTGGTAAGAGCCTGCATTGAAGCTAATATACCTGTAGAAACGTTGCCTGGTGCTACTGCTTTTGTTCCTGCTTTAGTAAATAGCGGTTTTCCGTGCGAGAGTTTTGTATTCATCGGTTTTCTTCCGGTAAAGAAAGGGCGTTCAACTAAAATTAAGTCTTTACAGGAAGAAACTAAAACTATAATTCTATACGAATCGCCTTATCGTTTAGTAAAAACATTAGAAGAACTTAAAAACAGCTTTGGAACAGAGCGGAAAGCTTCTGTATCACGCGAATTGACAAAGTTTTTTGAAGAAACCAAACGCGGAACCTTGCAGGAATTAATTACTTACTTTTCATTAAAAACAGTAAAAGGAGAAATTGTAATTGTAGTAGAAGGATTAAACCATAAACAGCCGAGCAAAGCGAATATATGATTGCAAATAAAAAACAACTACAAACGAATAACCCATGGAACAGGTAAAAAAGCAGAAACATAATGTAGGTGCACCTCCCGGAGAGCTTTATTACATAGGTAAAGAGCGTAGCGAGCGCGTTAAGATTACACTAATACAATATAATGATTGTATTTTTTTTGAGAATGATTATTATGATTTATCCGAATGCCTTGCTAATATAAAGCCCGATTTAATTAAGTGGATAAACGTTGAAGGAATACATAAATTAGAGTTGGTTGAGTGCATTGGTAAGCATTACAACATACACCCTTTGACACTTGAAGATATAGTACATACTGAGTCTCGCCCAAAGTTTGAAGACTACGACCATTATCTGCTTTGCATAATGAAAATGCTGTATCAGGATGACATAATACACAGTGAGCATTTAAGTATTTTGCTTTTTAACGATACGGTTATTTCTTTTCAGGAACCGGGCGGTGGCGATGCTTTTGATATTGTGCGAAAAAGGATTAGACTGGATAAGGGGCGTGTGCGCAAAATGCAATGCGATTATTTGGCTTATGCCCTGATGGATGCTGTTGTAGATTGCTACTTTAAAATACTGGAAAAGTTTGGCGAACATATTGAAGAGCTGGATGATGAAATTACAGACTCACCACAACGGGAAGCCTTGATAAAGCTGCACGATTTAAAAAGAGAGATGAACTTTTTGCGGCGCAAGATGTGGCCGGTAAGAGAGCTTGTTAATAGCATGGTGCGTAGCGAAACTGATTTGATACACGAAAGCAACGATGCTTATCTGCGCGATTTGCAAGACCATGTAAACCGTGTGTTAGACTCTATCGAGGGCGACCGAGAGATGTTATCCAGCATTATGGATATTTATTTAAGCAGTAACTCCAACAAGCTGAACGAAGCCATGAAAGCCTTAACGGTTATCTCTTCCATATTTATACCCGTAACGTTTATTGTGGGGGTGTATGGCATGAACTTTAAATACATGCCCGAAATTAATAGCCCCTATGCCTATTATATTGTATGGGGTATTATGCTAAGCGTTATGGCTGGTATGGCACTCTTTTTTAAACGAAAAAATTGGTGGTAGAGCAAGGAACTAAGCCCTAATGTATAATAACCATTCGCTTATTTATAACACCTTCGTTACTAATAATACTGATGTTATAAATACCCTCTTGTAAGCTACCAGCATCTATACTTGTTTTGCCGTTTATGGTTTGGCTTAGCACAAGCTTACCGGTTACATCATAAACCTGTATGGTTTGTTTGGTTGCGCTGTTTGGCTCTATAACAAAACTACCATTGTTGGGGTTGGGGTAGATGGCTACTTGGTTATTACTACCTGCAAACTGCTTTATACCTGCAACTCTATTATTATTTACGTTACTATGTGATTTTACTTTTACAGCGTCTACACTATTATTGCCTGAAAGCCTTAGTGCAGATGGAGTACACCCAAAACCATAAGCATAACAACGGTAAGTAGGGTTAGGATAACCGGTATAGCCGGCATCTATATATGCAGTAGAAGATGCACTTAATTGCTGTATATCATAAAAATGACCTGTGGTAGAACTATCTACTTCAAACCAATAACCAGATACTTGGGAATAGGGTATGCTTGCACCTTCTACCTGATAAGGACTCCAAGTAAAAGTTCCTGAGGAATTAGTCATAAAAACTGTTTGATGCCAAAGACTCATTGGGCTCATTCTTCTTCCACCACCGCAAGTATCGGTATAAGCAATTTTATAACGCCATTGACTTGCTGTAGGATTTCCATTTGCGTGATAAATATGGCGGGCAGTATCGGCAAACATACTGGTATCAGAAGCAGGTACTTTACCAATCAGAGCATAATTATAATTTGCAGTATCTCTGTATATATAAAAAGTATCAGCAGAATAAACATTATTCCAATAAATAACATTGTTTTGCGGATACAAAGTATCAGACTCTACCATACAAATACTAGGTGTGATCGGTATACAAGCACCAACTTCTCGTATTACAGAATTATAAGCATCAGCAATATAAATATTACCTGATATGTCAAGAGCTACCCCACTTGGATTATATAATTGAGCAGCAGTTGCAGGCCCATTATCTCCTGTCCATCCTGTCGTTCCAATTCCGGCTATGGTTGTTATAATACCAGATGTATTTACTTTACGCACACGATCACTATATGTATCAGCAATATATACATTGCCTGCAACATCAATAGTTAATCCGGCAGGACTGTTTAATTCGGCAGCAGTTGCCGCAACCCCATCTCCGTTATAGCCTCCTGTTCCGTTTCCAGCTATAGTATTAATAATACCAGAAGTATTTATTTTACGTATTCGATGATTATAAGTATCCGCAATGTAGATATTACCTGCATTATCAAGCACCACTCCATACGGGCGGTTAAGTTCTGCGGCAGTTGCTTGCGCACCATCGCCTGTATAACCTTGGATATTGTTTCCTGCTACTGTACTAATAATACCGGTACTTATTGTTATCTTGCGTATTACATCATTCAGATAATCTGCTATGTATAAGTTTCCGGATGCATCTATTGTTACTCCCGCCGGATTATGTAATTCTGCAGCAGTTGCAGGCCCGCCATCTCCAGTATAATTAGCAGTTCCGTTGCCAGCTATGGTGCTTATAATGCCTGCCGTATTTATCTTACGTATGCGGTTATTACCATAATCACCAATGTATAAATTACCTGCTGCATCAAATGCCACACAAGCTGGATTATTTAATTCTGCTGCTGTTGCCTGTACTCCATCTCCGCTGTATCCCCCTGTTACATTGCCTGCATAAGTTGAAATAATGCCAGAAGGAGTTACCTTACGTATTCTGTTATTAGCAAAATCGGCAATATATAAATTGCCAACCGCATCAAGCGCTACTCCGGATGGACCAAATAATTGTGCTGTAGTAGCTGCACCGCCATCTCCACCATAACCAGGATGATTATTACCTGCCACAGTAATAATAATTTGTGCTTGAGCTTTCTCGGCTATGCTCGCAATGACAATAAGGGTAATAAATAGTGCTTTCTTCATATTATTTGTTTTAATAGGCATAAAGATATTTTAATTACTTTATCCCCACAATAGTTAGAAATGACTATTTTTTATATACGAGCCTCCTCATTTTCGGCACAAATAGTTGCTATTTTTAAAGATGAGGATTGGAGAGCGCAAAGCGAGAATATTTGCTTAAATGATGAGGACATTTGCTTAGTGTTAGACATTGTTTGTGTGTTTTTAAATGAATGATTAATTGAATTGTCGGTTCGTTCTTCTGTAGTGAAGTGTTGAGCCGTGAAGAGAAGCTTATAAGATTGCTTTAAGATTTTAAAGGAAGCTTATGAAAGGGTTTAAGGGTGTCCGCTTGTTCTATTAATCTCCTTTCCTGTTTAGGTTTACAGTTAAGATTTGGTATCTATATGTGCAGACGTTTTAGTGGTGTTATCATTCGGTATCTCCTTTCTTGTTCGTATTTCAAGTTTATGGAGATGATACTTTATTTCCAAAAAAATTATTAATTATGTTAGCCGTACCTTAGTTAGTTGTTACCTTCATTTCTTTATTTGCCAAGACAAGATAAGAAGAGAGTTTTATTTTATATTTGTTACATCATGAAGAAATTACTTTCCCTTCTTATAATCCTTGCAAACATACTTATTGTCATGCCGAGCATAGTTGAGACATGTTATGCACAAAAAACAGATTCTCTTTGGAAAATTTATAACGATAAAACGCAGGCTGATACAAACAGAATTAAGGCTTTACAGGATATAGCGATGAGTCTGGTAAGTAACAAACCCGATACTACGATTATTTTATCGCAAGAGGCGCTAAAACTTGCCACCACTCTTCCCGATAAAAATGCTAAAGTATGGAAGGCTAATGCCTTTAATGCCATAGGTATTTCTTATAGTTATATGGGTAATTATTCAAAAGCCTTAGAATACTATTTAAAAACGTTAGATATATATACACAGCTAAATAATAAATCGGGGATTGCCTTTTGCTATAACAACATGGGGGTTGTTTATCAGTATCAGGCAGATTACCCCAAAGCATTAGAAAATTATTTGAAAGCGCTGAAAATAAGAGAGGGGATGCATGATAAAAAAAACGAAGGAAACTGCTATGCAAATATCGGTTTGGTTTATTGGTATCAATCTAACTACCCTAAAGCGTTAGAGTGCCTTTTTAAAGCATTAAAACTATTAGAAGAAACCAACGAAAAAAAAGGTATTGCAAATTGTTATAGCAATATTGGTGCTGTTTATGAGAATCAGGCTAATTACACTAAAACATTAGAATATGATTTAAAAGCACTGAAAATTTACCAGGAACTGGGTAATAAAAGAGGTATAGCAACTTCTTTGGGTAATCTAGGCAATGTGTACAAAAACCTATTTGATTATCATAAAGCATTAGAACATTATATACAAGCTTTGCAGATAAGAAAAGTAATTGATGATAAAGAGGGCGAGGGAATTTGTTATGGTAATATGGGCGATATGTATAACCGTCTGGCTGATTATAAAATGGCAATTCAATACTGCGATTCTGAATTGATGGTATGTAAAGCAATTGGCGATATTGATGGCGAAAGAGAAGCTTATGAAAATCTGGCTAAATCATTTAGCAAACTAAACAAGTATAAAGAAGCGTATGAATATCATGTAAAGTTTAAAACATTAACCGATAGTATTTTTAATGCCGACAATAGCAAGCAGCTTGGCGATATAAAAACCAAGTTTGAGGTAGAAAAGAAAGAAACCGAATTAAAAATAAAATCAGAAGCCGAACAAGAAAAACTAAAAGCCATTGCCCATGAAGAAAACAAAAGGCAACAGGTAATCATAGCAGCTGTTGCAGGAGTACTTATACTTGTTGTTCTATTTTCTTTATTTTTATACAAACGATTTAAAGTAACTGAAAGACAAAAAACTATTATTGAAAACCAAAAGAAAATGGTTGATGAAGCTTACGAAAGTTTGCACGAAAAAAATAAAGAAGTAATGGATAGCATACATTACGCAAAACGTATTCAATCTGCTTTAATCACATCCGAGAAGTACATTGCAAATAGTTTAAACAAGTTGAATAAAGGTTAGATGAAAAGGATTATATACATACCCTCTTGTTTCTTGCTTCTTTATTCCTACTGCTGCTCTGCACAAAATAGAGATTCTCTATGGAGGGTATATAACAATACTTCACAAGCTGATACGAACCGCTTAAAAGCTATTTATGATATTGCCTGGAGTTATATATACAACAATCCGGATACGGCTATTGTATTGGCAGAACAGCAATTACAACTATCTCAAAAAGCTAATCAAAAAAAATATGAAGGCATAGCACTTAAAACTATAGGCGTAGCGTATCTAAATAAAGACAACTCACAAAAAGCCTTAGAATACTTATTAAAAGCTCTGAAAATAAATGAAGAATTTAATGATAAGAAAGGCATAGGTTCTTGTTCTAATAACATAGGAGCTGTTTATCAATATCAATCTAACTACACCAAAGCGTTAGAGTATTATTTAAAGAGCTTGAAAATAAGCGAAGAACTTAACGATAAAAAATGGGTAGAAGCTTGTTACAGCAATATAGGGCTTATCTATAGCAATCAGCATGATTATAAAAATGCTTTAGATTTTCATTTCAAAGCCTTACAATTATGTAAAGTGCTTGGCTTTAAGCAAGGTATGGGTACCTGCTATACAAACATTGGAATTGTTTATGGCTTTAAAGCAGACTTTGAAAAAGCTTTAGAGTATCAATTCAAATCATTAAAAATAAGCGAAGAAATTGGAGATAAGAACGGCATGGGTACTTGCTGTATTAATATTGGCGCTTTATATATGGATCAATCTAATTATGCAAAAGCCTTAGAGTATGATTTAAAATCATTAAAAATACGTAAAGAAACAGATGACAAACAAGGAGTAGGTATGTGCTACAACACCATGGCTGAACTTTACAATAAATTAGAAAATTACAAATTAGCTATTTGTTACGGAGACTCTAGTTTGCAAATAGCAAAAGAAATAGCCGATATTGATTTAGAGCGAGAGGTATATCAAAACTTAGCCATCTCTTACAACAAGATTAAAAAGTATAAAGAGGCATATGATTATCATGTAAAATACATGACCATAACCGACAGTATTTTTAATGCAGATAACAGTAAACAGTTGGGCGATTTAAAAACTAATTTTGAAGTAGAAAGAAAGGAAGCCGAACTAAAGGTTAAGACCGAAGCCCAGCAAGCTATTTCTGAAGAAGAACAGAAACGGCAGCAAATAGTTATAGTGCTTGTTTCATGTCTTTTGGTGCTTGTTTTTATCTTCTCAGTGTTTATGTATAACCGAGTTAAAGTAACTCAAAAGCAAAAACGTATTATTGAGAAACAAAAACACTTAGTAGAAGAAAATCAGAAAGAAATTATTGACAGTATTAACTATGCCAAAAGATTACAACAAGCAATTTTACCTGCTGATGCTGAAATAAAAAAACATCTTCCCAGTAGTTTTATATACTATAACCCTAAAGGTATTGTTGCCGGAGATTTTTATTGGATGGAACATTTGGATAATGTAACCTACATTGCTGCCGCAGATAGCACCGGACATGGCGTGCCGGGTGCCATGGTAAGTGTTGTTTGCAGTAATGCTTTAAACAGAGCTGTAAAAGAATTTGGCTTGCGCGATACAGGAAAAATATTAGATAAAACACGCGAACTTGTTTTAGAAACCTTTGCCAAAAGCGGAGAAGAAATAAAAGATGGTATGGATATTTCTCTTTGCGGAATAAATAAACTCACAAACAACATGCAATGGAGCGGTGCTAACAATCAACTACTATACATAAAGAATAAAGGTGCTGAACTATTAGAAATAAAAGCAGATAAACAACCTATTGGTAAAACAGAGTATCCTAAACCTTTTACTACCCATACGTTAGAGCTACAAATAGGAGATATTATTTATTTAATGACAGATGGTTACCCAGACCAATTTGGTGGTGATAAAGGAAAGAAATATAAATACAAGCAATTAGAAGATTTATTATTGGCAAACAGCAACAAACCTTTAGAAGAGCAAAAAATCATTCTTTCTAAATCTTTTGATAATTGGAAAGGTAGTTTAGAACAGGTAGATGATGTTACCATCATTGGAATTAAGATAAATTAACTTTCTTAAGTTTAAACCTGTTGGTTCTATACTAATCAAAGAGGCATGAAGTTAAAACACATATACCATTTATACAGCAGGGCAGGTTTTGGAATCTCTATTCAGGATGCAAAAAAAATTCAATCAAAAAAGGTTGATGAAGTAGTTGATGCGCTCTTAAATATAGATGGTAAACCGGGTTATTTAAATTGTGTTCAACTAAGTGAGATGCCTTCTCGAGATGAGGTAAAGGGTATGTCTAAAGAAGATAGAAAAACATTAGGTAAAAAAGCCAGAGACAGAATTCAAGTAATGAATACCACTTGGGTTAAGCAAATGGTTACCTCCCCTACCCCACTTTTAGAAAAAACAACATTATTTTGGCATGGGCATTTTGCATGCAGGGTTGAGAATCCATATACCATGCAACAACTGCAAAATATTCAGCGTAAGTTTGTTTTTTCTCCCTTTAAAGATTTATTGCTTGCCGTCTCCGAATCGCCTGCGATGTTACAGTTTTTAGAAATAATTAAAACAGAAAGCAGCATCCTAATGAAAATTTTGCCCGTGAATTGATGGAACTCTTTACCATAGGAAGAGATAACTATACCGAGCAGGATATTAAAGAATCTGCCAGAGCACTTACCGGATGGGGCTTTAACCCTGATACCTACGAGTTTGTGTTTAAAGACAGAGCGCATGATGACGGAGTAAAAACCTTTATGCAGCAAACAGGTAACTATACCGGAGAGGATATTATTAATATTATCCTCAATCAAAAACAACCGGCTGTTTATCTGTGCAGAAAGTTCTATCGTTTTTTTGTAAATGAGGTTAGTGATGAACAACACGTAGCTGAATTAGCTGATTATTATTTTCAAAATAAGTATGATACAGGTAAACTCTTGAGAAAGTTATTTACCTCTGATTGGTTTTATGATGATGCTAATATTGGTGCAAACATTAAGTCTCCTATTGAGTTTGTCGTTGGGTTCTCCAAGTCATTTGGTGTGATTCCGCCTGATGGTGCTTTACTTAAAATGCAAAGAGCATTAGGGCAGATTTTATTTTATCCGCCTAACGTAGCAGGTTGGTCAGGTGGCAGAAACTGGATTGACAGTTCAACTTTGTTGCTGCGTTTAAAAGCTCCTTCGCTTGTTTTAAATGGTGGTAAGATTGATATTAAGGAGAAAGATGATATGCCTGAAGAATCTTTTGATTTACCTGAAACCATAAAAATAAACCCGGGTGAAAAACCTTTTTATACAGATGCAAAGCCAGATGATTTAATAGAAAGTTTATTGTTGCCTAAGTTAGATGATGTCAAGAAAAACATTTTACTGAGTAATACACCTACTAATAAACAATTGGTGCTGAAGATAGTTTCTATGCCCGAATATCAATTATGCTAAGATAATGGAAAGAAGAAGTTTTATAAAACGAACAAGTTTAGCTACTGCCGCTTTGTGGATACCAAACTTTCTAAAGCCATTAGAAAACTTTGCAGTAGATGAATATCGAAACCTTGTTATCATTCAGCTTTCGGGTGGTAACGATGGTTTGAATACAGTTATTCCTTTTGAAAATGATATTTATTATAACGCACGCAAAACAATTGCCATACCAAAGAATAATGTATTAAAGCTTACAAATGATTTAGGTTTTCATACTTCCATGAGTGGTTTGCAGGGTTTATACAATGATGGATTAATGTGTGTGATTAATAATGTAGGTTATCCGAATCCCAATCGTTCACACTTCCGTTCTATGGATATATGGCAAAGTGCAACCGATGCCAATGAATATAAAAATACAGGTTGGGTAGGGCGTTATTTAGATTCGTCTTGTAGTGAGTGCAACCATCCTTACCTTGCCATAGAGCTTGACCAGACTTTATCTTTAGCTTTAAAAGGAGATGCAAAAAAAGGAATTGCTGTAAACAATCCTCAACAGTTATATAACGAAACGCGCGAGCCCTTCTTTAAACAACTGAAAGATTTAGTTCCCGAAAACGACCATGATAATGTTGCTTACTTATACAAAACAATGGCAGAGACTTATGCATCTGCCGAGTATATTTTTGAGACAAGCAAAACATACAAGAACAACTTTGAGTATCCGAAAAACAACTTAGCTAAACAACTAAAAGAAATTGCCACCTTTATTGGCTCGGGTTTAAACACAAGGGTTTATTATGCTTCTATGGGTGGCTTTGATACGCACGTAGGGCAATTGAACCGACAAGAAAAACTACTAAAAGATTTCTCGGAAGGAGTTACTGCATTCATTCAGAATTTAAAGAGTATGAATAAACTGAATGATACAACGGTAATGGTATTCTCTGAATTTGGCAGACGTGTAAATCAAAATGCAAGTAACGGTACCGACCACGGTACAGCTAACAATGTGTTTATATTAGGTTCCGGATTAAAGAAGAAAGGCTTTTATAATGCTGCGCCTGATTTAACCAATTTAGATGAAGGCGATATAAAATACCAAATAGATTTTAGAAACATTTACGCAACGCTGCTTAACAACTGGCTAAAGGTTACCCCTGATAAGATTATTGGGCAGCATTATGATTACCTGAGCTTTGTCTAGTTGTTATTGCGAGCCTTTAAAAAAAGTAGAGTCAATGTCATTGCGAGCGAAATGCAATGTAGCGCGGCAATCTCCCTATGTAATAGCGATCGCTTCGTCGTTCCTCCTCGCAATGACAAATAGCTAGTAAATATTCACTTCTCTTTCTAAAACAACACCAAAGGTATTTTTAACGGTATCTAAAATTTGTTGAGAGAGGTTATAGATTTCTTCTCCTTTTGCAGCGCCGTAGTTAACCAACACTAATGCCTGGTTTATATGCACCCCCGCATCGCCAATGCGTTTGCCTTTAAAGCCGCAATGCTCTATTAACCAACCGGCAGCCAGTTTGTAATGACCATTATCTAAAGTATAAGCAACCATGTTAGGAAACTGTTGCTTTAACTCATCATGCTTTTGTTTGCTTACTTCGGGGTTTTTAAAGAAACTGCCTGCGTTACCAATCTTTGCAGGATCCGGCAGTTTAGAACTTCTTATGTTTATAACGGCATCGCTAATAGCCTTAATGCTTGGTTCAACTCCCATTGCTTTTAGCTCCTGCTCAATAGCACCATAAGATGTATTAAAAACAGGTTTTTTATTCAGTTTAAAAACAACCGCAGTAATTAAGTACTTATTTTTATAGATGTGTTTAAATACACTTTCTCTGTATCCAAACTGACAATCAGCATTGGTAAAAGTTCTTTCTTCTCCCGTTTGTATATCTATAGTTTGCACTGCATCGCAAACATCTTTTATTTCTACTCCATAGGCACCAATATTTTGCATAGGACTTGCACCCACACAACCCGGTATAAGCGATAGGTTTTCTACCCCACCATAATTATTAGCTACACACCTTAGCACAAAACCATGCCAGTTCTCTCCGGCTGCAACCTTTAGCCAAACATGGTCTTCATCTTGTTTACTAACTTCCATGCCCTTCAGGTTATTTTTAATAACCAGGCCTGTATAGTTTTTGGTAAAGAGCAAATTGCTGCCTCCGCCTAAAATAAGCAAGGGATTGTTTTTATACACCTCATTTTGTTGCAACTCCTTAAACTCAGCGATAGAATTTACTTCCGTAAAGTATTGCGCAAATACATCTATACCAAAGGTGTGGTATTTTTTAAGAGAATAACCCGACAGGATTTGCATGGAACAAATAACGGAAATAATATAAACCTATCCTAAAGGGGTTGTAAAAGAAGTACTTTAACAGTTATCAGTACAAACCATTTGCAGTAGCCTTAAAAGCATCGAAACTCAAAGCACAACAGCAATAATCTTCATGAACAACCTAAATAATAAGCTTTTTCAGATTACTTTCTTAAGCATGCTTAAAGCCATATCGGCAGCCATTTGTATGTTGCGGAAGCGGTTGTTGCCAAACACAAAACGTTGTGCTTTAACCTCGTGTTTAGTTGCAATGGCAATGCAAACAGTGCCAATGGGTTTATCGGGTGTTTCGCCTGTTGGTCCGGCAATACCGGTAGTGGCAATAGCATAATCGGTATCAAAGGCTTTTAAAATACCTTTTGCCATTTCTTCGGCACACTCTAACGATACAGCTCCGTATGTTTTAATGGTATCGGGGTTTACGTTTAACTCAGCAATTTTAATTTCATTCTCATAAGCAACTACACTACCTTTATAATAAGCAGAACTACCCGCCACAGACGTTATTAAATGAGATATATAGCCACCAGTACAGCTCTCGGCAATAGCAAGGGTTTGGTTTCTTTTTAAAAGCATCTTACCTATTATACCCTGAAAGGTAGGGGCTTCTTTACCTAATTCTTCCTCGCCGTATATATATTCTGAAGTAAGGTTGTAAAGTACTTTCACTTCCTCATCTACCATTTTTTTTATTAACTCTTTGTTCTCTCCTTTTATAGATAAACGAAGCTTAACCATACCTGCCGAAGGCAGATAGGCAAGTTTAATTCCCTTTGTAGGAAGGTTATTTTCCCAGTCTTTTAGTTTATCTGCCAAAAAGCTTTCTCCTATACCTTGGGTTAAAACAGTACGATGGTATATAAATGGAAGCGTAAAGGTTTGTTTTATTTTGGGAATGCCAATGTCCGTCATAATGCCTTTCATTTCAAAAGGCACACCGGGCATACTTATAAATACTTTGTTGTTATGCCTAAACCACATACCGGGTGCTGTGCCATAGTTATTAAACAGCACTTCGCAATTGGCAGGTACTTCGGCTTGTTTGGTATTTACCTCCAATATGGGGCGGTTACGTTTTTTAAAGAAACCTTCCACATGGTCAAGGACTTCCTTATTCATAACCAAATGGGTATTAAAATATTCGCATAAGGTATGTTTGGTTATATCATCTTTAGTAGGTCCAAGTCCGCCTGTTATGATGATAATGTCAGCACGTTTTTCTGCTGAGGCAAGGGCTTCTAAAATATGTTGTTTATCATCGCTAACCGATGTAATTTGTTTTACCGAGATGCCGATGTTGCTTAGCTCTGTGCCAAGCCAAGCCGAGTTTGTATCTACAATCTGACCTATTAAAATCTCGTCGCCAATGGTAAGTATCTCTGCCTGCATAGGATATTTTTTTCAAAGTTGATAATATATTTTAAGATGGGCTATTGTTTTAATCTTTATTTTTACTCTGCAAACGATGATTCGATATCTATTCTTGTTTCTATTTCCTGTCGGTATTTTCTCCCAATCACTGGCTGAATTAAAAGCTTTTGATTACAGAAAGGCAGACAGTATTGCCCTGTACTTCCCAAAGAAGAAATATAAAACAGCTACCGAAATTGCTGCTGCGCTTACTGAAGATTTAAAGACAGAGCAGGAGAAGTTCAGAGCCATCTTCAGGTGGATAACCGATAATATAGAATACAACAAAAGTGCTCAAAACGTTATTGAAACTGATAAAGTGGTTAGGAAGAATAAGGCGGTGTGTCAGGGTTTCTCTAATCTTTTAAAAGAGATGTGTAATGCGGTAAATATTCCTTGCGAAGTAATTACGGGTTATACAAAAACGGAAGCTAAGGATATAAACAAACCCTTAAAGAAAACCGACCACGCATGGAATTGTGTTCAGCTATATGACGCTTGGTATTTAGTTGATGTTACCTGGGCTACCAGCAAGTATAATGTGGTAACTCGCAAATACATGAAAGAGTTTGATGAGCATTACTATCTTACTCCGTCTGAAAAGTTCATATTAGACCATTATCCTAAAGACAAGAAGTATCAGTTCTTAGATAAACCTATTAAGAAAAAAGTGTTTACCCATTGGCCTGTTTATTATACTGATTACTTTCATTTTAATATAGACAACATCTCTCTGCAAAAAGGAACTTTCAAGTGGCATCAGGCTGATACCTTAAAATTAAATATAGCCAGCGGTACAACTCTTAAGAATGCAGCAGTGCTTATAAATGCAGATAAGTTTGTAACACCCGTTAACTTAGTGTATGATGAAAAGACAAAACAATACTACTTTAAATATGTTTTTCCTGCTGCTGTAAAATCTGACTTTGTTATTTACCTGAATGGCGAATGTATTGCTGAGTATTTAGTTGACGTGAAATAGTTTTTCTATTTCATGTCCCTAATTACATTGCTTGCTTCATCCAAATAAAAATCTTTTTTTAGATTGTTTGCCCATTTTTTCTCTCTGCTAAGTTTGGATGTATCAGATGAAATCCTTTCTATATCCATTTTCATAAGAGATACATCAACACCCGGAATATCTTTTCTTAATTCTTCGTATTTTTTATTATCCTCTTTATATTTCTTAGCCTCAGCCATATATTTATCCAAATTTAAACTGTATTTGCTATCATCCTTTTTGGCTTTATATTCTTTTGCCTCTTCATTAACCAATACAAACTCTTTGTTTTTCTCAATCCTTGCATGACTTGATTTTTCCAATTTATCATATTTAATATTAGTAAAAGGTATATAGTTTGCTTTGGCCATTTCATCCCAAGGCATAGGATTATCGAGCTCTTTTTCGCCAGTTTCAATATAAAAGTATGGATCGGGTAAGGTTATATCAGGGGTAACACCTTTTAATTGGGTAGCTCCACCATTTACACGATAAAACTTTTGTATGGTAACTTTTACAGAACCAAGTGGTTTTAATGAATCAAATTGTTGCAGTAAATAATTATCTAAATCCAAGAAGTTTTGTACTGTACCTTTTCCAAAACTTTGTGTACCCATTATTACAGCACGTTTATAATCCTGCATGGCTGCTGCCATAATTTCTGAAGCAGATGCGCTATTTCTGTTTATCATAACTACAAGTGGCCCGTCATAAATTTGATCAGGGTTCTTATCATTCAGTTGGTCTGTTTCCCCACCTTTCTTTCGTACCTGCACAATCGGACCTTGTTTTATAAACAAACCTGCCATATCAACAACTTCCTGTAAAGAACCACCTCCGTTATTACGAAGATCTAAAATAATCCCGTTTACATTTTCATTTTTTAATTTAAGCACTTCGTTTTTTATATCCTGAGAACAATGATGGGTACCATTTGCAGTAAAGGCACTATAAAATGTAGGAAGCATAATGTAGCCTACCTTGTTCTTTTCTTTTTGTATAATGGCAGAATGAGCAAAGGTTTCATCTAGCGGAACAATATCTCTTATTAGTGCGATTGTTTTTGAAGAACCATCCGGCTTTTTTATAGTAAGGCGAACTTCGGTCCCTTTTTTTCCTTTTATTAAATCAATAGCATCATCAATTTCCATCCCTACAATATCAACAGGCTCATTACTTCCCTGTGCTACTTTCATAATAATATCATCCGCTTTTAAATCACCTTGTTTATAAGCAGGCCCTCCAACCACTAGTTCGCTTACTTTTATATAATCATCTTTTTGTTGAAGCCGGGCACCAATTCCTTCTAATTGTCCGCTCATACTTTGGTCAAACATCTTTTTTTCTTTTGGAGGGAAAAACTCGGTATGTGGGTCGTACATCGCAGTAATAGTATTTATGTATTCTGAATAACGATCTTTTTTATTTTGCTTTTTTAAGCGCTTAAACCAATCGTTATTCAATTTAAGAACTTTTACTCTAGCCTCAACTTCAAGCGAATCAAAAGATTTAATAATAGCTGTGGTATCCCGTTTTGCTTTTACTTCTTTAATTTTTTCTTGAGCAAGCAACAGTTCATTAAGTCTAGAAACAGTTTGGTATTGTAAACTTTTTCTCCATTTATCTTTTAATTCGGCTTCAGTTTTAGCAAAGGTTGCTTTTTCTCCATCTGTTTCATACTCTTCATTTGTTTTATAATCAAAAGGTTTTGAAAGAATATCCTTATACCAAGCTTCTTTTTCTAATAACCGTTTTGTCTTTAATTCATTCGACAAATTAAATAGCTCAAATGTTTCAGCGTTAATTTGGTCATCAACTTTAGTTTTATACTTTGCCATATTGTCTATATCTCCCTGCATAAACCATATTTTTTCATGGTCAATACGTTTCATGTACAAATCGAAAAACTTAACAGAAAAATTATCATCTATTTTTTGAGGACTGTAATGAGCTTGGTCTAAACCGTTCATTACTATATCCAATATTATCTGATTCTTATCAAATGAAAAAGACAGTAAAGCAGTACTTATGGTTACTGCTATTGGTTTTATTAAACTTTTGCGCATATCAAACAAAATGTTCTTAAAATTAACGAAAACTTAGACAGGATATTATATAATTGGTAAGAATGAAATTAAATAACGTTAAACGGCTTTAAATAAGTTCTAAACTTATTAGAACTTAGCTTTGGTTACACGACGATGTTTTTTACTTTTAAGAATATATCCTAATTTAACTTCTAAAGTAAAATAAGAGTCTTTATCTTTTGGATTACCTCTCTCCTGACCTGCTATCGTTTGACCAGGTATTCTTCCTAAATTAGGATCTGCCAATGCTACAGCTATAGGACCTTTGTATTTCATCAATAAATCAGGGCTATAATAAACAGTACTAACCCCATCTATATAATCCGAAAAAGTTTTTCTGAATAAATATTCTATACCAACTGAAAATTTTCTGGCAATAATATATTTTGCACCTATTCCAAAAGGTATAGAAATAGAAACTCTTTTAAATTGTTTTGGCCCGCCTGGAAGTCCTTGCCCTTCCAAGTCGTAATCATGTATATTATACCAATTACCCTTGTAAGATTCCATAGGGTTAAAATAAAACGCCCCTATCCCGGCAGTAAGATAATAATAAGATCCGTAAGAATGGTATCTACGAAACATGGTTTTTTTAATTTTATATTTATTCCCATGTTTATCAAAAGATAAAGCAAATTCAACACGTGTGCTTAACTCGAATATATTTGATTTAAAATTTAAGTTTCTATTTACTCTATAAATATTGGTTGATAGATTATCATTTCCGGCAACTTGTAGAAATGAAAACGCAGTATTGGAAGCCCATTTCTTACTTAAACGGTATCTAAAACCTCCTGCCCAAGCACTTTTTGTATAGGGAAATTGAATATCATGATAACTATAGTGAATACCATTATTAGCCTTACCACCCATATCACCTAAAAAACCTGCCGCTCCAATGCCAACATAAACCTCTTTTTGTTCTTTTTTCCACGAATCTCTTTTTGCAAAGTATTGCGCAGACAAAGTATGCCCAAGGATTATTAACGAAAGTAGTATCTTTATTTTACGACTAAACATTTAAAACAAACGATGAAATTACAAAAAAAATACTTATAACCAAGAAGATGTTTATAAGGTATCATTAAATAATCGACAGAATATACACCTATGTATATATTTTATTGGATTAAAGTACTCACTATTAAATTACTGAGTTATAGAACTCAAGCATAGTAAATTAACAATAGTAATCTTATCGTACTAATTCAAAAAAGCCGTTTTTATTTATAGCTTTATTGTATATATCATTATAGTTAATGATATAGAAATAAGTACCATCAGTTTCATTATTTCCGTTTTTACCTTTTCCATCCCATCCACCATCAATGCCTGTCCATTCATGTAATAAGATTCCCCAACGGTCATAAATCTTGCAATCAAAGTTACTAATACCAGTAGCTTTTATACTAAATACATCATTTATACCATCTCCATTTGGACTAAATATATTGGGTATAATAATCATAGTAGGTATTTCATTAACTACAATCACCACATGAGCAGTATCCCAACAGCCATTATTATCAATGGCTAAAAGCATTGCCGTATAAGTGTTTTGAGTTAAACTTGGAGCAGTATATATCTCACTTGGGTTTTGGATATGGGCTGAATCTCCATTACCAAAACTCCATACATAATGTACCGTAGTTCCATTAGGGTGTGTTGCAGAACCCACAAAATTAACCGTATCAGGTGCAAAACCTGTTGACGGAGAAACCGTTGGAGAAATTATGGATGCTCTTACTGTATCTCCAACTAAAGTATTTGTAGTGAAGGTAGCAACTCCACATACATTAGTTGCTGTTACCACATATACACCGGGTAAAGTAACACTTGCAGAAGAGGAAATTGAAACTGTATTTGTTGAAGGAATAGGCCCTGTCCAAATATAGCTTACATTACTTACTGCATCAGTAGCAGTTAAAACAGTTGGTACATTCCAACAAATGAAATTTGGGCCGGATATAACAGGTGTGCTTGGCGAAGGGCTAATACCAATTGTTATTGCGGTAGAATCTTTACATCCATTTGCGTCTATACCATTCACACTATAAGTAGTTGCGTTTATCGGACTCACAGTAATAGGATTGAGATTAGACGCCGTGTTCCATGTATAGGTATTAGCACCAGAACCAGATGCAGTCAAAGTGGTTGTTGAACCTGAACAAACAGATGAACCCATAGAACTATTAATTGTTATAGCGGCTGGTGTATTTACTATTATTGTAGTAGTAACGGGAGAGCCTCCACTTATACAACCATTTATATCAGTGCCTATAACAGTATAGGGTTGCGTACCACTTGGCGAAACAGTTATACTTGTTGAAATCACAGAAGTACTCCATGTATAAGTTAATGCTCCTGATGCAATTAATGTGGTACTGTCTTCTCCTGCACATACCGAAGGTGAAGTAGGCGTAATAGTTAATGTTGGAAGAGGGTTAACTGTTATAGGTTCAACAGCAGTTCCTATACACCCATTCATATCTATGCTTACTACAGTATATGATTGAGATTGCGGAGTTGATGAAGGTGTAAATGGATTTCCATTAACTACCCCGCCCGTCCAAGTATAAGTAGATGCACCGTTTGCTGTTAAGGTAATATTACCTCCTGCACAAATGGTTGCATTAGCAGGATTAGCTGTAACAGTTGGAGTAATTGGGGTGGCAATACTTACCATAATAGTTGCAGAATCTAAACAGGTACCTGAAGAACCTCTAACCGTATAAGTTGTTGGGGTAGTTAGATTTGCAGTAACAGAATCATTAGTTGCTGAAATAGAGGTTGTGCTTGGTGACCACGTATAAGATTGAGCACCGGTGGCACTTAATGTATCTACAGTTCCAAAACATAATAAGGCATGTGTTGCTGCAGGTATAATAATTATACTAGTTGCAACATTTACGGTTGCTGTAGCAGCAGCTACACAGCCATTTGCATCCGTTGCAGTTACTGTATAAGGTGTTGTTGTAACTGGGCTAACCATATTACTTATAGTAGTTGCACCTGTATTCCATGTATAAGTAGTTGCACCCGAAGCTGTAAGCGTTGCTGTTGCCGTAGGACAAATAGTTGGAGAACTTACACTTACACTCACTGTAGGAGGGGTATTTACTGTTACCGGAATATTACTGCTATCCTTGCATCCATTAGCATCATTAGCCATTACCGAATATGTTTGTGATGAAGCCGGAACAAACCCAACTCCATTTGTAATGCTTGGTGTCCAAGTATATGTACTTGCTCCGCTTGCTGTAAGTGTTATTGAATTACCCTGACAAACAGCTGCATTGGTAGAACTTGGAGTAATACTCAATGTTATGGTAGGTGCAACACTAACTGTAATAATTGAAGAACTGGTTGAGCAACCTCCAACGGCAGTACCCGTTATAGTATAAGTAACACTAGCTGTTTGGGTTTCTATTATTTGAGAACTGTTACTTACTATAGGAACCCCATTCGATGCTATCCATGTATAGGTGGAAGCACCTGATGCGTTTAAGGTATCTGCAATATTTATACACGCAGTAGCTTTGGTGACCGAAACAGTAAGTGTAGGACTACCATTTACCGTTACGTTTGCTGTTGCTGTATTACTTATACAACCATTAGCATCCGTACCGGCAACTGTATAACTTACATTTGATGCGGGGCTAACGGTTGCAGTAGATATTGAAGAGCCTGTACTCCATGTATAAGAGGTTAAACTTGCAGGTGTTGCAACTAGTGTTGCCGTTGCACCCGGACAAATTGTTTGAGGTGCTACGCTTATCGTTGGATTAGTATTTACCGTTACCGATTCTGTAGCTGTTGCTTTGCAACCATTGGCATCCGTTCCTGTTACTGAGTAGTTAGCTGAAACAGTTGGTGTAAAAGCAACTCCGTTTGTAATGCTTGGTGTCCAGGTATAGGTACTCGCTCCACTTGCTGTAAGAGCTATTGAATTCCCTTGACAAACACTATTAGACGGATTTGATGTAACAGTAAGAGTTACAGGGGAATCAATATTAACTGTGATAACGGTTGGAGACGCAGTGCAACCTCCACCCAAAGAACCTGATACAGTATAAGTTACCGAAGCAGTTTGAGTTTCAACAATTTGATTGGAATTACTTGCTATTGCAGTACCATTTGATGCCACCCAAGTATACGTGTTTGCGGTTGCACCCGATGCCGTTAAAGTAAATGAAACACCAGAACAGGCAATTGGTTTGGATGACGAAACACTTAATGTAGAACTATTACTTACCGTTACATTTGTTGTTGCTGTTGCGCTAATACAACCACTACTACTTGTTCCTGTAACGGAATAAGTAGTAGTTACTGAAGGTGTAACCGTAATAGAAGCTGCATTTGCTCCTGTATTCCAGGGATACGTATTTGCACCGCTTGCAGTAAGAGTTGCAGTACTTCCCGGACATATTGTGGTAGGAGGTGCATTTATTACCGGAACACTATTTACGGTTACTGTTCCGGTTGTCGTATTTGTACAACCCGCAGCAGTAGCTCCTGTAACAGTGTAATCTGTTGTAGCACCCAGACTTACTGATAGGTTAGCTCCCGTTGCTCCTGTATTCCACGTATAAGTATTTGCTCCACTTGCTGTTAAAGTACCAACAGACCCGGCACATACAGTAGCATTTACTACAGTTATAGTTGGGGAGGTATTTACTGTAATACCTCCTGTACCCGTTGCAGTACAACCTCCGGCACTTGTTCCGGTAACCGAATAAGTTGTTGTAACAGTTGGTGATGCTGAAATAGTAGCACCTATAGCACCTGTATTCCATGTATAAGTACTTGCTCCGCTTGCTGTTAAAGTACCGACAGAACCGGAACAAACAGTAGCATTTACAACGGTTATTGTAAGGGGAGGGTTCACGGTAACACTTCCTACAGCCGTATTGGTACAACCACCTATTGCATTTGCACCTGTTACTGTATAATTTGTAGTTGAAACAGGGCTCACTGTCAATGGATTAGTTGTTGCACCCGTATTCCAAGTATACGTATTAGCACCGCCGGCTGTTAAAGTAGCTGTTCCGCCAGAACATACAGTTGCACTATTTACAGTTACTGTTGGAACGCTATTTACAGTAACGCTTCCTGTTGCTGTATTTGTACAACCTGATGCACTTGTTCCGGTAACAGTATAACCGGTATTGGTTGCAGGACTTACACTTAAAGGATTAGCGGTTGAACCTGTATTCCATGTATATGAAACGGCAGTACCACCACTACTTGCTAATAAAGAAGCTGGAGAACCCGCACAAATTGTAGGACTGTTTACAGTAATAGTTGGCGGCGGTGCTGCAACACCATCAACTTCTATTTGAGTAAAAGCCCATTCATCATTACCATTTGCGCCATTTGTACAATCGCATTTGGTTGCATCAAAAGGTATAACTTTAAAAACAACAGGGCTTAAAGAACTAAACGGGGTTAAGTTCCAAGTAAAAAGTGTCATAGTAGCACATCCGGCACCTGGGGCAGCAGCAGGAGCACAATTGCCAGTTCCGGTAGATCCGCCTCCACTATTAGAAGGTGTTATATTAAATATTGGTCCGGTAACCCATGTAGTTCCCCCATCTAAAGAATACCCAACTAATACCTGATCTGCTCCATGTGTTGTGGCAGTACCATAGGTTCCCATGGTTATATTAAACTGAGAAATAAACACACAATTACTGGCACTTGGAGTAACTGTAAAAGAAATATAATCAGGTGTGGTAGATAAAGAAGGTACTGCAGAGTTGCAATAAGCATAGCCTGGTTCGCTTTTAGCTGTAATTTGAAAATACCCACATGCTGCAAATCGTGCAGGACAATAACCATAAGGCGAAGTAGATAAAGCACTAACTCCCAAAGTACTAAAACTTGCTGTTAAAGAACTTGTACAAGAAGGACTTAATGTATTAAAACCGGAATTATAATTGACAGCATCATACTGCACTAAAACCGATTGTGAATACACCGGATTTTTACTCCATACGCAAGCTAATACAACTAAGACTAAAGATTTAAAAACTGAACGGTAACCTTTTTTACTCATCTTGTTATTGTTTATGATGTCTGATATTTTATCAATTACAAGTGGTTTCAGGTTTTAAATTAAGTAAAAATACTTAATAAACTCTGTGTAGGGTATTCACTTGGCTGGCAAAAATAGCACTTAAAAGTACTTTTCAAAGTTAAGTAATCGTTAAGTTTTTGGGCAAGGTCTTAAACTTCGACAAAAGACATTTATCTACCCCTAAAATATCCTAATTTTCCTATAAAACTTAACAATTACTTAACACAAACTTAACTTTTGCTTAACATTGGCTGCGTTTTATCTATTTAATTTTACCTCGGATTTTATAAACAATTCCTTAACAAATTAAATTACCATGAAATATTATCAAAAACCCGGAGTTTATATTGCAGGAGTAGGGCAGCTTAAAGTAGAGAAAGCCTCAGAACTCAGCATCCGCCAAATGGGCGCCAGTGTAATTAAAGCTGCTATGAAAGATGCAGGCGTAGAAAAAGCCGATGCCATCTTTTTGGGCAATATGCTTTCAGGTGTTATTTCTAATCAAGAGCAATTAGCCCCTTTAGTAGCTAACGAAGCCGGGTTAAAAGGCACCGAAGCCATTAATATTGAGGCTGCCTGTGGTTCGGGCGGAGCTGCTTTGCGTATGGGTTTTATGGCTATTATGAGTGGCATGTGTGATACTGTGGTAGTTTGCGGAGTAGAAAAAATGAGCCACGAGGATAAGGATTTCATTACCAAATCTATTGCAACGGCATCCGATTGGGAAAAGGAGGGCGGAAAAGGAGAAACTTTTGTTACCCTTAACGCCCGTTTGATGCAGATGTATATTGATAAGTACGATGTATCGCCCGATAACTTTGCCATGTTTGGGGTTAATGCGCATAAAAATGCCAATATAAACCCTAACGCTATGTTTCATAAAGAGATTTCAGTTACAGATTATATCAACTCTAAATTTTTAACCAGTCCGGTTCGTTTGTTTGATGCATCACCTATCTGCGATGGGGCTGCGGCTATCGTATTATCTAAATACCCTTCGGTAAATAATAATGCGCCTAACATAAAAATTACGGCTTCGGCTTCTTCTACCGAGTTTATTGCCATTGGCGACAGGTCTAATCCTTTGGCAGCTGAAGGTATTCAGCGTTCGGGCAACAAAGCCTTTAATATGGCGGAGATTACTGCCAATGATGTTGATTTTTTTGAATTGCACGATGCGTACTCTATCATATCTACCCTTTCTTTAGAAGCTATGGGCTTTGCCAAACAAGGCGAAGGCTGGAAACTGGCTTTTGAAGGTGAGATTACACCAACAGGCAAAATACCGGTTTCTACCTTTGGTGGCTTAAAAGGCAGAGGGCATCCTATTGGTGCATCCGGGGTTTATCAGGCTGTGGAAGCCTACCTGCAACTAACCGACAGAGCAGGTGCTAACCAAATAAAAAAAGAAGCCAGCGTAGGTTTAATACAAAGTGTAGGCGGAACGGCATCTACCGTGTTTACACACGTGTTGGTGAAAGAGGCGTAAACTTTAACATTTCTCGTAAAATACCTGTTCATTTCGACAGTTAATCTGTTTATTACCTAACGTGTAGCAATTTTTGTACAATAAGTACCTGACGGATGACGCGTAAAGTAGTTTTTGTTACAATAATTACTTAACGCATGACTGGTAAGGTGGTTTTTGTTACAATAAGTACTTGACGCATGGCAGGTAAGATGGTTTTTGCTACAATAAGTGCCTAACGCGTGACACTTAAAGAGGTTTTTGCTACAATAAGTACTTAACGGATGGCACGTAATGAGGTTAGTGTTGCAATAAGTACTTGACGCATGAGCCGTACAGAGGTTTTTGCTACAATAAGTAATTGATGCGTGGCGCGTACAAAGGTTTTTGTTGCAATAACCACATAATGTGTTAAAACATCTGCCTAAACTATAAAGAATAGGCTGCCTGATGCAAAAATATAGGCATTCATTTCACCTAATAACCTATTACTTATTTGCCAAAGACTACGTTTAATATTTTGTAGGTTTGACCGGAAATCAATATGGAAATAGTCATTATCTCTATCGTAGCTTTAATAGCATCCCTGCTAACTTTCTTTTCGGGTTTTGGGTTGGGTACTATTCTTACGCCTGCACTTGTTGTGTTTTTTCCGGTAGAGGTTGCCATTGCGCTTACGGGTATTGTACATTTGCTAAACAACCTGTTTAAAATAGTATTGGTTGGCAAACAAATCAATTGGCGGGTGGGCATTAAGTTCGGACTTGCATCGGTAATAGGTGCATTTATAGGCGCTAAGCTACTGCTGTATTTTTCGAGCGATGTGGTTTTGTATAGTTATACCATGCAGGGCAAGCTGTTTTCTATCACACTTATTAAACTTATCATCGCTGTTTTAATGATTGTATTTGCCTTGTTCGAAGCCCTGCCTGCACTTAACCAAATTCAATTTAAAGAAAACCAATTGTATGTAGGTGGTATAGTAAGTGGTTTCTTTGGAGGCTTTTCGGGCAACCAGGGTGCGCTAAGAAGTATGTTTTTGCTGCGCTGTGGTTTAAGCAAAGAAAACTTTATTGCCACCGGTATTCTTATTGCCTGCGCGGTTGATTTTACCCGTCTCTCGGTTTACTTTTCTCGTTTATCAAACATCAATATTCACGATAACTTAACCCTGCTCATCTCAGCCATTGCATCTGCATTTGCAGGAGCTTATATAGGAAGTAAATTGCTTAAAAAAATTACCCTAACCGTTGTTCAATACACGGTAACCATTATGATTATCCTCCTTGCCATTGGCTTAGGAACGGGCTTGCTTTAAACCAAGAGTGTGAATAAGATTATGTAGGTTTCGAGATATAGTATCCATGTCATTTAGCATGAATCACTATTATAATTATTTTTAACGCCCATGAAACAAATTACACTAAGTATTCTTTTCTTTTTAACAGTTGAACTCGCAAAAGCACAAACCATTGAGTTTAACCAAGATTTAACGATTAATAAATCAGTTTTAAACTATAAAACTCCAAAAGTAGATTCATTAATTGAGTTAATGAGCCAGTATCATAAAGCACTATTTTCTATGGATAGAAAGGCTTTTGATTTTTATTCTAAAGAAACGAGATGTGCTTATGTAATGCCCGACTACTTAATAAGAGGGGAATTTAATGGGTATGATATATCTAAAATAAAACCGAATATGATAGATGCTTCTAGACCGGATTCTAATTATAGTACGGTTCAGGTTGGTTATTCTTATTATGATACTACCAGTAAAAGCATGGGCGTGTTTTTTGTTTACACATTTGCTGTAAAAAAAGTTAATGATTCGTTAAAGTTATTTCCGCTAATTGATACGTATAAGTTTCGTACCTATAAAACCGAAAACATTACCTATTATAATATAGATACAACATCAAACCACACAAAAGCGATAGATAGTTTAAGCAACTATAACATAAAGTTAGCCAAGTTATTTGGTATCTCTCCTATAAAGTTTACCTGTTATCAATGTAGAAGTTTTTCAGTCGCGGCTTCGCAGGCTTATGAGCAGCTTCGCCGCTTTCGAGGCAAAGTCCGCTTCAGTCGAACCCTTGTCGAATTGAAAGCGGATCGATAAGCGGCGTCGATAATTCCAAATACGATCCGCCAAAACGATGATCGCTGCTGACACAAGCACTTGGATCGCGTTTCTCCACGGTGACGAGGGCGAAGACACGCGTCTGTTGGACCGCGCACTCGAAGACCGCCAGGTCGTCATGGTTCCGGCTGGCCCACGGAATTATTGAGCGATCCGAAACTGCCGTCCAGCGTTGCCGAAACTCTCAAGGATGTCCCCCTGATAGAGATCGGTTCGCACTACTGGCAGCGCGCCGGGTTATTGCGCGCAAAAGTGCTGGCGAGGACCCGGAAGGCCAGGCTCGGCGATGCCTTGATCGCCCAGAGTTGTATCGATGCCAACATCCCGCTGATCACCCGAGATCGCGATTTCCGCGCCTATGTCACGATTTCTGGTTTCGATCTGATTCTCTCCTGACAGCAAGGCAGTCCGTCGAACTCATCCTGCCGCACACTGAATTGCCGGAGCCGCCACTTCTTCAATCTGACCTCTGCCTTCTACCTTGTGACTTTTGACTTCTGACTTTTGCTAAACTCGTCAAACTTGGAACCTGTCACTCACTTCCTATTCGGCGCCAACATGGGCCGCGCCGGACTAATCGCAAGACCGCGCTCGCAACGCTTACCCTCACCCTCGCTGCCGAGGCCCCCGATCTCGATGTCCTTAGCCGCTTCGGCGGTCCGGCCTTCGGGTTGAATCACCACCGTGGCTTTACCCATTCTTTTCTCGGAGTACCGCTGATGGCCGCAGCCGTGGTCGTGTTTGTCTACGGAATCTGGCGCCTCCGCCGCCGCAAAATGCGCGACCCAATCTTCCTCCGCGCTGGGGACTGCTTTTTCTGTATGCCTGCCTCGCCGGCCTCAGCCACATTCTCCTCGACTATACAAACAGCTATGGCATCCGCCCGTTCTGGCCGTTCTCCGAACGCTGGATCTCCTGGGATATCGTCTACATCGTCGAGCCGGTCTTGCTCGTGGTGCTGTTTCTCGGCCTCACCGTCCCATTGCTCTTTTCCCTGATCAATCAGGAAATCAGCTCCGGCCGCAAAGACAAACACCCGCCCGGGTGAGTGGCCGCCACCGTCGCGACGGCACCTATTCAATCTACCGATTGGACATCGCCAGCGGCGCGTATGAGGTGTTCCAGCCGTTCCCGATCCCCAGCCCGAATCTCTACGACATCAGCAGCGATGCGGCGAACGACGTATATTTCACCGTGTTCGGTCGCGGCGACATCGGCCGGGTGGACGCGAAGACCGGCGCCATCAAGACCTGGCCGACACCAACTCCCAATTCCGCACCACGCCGCGGCGCGCTGGACGAAACCGGACGCTTTTGGTTCGGCGAGTTCCGCGGCGACAAGATCGGCATGTTCGACCCCGCGACGCAGACGTTCCGCGAATGGACGCCGCCGACGCCGGGATACTTCCCGTATGACGTGGTGGCGGATCGTAACGGCGATGTCTGGGCCGGCTCGATGATGGCGGACCGGGTGGAGCGGCTGGATCCACGATCAGGCGCGTTCACCGAGTATCTGCTGCCGCGGCCGACCAATATGCGGCGGTCGTTCGTCGATGATCGGAAGACCCCGGTGTCGTTCTGGGTCGGCAGCAATCACGGCGCTTCAATCGTGCGGGTAGAACCGATGGATTAGTTGGCGCTCGGCCGCGTTTACTTCAGCACGGCAAGCCCGGCCAGGCCGGCGGCATAGGCCATGATCAAGACGCCGAGCACCATCCAGAGATAGGTCTTGCTCGGTTTCTCCGCGAGTTCGGCGCGTAGCTTGCTGACCTCGTTGTGCATTTCGCTCCGCAGATCGCCGATCTTCCCTTCGAGCGTGCCGATCTTACCGTCGAGTGTGCCAAAGGCGGCCTGCAGCTCGGCCTTCGTCGCAAGGTGAGGCATCGTCGCGTCGATGCGCACGATCAGAGGCAGCATCTGCCCAAGGATCGACTTTACGTCACCCATGTCCTGCTCCAACCGGCCAACGCGAAATTCCAGGTCGTGGCGTGGTGGTGTCGTGTCAACGGACGTGTCCGGCATGATGGCTCCCGCGGCTGGCCCACGCCATGATGCCGATCACATATGAACAACCGCTAAATCACCCCTCTGCCTCGCCATCTTTGCGAAACGGCGACTGTTCTTCCAGTGCCGCCATCTCAGCGCGGATGCCACGCGCTCCTCCTCGACAAAATTCGCAATCGCACGCCGTAGCCCGGCATGCGCGATCCAATGGGCCGAGTAGGTCGGCTTCGGCAGATAGCCGCGTTGGATCTTGTGCCGCCCCTGCGCGCCGGCTTCGACACGTTGCAGCCCATGTTCGATCGCCCACTCGATCGCACGATAGTAGCAAAGTTCGAAATGCAGGAATGGCCAGTCGCCGCGGCAGCCCCAGTTGCGGCCATACAAAGCCTCGTTGCCCGCCAGGTTCAATGCGCCCGCAACCGGCTTGCCATTGTTCTCGGCTATCATCAGCACAACGCGATCGCCAATTCGCTCGCCAAGCAGCGAGAAGAATTCCCGGGTGAGGTAGGCGGAGCCCCATTTGCGGTCCACCGTCGAGCGGTAGAAGCGATAGAACGCGTCCCAACGCGCCTCGGTCAGCGCGGCACCGGTGAGCGCGTGGAACGTCAGCCCCGCGGCGTTGGCGTCACGCCGCTCACGCCGCAGCACCTTGCGCTTGCGTGACGACAGCGCGCCGAGGAAATCGTCGAAGCTGGTGTAGCCGGCATTCTCCCAATGGAACTGCATGCCGACGCGCTGCAACCAGCCGGCCTCGCCCAGCTCGGTCCATTCGTCCTGGGTGCAGAACGTGACATGCACCGATGAAAGGTCCAGCGATTTGCACGCTTGCTCAAACGCGCTCGCCAGCGCGCCGACCGGCACGGCACTGCCGGGACGCCGCAGCAACCGCGGGCCGGGCACCGGGCTGAACGGCGCGGCCACCTGCAACTTAGGATAGTAGTCGCCGCCGGCGCGCTCCAGCGCATGCGCCCAACCGTGGTCGAAGACATACTCGCCGTA
>CAVXOV010000007.1:0-28601 GCA_963763345.1 uncultured Candidatus Saccharibacteria bacterium
AACGAAAAGCGGTTGTTTTTCAATTCGCTGTAAAGATACTTTATTAAGATGCCTTGGGGCTAAGAACTTTTTAAACGGTAGGTTTTTATCGATAAGCGGTCATTTTTGAAACAAACTACCTATATAAACCTTAAATAGTAATGCCAATTACGGTAACATCATCTACCTGCTCTAAACTACCTTTCCAATCACCAAAAACTTTAGATAATGTTTGTTTTTGTGCAGCCGTATTTTGTTGGCTTATAGATGATAGCTGTTCAGTAAATTGTTTATATTTAAACTTTTTCCCTTTAGGTCCGCCAAACTGGTCGGGATAACCATCGGTATAGGTGTAAACTACATCACCTTGCTGCAATTGTACTTTATTGTATGTAAAAGGTTTTATCTCCTCGGTGTGCATACCAACCGGCATCTTATCTGATTTTAATTCTATTACCTCTTTATTTCGAACAATATAGATACCATTATTAGCCGAGGCATATTCTAAGGTACGCGCATTAAAATCAAAACAACACAAACTCATGTCCATACCATCTTTACTTTTTTCGGCACTACCCTCGGGGTTAAGTGCTTCTATTATTTCGGTACGCAAGGTGTTTAAGACTTCATTGGGTTTTGTAATACCTTTTTCAATCATAATCTCATTCAAAAAATTAATGCCCAGCATGCTCATAAAAGCACCTGGTACACCATGCCCCGTACAATCGGCCGTAGCTAAATAAAATTTATTGTTTATTTGAGTAGCCCAATAAAAATCTCCGCTAACAATATCCTTAGGTTTAAATAAAATAAAAAACTCTTTTACATAATTGCTAATATATTTCTCTGATGTAAGCAAAACCTGTTGTATTCTTTTAGCATAGGTAATGCTGTCAATAATTTCTTTTTGATTTTCTTCTACCAAATGCTTTTGCTTTTCAATAATTTCCTTTTGCTTTTGGGTTATTTTAAAACGATTAAACATAAACATGGCAAACACCAATGCAAGAACCAAAACACAAGAGACAAGAATAATAACTATTCGTTGTCTTTTTTCTTCTTCAATAGTAATTACCTCCTGTGCATCAGCTTTGGCTTTTAATTCAGCTTCTTTCTTTTGTACCTCGTAATGTGTTTTTAAATCACCAATACGCTTGCTATTTTCCGCACTAAAAATGCTATCGGTTAACCCTTTAAATAGTACATAATTACTATATGCTTCTTTATATTGATTTGTTTTAGCATAAGCATCTGCTATACTTTCGTACGAAATACGCTCTTGCTCTATATTGCCAATTTCTTTGTTGATATGCAACCCCAGATAACCATAATGCAGAGCCAATTTATAATTTGATAACCTGTTATATAATTCTGCCATATCGTTAAAACAACCACCTAAACCTTGTTTGTCTTTAATTTCTTCTCTTATTTTTAAAGCCTTTAAATAACACTCTAAGGCTTTTGGATAATCCCCTTGATGTTTATAGATAATGCCAATATTGTTGTAACAATTTCCTATGCCTTGTTTGTCTCCAATTTCTTGTCTTATTTTCAGTGATTTTAAATCATAATCTAATGCTTTAGGAAATATAGCTTGTTTTCGATAAGCTTCCCCTATGTTACTATAAGATGCAGCTATTAATTGTTTATCGCCAATTTCTTCAAAATATTTCAAAGATTTCAGATAATATTCCAAAGCCTTTGGGTAATCTTTTTGATATTGAGACACGTTGCCCAAATTACCATAACACTTGCCAATGCCCTGTTTATCATTAATATCTTCAAATGCTTTTAATGATTGTAAATAATACTCTAAAGCCTTTGGGTAATTAGATTGATTAATATAAATGTTTCCTATGTTCTTATAGCCTGTGGCCATCCCTTTTATAAAAGATAGTTTCTGGCTTATAGTTATTGCCTCATTAGCATATTTCAGCGATTTTTCATGCTCCCCGGTATTATTAAGCTGTCGGCTAAGCTTGTTTAGTGTATTTACCTTGTTGCTATCATCTTTTGAGGCTTTTAAAATCCGAGCTACGGAATCTGTGTTTTGAGCTAAAACCTTTGTTCCGTTTCCCCCCAATAAAGAAAGAGAAGAAAGCAAAAACATATAGCCTTAAGACCTTTTTCATAAGCCAAATATAGGTAGGTTTTATAAAGAATGGGTTATTAGGGCAAAAATTGCGCATACAAAAAAGCCCTACATCTCTGTAAGGCTTATTGCTATTGTCGGGGTGGTGTGATTCGAACACACGACCTCCTGCTCCCAAAGCAGGCGCGATAACCGGGCTACGCTACACCCCGAACTAATTATCTTGGGATTTTTATTCTAAAGAACTTTAAAAGGAGTGCAAAAATACATTTAAAATTAATGCAAACAAACATTTTGTAATATCTTACACAATAAGTACTGCAAAATCCCGTTAAAATGTTATATTTTTGTACTTCTAAGATTTAAATTGAAGTCTATCTTTAAAAACATTGCTCTGTTTATTTGTTTTGGGTCCTTTGCCCAAACGCTTACCTCGCCGCAAATAGGTTGTGTAAGTATTTTAGCTAATAATAGCATTTCTGTTACCTGGCAAATCCCCCCTGATCCTAGCCATCAATTTGCAAATTATGTTGTTTATACCTCTACATTTCCAAATAATCCGAGCTACACCCAACAAGCCACTATAAATAACTATAATACAAATACCTGTACTATTAATACTATCACCAATGCAAATACGCAACCCTATTATATCTATGTACAAACTACAACCACTTCAAGTTTAACCTTAGCTACTGTTGATACCATAAGGCCTATGCTTTTAACTGTATCCACACCCGTTGGCAAACCGGGTATAGCTCATCTTTCTTGGAATGGATTTATACCACCTATTCCTGCCGGAGAGAGTTCAAGTTACTCCATTTATAAAAATTATTATTATAACGGAGGTGGATGGCAGTTTGTTGCCTCTGTTCCGTCAACTGGAAACCTCAATTATAGTTATTACGATACCATAACTGTTTGTAAAGACTCTATTAATTATAAAATTGAACTTGTCAATACCGTATTGACCTGTACATCTGTTTCGAACATTGCCGGAGGAAATTTTAAAAATAAAAATGATCCCACTCCGCCTCAGATTGATTCGGTTAGTGTTATTAATTATGCCGGAGGAGGAACCCAACAAACACTTATAGGCATAGGCCCGGCATACTCACAAGATGTAGAGTGTTTTAAAATATACACCTATTCCATATCTACTAACCAGCTTGTTGATTCTATATGTAACTATAACCAAGCCACCAATTATATCTATACAGGAGGGGCTTCTCCAGGAGATGGTTCAATAACACCATCGGTTATTTCTAAAGACAGTTGTAAAAACTATAGTCAGTTCCCGATTCTTCAAAGTACTATTTATACTAGCAGTTCTTATGATCAATGTAAGCAAATGAACACGATTACGTGGACACATTATAAATACATGGTTACAGGTGTAGATCATTACCAGGTTTTTTGCTCTATAAATGCGGGCCCTTATGCCCCGTTAGGTGTTGTTAGTGATACTGCCACAACAGTTTATTATCATAAAAATGTATTGCCGGGGACTACCTATTGTTACTTTGTGAGAGCGCATTCGGTTGGTAAAACAATAGCCGGAAGAGATACCGCTTCCTCTACTTCTAATAGGTCTTGTACCACAACAGCAAGCCCTCCTGTATCTAGTTTTGCTTATTTAAATAATGTTACTGTTAATGCACAACAAACTATTGATATTCAATGGCATGTTGATACGGTACCCATAGGAGGCTATAATTTATATCGCACTACTGGCAGTAAAACAAGTGCATACGGTCTTATAGCTTTTATACCATACACACACCTTATAGATAATATTTATACAGACGCAGCTGTAAATACAAACGGTAATGAATACTTTTATTTTGTACGGATTTTAGATACCTGTTTAAATCCAACCATTTCAACAGACACCTCAAACAGCATTGGTTTAACAGCAGTTCCTTCGGTAAATTCAACGGCCACTTTAAACTGGAATGGTTATGCCATGTATTTAGGTGGTGTTTCCGGTTATAATGTTTATCGTAGTGTTAATGGGGTGTTTGGTGTTGCTGCTACCAATGTACAAGGAACTAATTACGTGGATGACTTGTCTCCTTTTGCAGCAGATGAAGGAGTTTTTGTTTATTATGTGGAAGCGGTTGAAGGACCCAATGACCACTATGGGTTTACGGAAAAAAGCACAAGCAACTATGATACGGTTTATGTAGATGCAAATCTTTATATACCCAACAGCTTTACCCCGGGTGGGAAAAACAAATTATTTTTACCTATAGGGGCTTATATTGATAATAGCGATTATCAGTTAAATATATTTGATCGTTTTGGACAAAAGATATATGAAACCACAGACCCTAATGCAGGCTGGAATGGCGGCGGCCACGAAGAAGGTGTATATGCTTATACCGTGCAATATAAAACCTCTGCTGGCGAGTTCAGGCAACGCCATGGCACCGTTAATTTAATCAGGTAATAATTATCATATTTGTAAAAAAATAATCTCTCGTTTATGTACATAGGCAACGTAGTTTTTTTAATTCTCATTCTTTTATCGTGGGTTGGTTTATACAAATGTTTTGAGAAAGCAAACATTGCAGCATGGAAAGCCTTTATTCCTTTTTATAATTATTATGAAGCTTTTAAGCTGGTAGAAAAACCAAAGTGGTGGTTTGTATTAATGATTGTGCCGGGGGTAAACATTTTAATGTATGGTGTGTTAGGTTTCAACCTAGCGCGCTATTTTGGTAAACGCAAATCAACAGATTTATTGCTGGCTTCTTTTGTCCCCTATTTATACTTTGTTTACATAGGTTTTGATGCCAATACGAAGTTTACAGGTGTTGCTGATATTAAAGGAAAAGAATTTTCGTTTATAAAAAACTGGGTTGACCCATTGGTATTTGCTGTAGTGGCGGCCTCTGTTATACGCACTTTCTTTTTGGAGGCATTTACTATCCCAACTTCCTCGTTAGAGAAATCTTTATTGGTGGGCGATTTTTTATTTGTAAGTAAATTCAGTTATGGTGCTAAAGTGCCGCAAACACCCTTGGCTTTTCCGTTTGCACATCATACCATGCCGTTTACTACAGGCACCAAAGCCTATTTAGAATGGATTAAATTACCTTACTTACGTTTGCCCGGCTATTGCAAACCAAAAAATAACGACATTGTTGTATTTAATTACCCCGATGGAGATACCGTTGCTATTGGCGCGCAGAACAGAAGCTATTATGATTTGGAAAGAACCTATGGCTATGCCAATATGCAAAACCCCAATTTTGTTCCTGAAGGAGCTGATGCGCCCATAGGTAATATTGTTGCACGCCCGGTTGATAAAAGAGAGTTCTATGTAAAGCGTTGTGTAGGTATTGCCGGAGATAAACTACAGGTTAAAGACGGACAATTATACATTAATGATAAAGTTGTGCCTACCCCAAAACACGCACAGCACTTTTATTTTGTAAGAACAATCGGTGCTGTGTTTGGCACCTATGCCGATCAGTTTATTCCGAATGCGGGATTATTAGATAAGCTTGATATATATGTGGATGAAGCACACATGGTAGATATAAAAGGAGATACCATGGTGTACCTGCTTAACATGCCTGTTGATGTGGTAGAGCGCGTTAAAAATATTCCGGGAGTGGTATCAATGACGAAAATGAACTCTCCTGCCGGACAATACGATATGCACATCTTTCCGCACAACCCCCGTTACCCTTGGAACAACGATAACTTCGGGCCTATTACCTTGCCTAAAGCGGGCGCTACCGTAAAAATTGATACATCTAATATTTGTTTGTACGACAGGGTTATTCAGGTATATGATAACAACAAATTGGAAATTAAAAACGGAAAAATATTCATTAACGATAAAGAGACCGACACGTATACCTTTAAGCAAGATTATTATTTTATGATGGGAGATAACCGTCATAATTCTGCCGATTCGCGCTCTTGGGGTTATGTGCCTTACGACCATGTGGTGGGTACGCCTTTATTCATTTGGTTCAGCATGAAGGATGGTGCAAAGAATACTGTTTCAGGTAAAGGCATGTTATCCTCTTTATTTAAAAACTCTAAAGAGGGTAAATATCGTTGGGAGCGTTTCTTTACCTATGTTACCGATGATGGCATTTCTAAATCATACTTCTCTTATTTTGTGGGTATCGTTATTCTTTGGGTGGGTTATAGTCAATATAAAAAAGAGAAAGGCTAAAAAGAATACCGCCAAGAGTTAATGTTCCAATTAAATAAATCAACTCTTAAAACGCTTGTAATGTCTGCACTTACAGGCGTTTTTCTTTTTCTGATTTGTAAATTTTTTGTAATTGATTTTGCGCGAGTAGATTCCCTTTCTATGTCGCCAAAACTGAGTTTGAACCAAATGGTCTTCATTCGTCCGCTTACCTTTTTATCATCACCGCTAAAGAGAGAAGATATTGTGCAGGTAGATCTTCCTTTAGATAAAAGAGATACGGTGATGCAAAAAGGTTTGTTCTTTAAACTGATTGTAGGCCTCCCCGGCGATACGGTTGTTATTCGTAAATCGGAAGTATATATAAACGGAAAGCTTGCCGATATAAACAAAGACCTGCTGCATAACTTTGTTATTAAAACCAAACTGCAAAAAGACTCAGTAATTTTTGACAGCCTTCATATTGCTGAAAAATATTTAATTGATGACAGTTGCGCCTACATGGTTACGCTTACCAACACGCAGTTTGCCGACCTTAAAAGTAAAGGCATTACCATTAAAGAACACCACGAAGATTCGGCACTGTATGATGAGGCTATCTTCCCGAACAAGCCCGCTGTAAAATGGAACAAAGATTATTTCGGGCCGGTATATATTCCAAAAAAAGGGGATGTGGTTGCCTTAGACACCGCCAACTTTACTTACTACAAACGCATTACGGGCAATTTTGCCGGAGAGAACCTTAGCATAGAAGGCAACAAAATACTGCTTAATGCATCGGCGGTTGTTAGCAACTATACCATTACGCAGGATTATTATTTTGTTATTGGCAATAACTTCGATAACTCTATCGACTCGCGCTACTGGGGCCTTATACCCAAGAAAAACATAAAGGCTAAGTTGCTGAGGTAGGGGTTTTGTTTGGGTGTTCCCGCCTGCGGCGGTCGGGCTTTACACGCTGCAGCTTGCTACAATCACTAACGCCCACAACACCGAGATGTTAATCCATTATACAGAGAGGCTTCCCCTGAGTACGGAGATGCTTATCTACAATATAGAAACAATAAAACTTCCCGCATAAACCCATCTTTTAAACGTTATAACTCGTATCTTTACTGTTACTTTTTGCATGGGTACCACCGATAATATTATCATACAAAAGTTAGATGAGTTTATACGCAAGTATTACAAAAATCAACTCATCAAAGGCTTGCTGTATTCGGTTGGTTTGGTATTGTTGTTTTATATAGGCGTTAGCACCTTAGAATATTTTGCCGAGTTCAATACCGTAATACGCACTATTTTGTTTTATGGCTTTCTAAGTACCAGCGGCTATGTAATTGCAAAATATATTGTGGTGCCGCTTTTAAAGTTAAACAGCTTTGGTTCGGTTATCAGTTACAAACAGGCCGCAGGTATTATTGGCAGCCACTTTAGTAATGTGCAGGATAAACTGCTGAATGTATTGCAACTGCAATCTATACAAGACAATACGGCTTCGGTAGAGTTATTGCAGGCAAGCATTAACCAAAAAGTTACCGAGTTAAGACCCGTTCCGTTTACGGCTGCTATTGATATCAATGAAAACAGAAAGTACCTGAAGTATGTTTCCATTCCTTTTCTGCTGTTATTCACTATCCTGATTGTAAACAAAAAAATATTGAAAACGGGCACCACCCGCTTAATTCATCATTCATCATATTACGAAAAAGAAGCACCCTTTCAGTTTGAAATAGCCAACAAAGATTTAAAGGCCATACAGCAACAGGATTTTACCCTTCATGTAAAAATTAACGGTAGCGAGGCGCCTGCCGAAGTGTTTGTAGTTATAAAAGGAAACGAACTAAAACTGGAAAAGCAAAAAACGGATGAGTTTACCTACACCTTTAAAAATGTGCAACAGGATGTTGATTTTCAGTTATCGGGTGGCGGGTTTAAATCAAAACCTTATAACCTAACCGTATTGCCGAAGCCCATCCTGCTTGGCTTTGAAGCGCAACTGAAATACCCTGCCTACCTGAATCGTAAAGATGAAGTGATAAGCAATACCGGAGATATGCTGGTGCCGCAGGGAACAAAAATAACATGGACGTTTAATACTAAAAACAGCGATGGTATCTCGCTGCACTTTGCCGATTCATCACTTGAATTAAAACCTACGGCAGAAAATAAATTCTCGTTCAGCAAACGTTTTATGCAGAACTCGGCTTATACCATAAACACCAACAACCGTTTTGTGCAGAAGGCAGATTCGGTAAACTATAGTATTAATGTGATACCGGATGCTTATCCGGTAATTGAAATGCACGAAAAAACAGATTCGTTAAAGAAGGATATTATCTATTTCTCGGGCAATATAAAAGATGATTATGGGTTTAACCGTTTTCAGTTTCATTACAAAGTATATAGTTCAGATACCAGCGGAACAGCATCCGAAAAAATGCAGGAATATACCATGCCTTTGCAGGCCAGTCAGCTTACACAGCCTTTTGTACACTATATAGATATTTCTAAACTGGCATTAAAACCGGGAGATAAAGTTGAATACTATTTTGAAGTGTGGGATAATGACGGGGTAAATGGTTCTAAATCTGCTAAAACAAGTGTTGAAACATTTAAAGCACCAACTCTTGATGAACTTGAAAAAGAAACAGATAAAAACAACAGTAACATTAAAGAAGATTTAGAAGCAAGCCTGAAAAAGGCCAAAGACCTGCAAAAAGAAATTGCCGACCTGAACAAAAAAGTGTTAGAGAAAAAGCAATTGGGCTATGATGAAAAGAAACAACTGGAAAAACTTTTGAAAAACGAAAAAGAGCTGGAAAAGAAAATAGACCAGATGAAGCAGGATAATGCGCAGAATAATGAAGAGCAGAACAAATACAAAAATCAGAATGAAAGCATTTTAGAAAAACAAAAAGAACTGGAAAAGCTTTTTGAAAACATGATGACACCCGAGATGAAGAAAATGTTTGATGAACTGCAAAAGCTGATGGATAAAATGGATAAGAATAAAGTGCAGGAAACTTTAGAGAAATTAAAACTAAGCGATAAGGACATTGAAAAGGAACTGGACAGGACACTTGAGCAGTTTAAGCAAATGGAAGTGGAGCAGAAGATGGAAGATGTTACCAAGAAGCTGGATGAGCTTGCTAAAAAGCAGGATGAACTAAGTAAGGAAACTGAAAACAAAAAAACTGACGATAAGAATAAGACTGCTGATAAAGAAAATAAAGATGCTCAGCAAAAAAAACCAGATGATAAAAACCAAACAGGAGAGAATAAAAAGGAGGATGCTAAAACTGCTGAGAAGAAGCAAGATGAACTGACAAAGAAGTTTGGTGATATAAAAAAGGATATTGAAAAAATGCAGGAGCTTAATAAGAGCATGGAAAATCAATTACCTATGCCTGATACCAAAGCGCAGGAACAAAAGGCCAGTGAACAACAACAGAATGCATCACAGCAATTGCAAAAGAATAATAAGAAGGGCGCATCTAAATCTCAAAAGAAGCAGCAGAGCAAATGCAGCAAATGAGTGAGCAAATGCAAAAAGCTTTGGATAAAATGCAAAAGGAAGAAGAAGGAGAAGATATGCAAGCCATCAGGCAGGTATTGGAAAATTTACTGCATGTATCTTTTGCACAAGAAGAACTGGATAAAGACATTAAAAAAACAAAAACCAACGACCCTCATTATACCAAGCTGGCACAAAATCAAAAGCAATTGCAGGATGACAGTAAAATTATAGAAGATAGTTTGTTTGCCATCAGCAAACGCAATCCTAAAGTTTCTGCCATGATAAACCGCGAGATAAGCAGTGTGCAGATGAACATGCAAAAAACCATTAGTGCACTTGAAGAGCGAAATAGCGGAGAAGCGCAAGTACGTGGGCAAAATGCCATGACATCCATTAACAACCTTGCGTTGATGCTGAATGAATCACTAGAGAAAATGCAAAAAGAGGCGCAAATGAAGGGAAAACCCAGTGATAAACCGGGTAGTGGTAAATGTAAAAAACCAGGTAGTGGGCAAGGGCAAAAACCAAGCATGAGCAGCATGCGCAAAATGCAGGAGCAACTGAACAAGCAAATTGAGCAGATGAAAAAAATGCTGGAAGAAGGTAAACAAGCCGGTGGTAAAAAGTCCGGCGATAAACCCGGACAACAGAAAGGAGGCAACAACCCTTATGGTAATATGCCGGGAATGAGCGAAAGCATTGCAAAAATGGCTGCCGAACAGGAAGCTATTCGCCGAAGTGTACAAGAAGCTATGCAAAAATTAAAAGAAGGCGGTCAACAACCGGGTGGAGATATGCTTAGTAAGATGGAAGAAACAGAAACTGATTTGGTAAACAAACGTATTACACAAGAAACCATAAAACGTCAGCAGGAGATTTTAACCAAAATGTTGGAAAGTGAAAAAGCAGAGCGCCAACAAGAACAAGATGAGCAACGTAAGAGTAACGAAGCCAAACAACAAGACTATGCCAACCCTACATTGTTTTTAGAATACCAGAAACTGAAAGAAAAAGAAACTGAACTTCTTAAAACTATACCTGCCGACTTAACCCCTTACTATCGTCAGAAAGTGAACGAATACTTTAATGCGGTTGAAAAGTAATACGAATGGAAAACAACATCGAAGTACTTAATCTTATTTTAAGCGAGATAGAGAAAAAACCAAATAATTCTATCTTTAAATTTATGTATGAAGGGTGGAAGAATGATCTTTCACAAAGGATAATAAATGATTATCACCTAACACATGAAAGCATTAAAACCCTGCTTAGGCAACTTCAAAATGAGGGTTATATTGATAAAGATTTTAATCTTCTTAAAACAGGTAGCCACTCGCCTTTAAATGCTTCTATTTCAAGTATTGCCAATATTCAGAACACAGAAACCAAAAAAAATAGTAATCAATTACCTCGCTTTTCCCCTATTCATAAGAGTCCATTAGCCTCTATTCATAGGGGTTCGTTAGCCGATAAATTGGGTCAGCCAAAGCGTAGAACACCCCTTAGATTACTAATATTATTACTGCTTATATTAGCTGTTATACTAATTATATATGAAGCATTAAATGGGGATACAGACGTAGTTAACTCAACAGATGCAGGTAATTCATTTATAAAGAGTAAACTGCAGGGCTTACACTAATGCCCCAATCGCTTCTTATCTTCATCATTACCCTTCACATCTCTTTGCTCTACTTTTACTTTACCAAAGTTCCAGGAAGTGCGGTAACCAAGCGCCTAGTATCGTTAGTTACATTTCTTTGAAATACTTGATCAGGTACAAATAAGGAAGCTCTTGTGCCAAGAGTAAAGAACAAATCATTTACACCAAGAGAAAAGTTCAATTTATCATTAAAGAAGGATTTCTTGACGGCAAAATTAAACGCTCCTCTGCTTTTAAAAGTATATACGCCATCAAGCCAAGGACTTAAATAAACACCACTTACCTCAACCTTAAAGTTTTTGGGAAGCCTAATCATGTTTGACGCATTAGCGTAGGCTGCCGGAGCTGCATTACTATAGGCTGTGCCACTAACTATGCCATTAAACCCAAAATAGAATCCGGTTACGTTTAAGGTAAGCGTCCACCACTTGGTAATATCCTGTTGCACAAACACAGATAAGGCGTAAGTTTCGGCAAGTTTTAAATTTCCAAGCCTGTTTACTGTCTGTTTGGTAGTATCATTTTGTGTTTGATAGCTGAAAATATAATTTGATGTACGCGAGTATGAAAAAGATCCACCAACCTTACCTTTATAATTGTGTGATATCTCATAATTATCCGTATATTGAGGATACAAAAAAGGATTCCCTACCCCATAAGAAAGTAAGTTGCCAAAAAATTGATGATAGGGGTTAAAACCACTATAGTTTGGGCGCTCTATCCTTCTATTAAAAGAAACCTGAAACGTATGCTTATCACGTTTACTGTAACTAATACTGGCTGTGGGAAACAAATTAAAATACTGCCGTTTATATGCAATGCCGCTGGTTATGCTTAGTGTTTGTATGCTGGTGTTTTCTGCTCGCACACCTGCCTGTAGGGCGAACTTCTTTAGTTGCTTTTGCAAGTTGGTATAAGCACCTACTATTTCTTCTTTGTAGGTAAAGGTATTGGTATAGTCTTGGTTTGTAGTATATTGTCCGGTAGTATCATTTTGGTTCTGCAAGGTATAAATGCTGTGAAAGGTAGTGGTAGAACTTTTAACTCCGGCTTCTAAACTAAATGTTTTTGAAAGCTTTTTTTCAAAATCTAATCGGCTAAGTAAGATGGAAAGATTTTGAATATTATTATTATTAAAATTAGTGGGGGGTAAAGCCACCGTTGCGTTAGAATTATAAAAATTGTTTTGGTAAGAACCCCCATAAAAATCATGGAATGGGTAATAGTAGTCCGTATTAAATTTAAGCTTTGTGCCAACCGTATCAAACAGATGCTCTGCGTTTATATTAGTAGTAACATAATTCCAGGTATTGGGTATATTACTTGCAAAAGTGAGTTGATTATAACCAAGGTTATTTGCACTCAGGTTATTAATGCCGTTACGTACATTAATGGTACTTCCCGGGTCGTCTTGCACACGAACACCAATGGTATTTTTATCATTCACATACCAGTCAAGCCCTGCAAAAGCATCGCCTACAATACCCCCTTCTTTTCCTCTTGAATGTTGGTCTAAGGATGTTGTAACTCCATCGTAGGTAACCGCTCTGTATAAGTGATTTGTATTATTCTGATAATTGTTGTTTACTTCAAAGCCACTTAAAAAGGTTAGCTTCTTCCATTTATAATTCAAAGTAGCTCCACCAATTTGTGTGCCATAAAATCCTTGCTGACTGCTAAGATTGGCGCTTCCGCTAAAGCCTGTAAGTTTAACTTTTTTGGTAATAATATTTATAATTCCGGCATTGCCTGCAGCATCATACTTTACAGGTGGGTTCTTCAGTATCTCAATTTTCTCTACCTGATTGGCACTCATACCTTTTAAAATACTCATCAATTGGTCGGCTGATAATTGCTGAACCCTGTCATCAATCATTACCCGTACACCCGATTTACCTTGTATATAAATAACGCCATCGGTAACCATAACCCCAGGCAGGCGCATCAGCAAATCATAAACGCTGTTGCCAATGGCCATGGGGCTACCTTCTATATTAACCGTAATATTTCCGTTTTTAAACTCCATCGGTTTTTTAGTAGCGGTAACCGATACCTCATCTAACTTCACGGTACTTGCTTTTAAAACAAGAGGCTCCAAAGTAAGCAGAGATAAAGAATCTATTTTACCCACCAGCATAAGGGTGTCTTTAAAACCTACATAGCTTACCTTTAGTAAATAATTGCCTGTCTTAACGTTCTCGAAAACAAACTTACCATCTTCGTTGGTAATAGTACCTTTCACTATAGCACTATCTGCGGCATTGAGTAATGCAAGCGGACAAAAGGAAACTGCCTCGGCTTTAGTATCTATAATTTTTCCTTCCAGTTTGTTTTGGGCATAGTTGTTTACAAAAGATACGATCAACCAGGTTATAAGTAAAAATCTTTTCAGAAAAGAGGATTTAAGTTGTTGTTTTCTTCTTTTAACGGAAGGCTTGCAAATTTATTGTATTCCAGTAAATTTTATTCAGATTTCAAAAAATCCAAGTTTCTTTTTAGCCCTTTAAAGCCTGTGCGTTTAATCGCAGAACCTTTAAATACTTTAGTAAATACTTCCTCACTTATTTCTTCCCATTGTTTAGCGCCCCAATCAAGCATATCATTGGTGTTATTGAATAAAGGCTCTGTATGCGGATTGCTAAACCTATTCCATGGGCATACATCTTGACAAACATCACAACCAAATGTCCAGTTATTGAATTTGCTTTTATAATCAGCAGGAATATTTTCTTTCAATTCTATGGTAAAGTAAGAAATGCACTTACTGCCATCTACTACATAAGGTGCAACAATGGCATCGGTAGGGCACGCATCTATGCAGCGTGTGCAAGTACCGCAGTAATCCTTAACAGGACCATCATATTCTAACTCAACATCTATAATAAGTTCAGCAATAAAAAAGAACGACCCGCTGCTTTTGGTAATGAGATTACTGTTTTTTCCTATCCATCCCAATCCTGATTTTTGAGCCCATGCTTTATCCATAACCGGTGCAGAATCTACAAAGCAACGCCAGTTTATTTCGCCAATTTCTTCTCTTAAAATATCTACCAATGTCTTGCATTTTTCCTTTATTACATCATGGTAATCATTTCCATACGCATATTTAGAAATCTGTGGGGCATCGGGGTTTTGTTTTTTCTCCGGATAATAATTCAGTAACAAAGAAACTACCGATTTAGCGCCATCAACCAACAGGCGGGGGTCTAAGCGCTTATCAAAATAGTTTTCCATATACTTCATTTGCCCGTGCATATTGCTCTTCAGCCATTTCTCTAAACGTGGTGCCTCTTCTTCTAAAAACTCAGCTTTAGAAATACCGCAATATTCAAAACCCAAACGCTTGGCATGTTGTTTAATTAACGAAGTATAGGTTTGTTTGGGTAATTGCATCGCATTCAACAATGGTTTGTTAGTTATTGTGCTTTTTAGGCGGTTAAACTAATAATAAGCAAATGTACATTAGCCCTTGATATGGCAGGTAATGTATTGCAAAATAAAATTAAAACATCGTCGGTAACGGTAATTGTTAGTTTATCGTTGGTTTTGTTTTTACTGGCTTTGGTGGGCTGGGTGTTTATTAATGCACGGTTAATTGTAAATCACGTAAAAGAAAACGTAGGTTTTCAGGTATATTTAAAAGAAGATGCGCCCCAACCCGAGATTGATAAACTAAAGAAAACCATTGATGCTGCGATTTATATTAAATCGGCCTCCTATAAAAGCAAAGAAGAAGCAGCCGAAGAGATGAAGAAAAAAACAGGCGATGATTTTGTTGCCTTTTTAGGGTTTAATCCTTTACTCTCTTCCATTAATGCCAACATAAAGGCGGATATGCCAATCCCGACAGCCTTGCGTGGATTGAAAAAGAAATAGCTTCCGAGAAAATTGTAAGAGAAGTGGTTTATCAAAAAGTATTGGTAGAAAATATCAATAAGAACACGCAAAAAAATAAGTGCTATTATTTTATTCTTTTCGTTCATCCTCATTATGATTGCCGTTGCTTTAATTAATAACACTATCCGCTTATCTATTTATGCCAAGCGTTTTTTAATCCGCACCATGTATTTGGTGGGGCTACACAATCCTTCATTCGAAAACCATTTATTATGAGTGGCATTATAAATGGGGTAATAGCAGGTATAGTAGCTGACATTATGATTGTAGCATTTATCATCGCATCTAATAAGTTTATCCCCGAGTTATTGGTGGTTCAAAACCCTAACTTTTTACTGGTATTATTTTTAGCAACTATTTTATTAGGAATAATCATATCGGGTTTAAGTGTAGCCCTTTCTGTAAGAGGGTATCTTCGTTTAAAGGCAGAAGATTTATATTTCTAAGCAATTTACTTTTGTGCTGTGTGATATAAATAAAAAGCAATACCTCCGTACAGGAAGTTAGGTATCCAGAAACGGCAAGTAAGGCAGGCATTATATTATTAATCGCAAAAATAGAAGACACCTGTAAAAACAAAAAACCGAAGACCTGCCAACAATAAACCAATTGCCAGGTGCAAACCAATGCCTCCGCGTACCCTGCGGGATGAAATGCAAACGCCTATAATGGTTAATATAAAAGTAGAAAAAGGAATAGCGGTTCGTTTATAATTCTCCACTTCAAAGCGTTCTATTCCACTTGAACCTTTCTCTCTTTCATCGGCAATAAATTTTTTTAATTCGGGATAGGTCATTATCTCTACTTTACTTTCTATCCGTCCCATATCAGAAGGTTTAAAATCTATATCTATTATTTTTTCTTTCCCAAATTTAATATCTTCTGTATAACGTTTAGCTGGGTTTTTATCCAATTTATTCTCATGCATAATACGCTCATAATAGTTATAAGTCGTCCATTTGTTTTTAATACTGTCCCATTGTATCCAGTCGGCACTAAGCATATAATATTGTTTAAAGTTTTTTATTTTTTCCATTGTAAACCTGTTGCCACGCATATCCGAGTTGGTGTAGTTTTCCATATATATAAGCGTTTCTTTATCAAGCTGCCTGTGTATATTTCTTTCCTGAGTTTGATAGTTGTGGTTAATGTATTTATCTTCAAAAGCTTGTTTTTGTTTATTCGCTTTTGGTATCACAAAATGGCTAACATATAAAGATGTTAATGCAATGCCTGTTGCACCTATAATATAAGGCCGTAAAAATCTTCTGTAAGTAATGCCGCTGCTTAGTATAGCAACCGTTTCATACCGGGTTGCCATTTTTGAAGTAAAAAAAATAACGGCAATAAAAGTAAATAACGGACTAAGCATATTAATGAAATAAGGTATAAAATTGAAATAGTGGTCGAAGATAATTTCATGCAGTGTAGCATGAATAAAGTTGTCTATTTTTTCGGAAACATCGAAAATAACAACAATGCAAATGATAAGTATAATGGAGAAGATAAAGGTGCCAATAAATTTCTTAAGGATATACCTGTCAATTGTTTTAAGAAACATAGGCGCAAATGTAACGTTTTAAAGATAGAATCTTTTTTCAGATTCTATCTTTAAATTAGGTGCAATGGGCTATTTTATACTTTCAAAAAAACCTTTTAATGTTTGATTTTTATCAGGCACTTCTAAAACGTAGAAATAAGTCCCGTCACTGTAATCTTTTCCTGTCCAGTCATTTTGATAATTATTGTTATGATATAGCAAAGTACCCCAACGGTTATAAACCCATATTTTATTATTCTTAAAATATTGTAAGTTTTTAAACGCTAAAAATTCATTTATGCCATCCCCATTAGGAGTAATAATATTAGGAGCAATTATAACATACTCTATATTTAAAGTATTTGTATAGGTGGACAAGCAACCATATTCACTTGCTACAACAAGGGTAACCGTATAAGTACCGCCATTAGCATAGGTATGCATAGGATTTAGATTTGCAATAGCCGAATCCCCATCTCCAAAAGCCCATGTAGCCCATTTTACAGTATCGGGAGATGCTATAGTAGAGGTATTTGCAAAAGTTACAGGCGAACTTTGCTGGGGCGGAGTTGGAGTATAAGAGAAGTTAGCCTGTGGTTGTGGATATTGTATTAATTTAAATGTATCTACCACTATACATCCATTAAAATCAACCTGAACAGCCGTATACGTACCGGCAACGGAAGCTGTATAAGTTGTGCCAGTTATACCTCCCGGAGACCATGTATAATTTAAAGGGCTTGTGCCATAACCATTACTTACGTGGAATATAGAAGAACCACCCGGACAAATATGGGCATCATGAACAGTAAAGTGAGGAATCCTTAATTTTAATACTTGAGGGTATTTACTTGAACACCCGTTCGTGTCTGTAACTGTAACGGTATATATAATAGTAGTAAGTGTTGTTGATGTAGCTGCATTTATATTTTGCGTGGTAGCACCTCCTGGGGACCAAGAAAAATGATATCCGGGTGTACCGCCTGATGGCGTTGACCAAAGAGAATCGGGTATACTTTGACAATAGGTTGGGCTGTGCGGTGTTACAGAGATTGCGGGAACAGGTACTATAACAGTATGAATGGTTTTGCTGCCCTTACAAAGATTTCCATTATTTATCCCCGTCACGTTATACGTACCTGCTGAGCTTAAAGTTATAGTATCACTTGTGCCTAAAAGGGTTGCACCTTGATACCAGGGCAAAAGTATATCCGGTTGAGGAAGACGGTGTAGCACTTACCGTAAATGTAGTGCTTTTACCCGAACAAATTATAGTGTCAGGTTGAACCTGTAAAACAGGTTGAACCGGAGGGGTAAGGGTAAATGGAGGGGCAGAAACAACACAACCATTTATTGTTAGGGATAAATTATATAAACCGGGTGTATTTATAATATACATAGAATCATGTACACCAATACCTCCTGTAGGTGTCCAAGTATATGAAGTAGCATTTGTAATGGATGATTTGAGTGTATCAGCGCCTGCACACAAGTTACCTCTGGGTGTTATAGTTAAAGGGGTCGTTGAACCTGATGTGATAGTAACAGATGCAGTACCTGTGCAACCATGCGCATCTGTTACAACAACTGTATAAGGAGTACCGGTCGAAGTACCTGTAGCCGTTAAAGAATAGGTTGAAGCAAGCCCACTATTCCAGTTGTAGGCAAATGGAGCCGTACCTCCTGAAACGGCTGTTTGAATAGTGGTACTTGTTGCTGTAGGTGTACAATATGTTAATGCACCGCTTATTACCGGATTAGGAACAGGATATATTTGAACAACCGCAGAACCTGATGTTTGGCACCCACTACTTGTAACAGTAACCACTACTGTGCTTGTAGATGCTACGGTTGTAGTGTTAGTAGGCGAACTTGTGCCTGTGCTCCAAGTCCAACTGGTATAACTACTACTATTAACCAACGTAATTAATGGTGGAGTACTGCCGCAAGTAACCGAAGGTGTTACAGATATAATAGGAGTGGGAATAGATGTGTTTAGCAAGTGAATAACATAATTTATAGTAGTGCTTTGAACAGGAGTACCATTATCTGTAGCAGTTACGGCTACGTTATAATAACCGGTAGTTAAACCGGTACTGTTTACCAAAAAAGTAAGCGAGGCATTTACTCCGGTAGTAGAATTTACCACAGAAAAAGCAGAACCTAACGAAGGTGAAGTCGCTGTTACAGTTACAGATTGATTGCTTTCAGGTGGGGTAAAAGTTACGGTGTGAGATAAAGTATCACCGGCCGCACAAATACTCAATGTGTCACCACTACAAGCATTTGCACCACCGGTTGTAGGAAGGGGCGCTATATTAGTACCCGAACCGCATCCGTCAATATTAAAAGATTTCCCAACAAGCCAGCCCACACCACTGGTAGGGCTTCCGGCAGGATTTGTATAAACACTTCCGCTGTTATCAAACAAACTTACCTGAAAATAGTGAGTGCCATCTCCTTTATTAACCCCTACGGTAGCCGGAGATCCGCCAAACCCACCAGTACCACTAGAGGCATCACCCGTAGTCCATTGCATTTCTCCATAACAAAATGAAATATTATTTCCCGAAGGAAGTATGGGGTCTATACCATCTGAAATAATTAACTGGAAAGAATTTATCTGCCCGGTATGATCAAACACTCCAACACTATCCCACTGAATTACATAATAGGTAGGCGTTTTTTTTATCCATACCACACCACCATCGGTAAAACTGGGCTCTGTATCTACATCACCCCAAAAAGGAGCCACCATAGTATATGTAGTGCTTGGAAAACCAGTAGGCAAATAGGATGGAACAGAGGTCCCAAAAGAAATATTACCATTATTATTAATGTACATCCTGTTGCTTGCGGTCCCAAAATTACTACCATACAAACAAAAGTTGAATGGTAATATCATCCCAACAGTTGACCCATCATCATTTTGATATAGAGGGGGGCTACCTATTGTAAATTGAACAGGATAAAAAGAGGTATCTCTAGTTATCCAGCAATCGCAAGACGTTGATGTAGTTCTATTACCATTATTGTTTTTGAAATGCGAACCTTTTTTTGAAGAATGATTCGGAGATACTGATATTTTGGATTCCATAGACCTTGTTTCCATGTGATAAAACCACTCTTCACCATTAATCTTTCCTGCCTTCTTTAGTTTATGTATACTATCAGTATTTAGTAAAACAGGGTTATTATCCTGAGCTTTTACTGAAACAAGAACAAGACTAGTTAAACAAGTAAATATTATTTTTTTCATGCGTGTTAAGTTATATTAAGATAAGAATCCCAAATATAGTATAATTATTAAACTGTATAAAATTATTTTTTTCGAACAACCATCCTATCATGTATTTTTTAACTAAAACCTAAACCCTTCTCATAATCACCATTTTAAGCTGCTATTTTAATATTCATGCCCTGTTCTAATCAAATACCTTCTCCATACTTTAGCTATACCTCCTCCCTACCTAAGCCATACTTAAAGTATGTCAGGCGGTCATAAGCGGCCATTTTTTTATCCCATAATCTCATATTAGATTGATTTTAATAAAGCGTTTGCATGAAAACAGAAAATTATTATATTTGTGGGCTAATTAAAAATTTGATGAGGTTTAGGGTATTTATTTTCTTTACTTTTATATGCACGCTAACTTTTGCCCAATATCGTTGGGACTATGGGGGGCAGGCAGGCGTTTCTAATTATTTAGGAGATATTGGAGGCAAGAATCAAACCCGTCGTGATTTTGTTGCTGACATGAAATTAGGTCAAACCCGTTGGGACCCTGCCTTTTTTGTAAGATATAAATTCAATCCAAAACTAGCATTAAGAGGGCAATTTTCCTATTTACGTATTCAAGGTGCTGATTCTCTTTCAACTAATCCAGAACGAAGGGCGCGCAATCTTAGTTTTAGAAATGATATATTCGAATTAAGTGCTACTCCTCAATTAACTATATACGAAAATCAGGACTTGGGCTCAAGTTATCGATTCAAATCCTCTTTTAATTTTTATGTGTTTGCAGGTGTGGGTGTTATGCATCACAACCCAAAAGCAAAGTATGAAGATGAATGGGTTGCTCTTCAGCCTCTGCGTACCGAAGGAGTTAGTTACAGTTTGTGGCAATTTGTTGTTCCTGTAGGAACTGGTTTTTATTTCACTATTAGAAAGAAGCACCGTATTGGTTTTGAGTATAACTGGCGCATCTGTTTTACCGATTATTTGGATGATGTACATAAAGGTTGGGCTAATCCTGCTACATTAAATCCAGAAGGTAAGGCCTTATCTAACCGTACAAATGAATTAACTACTGCCGCTAAAGCAAGTATTAATGAACCTTTAAGTTGGTATAACAATTTTGGATATAATCCTACTCTTAACCCCCAAAATAAACGTGGGCAATCTAATCATAATGATACTTATATGTCTGCTACTCTTAATTACAGCTATGTAATACGTGGGCATGGTAGTTTTTATCGTAGTCGGTATGGCTCTTTCTTCAGTAAAAAGAAGAAAAAGAACTCCCGTAAAGTACGAGCTAAGTTCTAGTATTCTTTCGTATTAAATTATGAGATTCTTTGTTCTTTTGATGCTCATAGAGTCAAGTCTATTTGCCCAACAGAATGCAGATTCTTTAAATATCCGTAAAATCTATTCCTATCATTTAACGGAAAGCGAAACGTATGCTAATTTAAGAAGCCTTTGTAAAGGCGTTGGGTGTCGTTTAAGTGGTAGTAATGAAGCTGCCAAAGCAGTTTATTGGGCAAAACAAGCTATGTTAAAAGCGGGAGCAGATAGTGTGTATTTGGTTCCCTGTATAGTGCCACACTGGGTGCGAGACAAAAAAGAAAAATGCGAGGTTTATATAAAGAATAAAGCAGAATCTCTTTCTATATGTGCTCTCGGGTAGTTCCGTGGCAACTCCAGCTATTGGCATTAAAACTAAAATAGTAGAAGTTTCTTCTTTTGAAGAATTAGAAAGACTTGGCACAGAAAAAATAAAAGGCAATATCGTTTTTTATAATGTATCTTTTGATAGAGAATGTATACATACCGGCAATGCTTATGGAAAAGTTGTTAAGTATCGTAGTGGTGCTTCTATGGCAGCAAAATATGGTGCAGTAGCTTCTGTAACAAAATCCATGACCACCTCGGATAATGATTTTCCGCATACCGGAATGATGAAATATGATAGTTTGGTAAAGCAAAAAATCCCGGCATTTGCTATCAGTGCTATGAGTGCAGAAAGGTTAAGCTGTTTGTTAGCTCAAAATAAAAACCTTGAAATGTATTTGTATTCTGATTGTAAAACTTTACCTGACGAACCGTCTTATAATGTGGTAGCTGAAATTCACGGAAAAGAAATTCCAAACGAGGTTATTGTAGTAGGAGGGCATTTGGATAGCTGGGACATAGGTGAAGGTGCTCATGATGATGGAGCAGGCATTGTGCAGAGTATAGAAGTTTTAGCTGTGTTAAAAAAACTAAACATTAAAAACAAACGTACCATACGTTGCATTGCCTATATGAATGAGGAAAATGGGGTTCGTGGTGGGGAAGCATACGCAGTACTGGCAGCAAAAGAAAACAAAAAACATATTGCCGCTTTAGAGAGTGATATGGGTGGTTTTAGTCCTCGTGCAATTGGAGTAGAAGCTAAACAGGATACTTTACAGTATTATAAAAAATGGCAACCTTTATTTGAGCCTTATTATGTTTTTATAAAACAAGGTGGCGGTGGCACAGACATAAGTAAATTAAAGGGCGTACCTCAATTTAGCTTTGAACCTGATTCACAACGCTATTTTGATTTTCACCATACTGCCGATGATATTTTTGAACATGTAAATAAAAGAGAATTGGAATTAGGTGCGGCTACTATATCTTCCTTTATTTATTTGTTAGATAAATACGGAGCGTACAAAAAATAGGTTTTTTACTTAGAGTCTTCAATCTTTACCTCAACTCTTCTGTTTTTTTGCATTCCCTCTAAGTCAGGTTTGCCATTAGGTAAAGTATTTGATGCCACAGGATTCTCTTTTCCATAGCCCTTAGCTATAAGTTGTTTAGAAGGGATGCCTTTTTTAGTTAAGAATACTACTACTGCTTTTGCCCTATCTAAAGAAAGTTTTTTATTTATAGCATCACTCCCATGATTGTCGGTATATCCCGAAACCTCTATAACAAGGTCTGTTTTTTCTTTCAGTAACTTATATATAGTTTCCAACTCTAACATAGATTGCTTTCGAAGTGTGGCTTTATCTTTATCAAAAAAGATATTGTTAAGTACCATTTTTACCCCTTTTTGAATATGCTCAAGCTTAATACTTTTTATAATTTCTACGTGTTGAGATTCTGCCTTTTTAGGAATATCTACGTTTTGTGATTGAAACAAGTAACCCGGTGCTTGGAAACTAATGTTGTAGTTTCTTCCACGGTCAAGTAAAAGATAATAGTAGCCTACATCACTACTGGTTGTATATGTTTTTAATAATTCCCCTGTATTATTATCTTTCACAATAATCTCTACATCAAGAATAGACTCCATATCTTCATTTGTAATCAGTCCGCCCATAGAAATAGTTGTGGCCGATTTACTTTCCATGTTAATAAACTCAAACTCTACTTCTTTTTCTACTACTCTGTAGGCAGAACCCGGCAATACATCAACTGTTTGCGACATGGGTTGAAATCCTGTGGCTTCATATTTAAGAATAAACTTTTTTCCAAGTGGTCCTGGATTTAATATAGCTAAGTACTTTCCGGTAAGGGCATTTGGTTTACACTTTGCAACCAATTCGCTTGTTGCAGCATCAAAAATATTTATCTCCACCTTATCAGGACGATCATGCGTGCCATCAAAGGTTATCGCACCTTTTAATAAAACCAATGGGTCAACCTGAATTTCTTTTGGTAAATCAGCAATGTATATATCCTGATCGCCAAAACCACCCTCGCGTGCCGAAGAGAAATAAGCATGAATACCATTAGCTGTTGGCACATAAAACTCATCATCATCAGGTGTGTTAATAGGCATTTTTAAATTTATGGGGGCAGAGTAAACAGTATTCCCGATACTATCTATAGTTATCAGAGTATAAAAAATATCCAAGCCACCCATGCTGTTATGTCCAGCCGATGAGAAGAAAAGTTTTTTTCCATCAGGATGTAGGTAGGGCGCATCTTCATTAAATTTAGTATTAATGGTTGAATCTAATCTATAAGCTTTACTCCATTTCCCGTTAGGTAATCTTGTACAACGGTATATATCAACCCCTCCAATCCCGTCTGGGCGCTCGCTAGTAAAATACATTGAGTTACTATCCAAAGAAACCGTTAAATGACTTTCAAAATGTGGTGAATTTACTTCTTCTCCAAAAGGTATAGGGGTAGACCAAAGTTCGCCACTAAGCGTACTGTAATATATATCCCCACCATTATCATCTTTGTAAATGTATAGTTTTTGTCCATCGGCAGATAACCCAATGGTAGCTTCATTAGAATTAGAGTTAAGCCCTGTAACCAAATGGCTTGGATATGACCAGTTACCATCTGATTTTCTTTTGCTTAAATAAATATCTTCATAATAACTTCCATCCGGCCCTCTTTCGCCGCCTCTGCTACCAGGTCTTCGAGATGTGTACATCAAAACACTTTCATCGCCGTTTATTACCGGACCGTATTCAGGGAATTCAGTATTAATAGAATCGCCTAAGTTTTTAATAATAATATTTTCAGGGTTCTTACTAAACTCAATTGCATTTTTGCAGCTTTGAATTTGTCGTTGTACGTCAGTAGCTATTTCTTTATTACGTGTACCTACTACTTCTTTATACTTCTCAAACTCCGTGATTGCCTGTTCAAATTTTCCTGCAAGGTGCAGCGCTTTAGCATACCAATAGGTAGCGTCTTTGGGTGCTCCTTTTTCACTGGGCTCATCTTCGTGGTAATTTTTATTAATATGTACAATCGCTTTCTCCATATAAGGCATAGCTTTCTTCTTTTTTAAAAGGCAGGTTCATGTAGCAAAGCCCCATTTTGTAATTGATATTAGCATTACTCGAATCAATCATATAAGCCAATTGAAAACTTTCAAGCGCCATGCTATAGTTCTTTTCCAATAGCAAATAATTTCCTTGGGTAAAATCCTTTAGATATTTTGCTTTCTGCGGAAATACTTTAACAGATATTACCAATAGAAATAAAAAACAAATAACTTTTTTCATAATCAGCACTGATGTAGAGGAACCAAATATAACAGTTTTTTACAAATGCAAAAAACTCATCGTTTTAAAGCAATCATTGAGCTCATTATTTTATAGATTTGTCGCCTGTTTTAAAACATGCTTATGAAAAAAATCATATCTCTATCCATTGCAACAAGCCTATTTTTTGTAGCATGTAACAATAAACCCAAAGAAGAAAAACACACAGCTGCCATGCAGGCAAGCGTAGATAGTTTTTTGGTTGACTACAACAAACAATTTCAAAAGTATTTAACCGCTTCTAACGAAGGACAATGGAAATTAAACACCCACATTGTAAAAGGAGATACTGCTACCGAGAATGCAGCAGCACGTGCTGATGAGGCCATGGCTACTTTTACGGGAGGTAAAGCCATTACAGAGAAAGCGAAACTATTCTTAGATAAGAAGGATACTCTTCAACTAAGCGAGATACAGGTTCGTCAGTTAAAAGCCATTATTTTTAATGCAGGTGCAAACCCCGAAGCAGCCGGAGATATTGTTAAACAAAAAATTGCGGCACAAAATAAACAAACGGGCTTACTGTATGGTTTTAAGTTTACGCTAAACGGAAAAGAAATTACCCCCAATGATATTGATGGCACTTTAGAAAAATCATCTAACGAGAAAGAACGTCTTGCTGTTTGGAAAGCCAGCAAAGAAGTAGGTAAGGTTTTAAAAGACGGCTTGGTTAATCTGCGCGATCTGCGTAACAAAAGCGTACAGCCTCTTGGCTATCCCGATTTCTTTGCCTATCAAGCATCTGAGTATGGAATGAGTACAGATGAATTGATGCAAACAACCCGTGGTATGATAAAAGACATCTGGCCTTTGTATCGCGAATTACATACCTGGGCGCGTTATGAGCTGGCAAAAAAATATAAGAAAGATGTAGTACCCGATTATCTTCCTGCCCATTGGCTGCCTAACCGTTGGGGACAAGAGTGGTCTCAATTGGTAGAAGTAAAGGGCTTTGATTTAGACCCTTATTTAAAAAAGCAAGGTGCCGAGTGGATTGTAAAAAAAGGCGAAGAGTTTTATAAAAGCATTGGCTATGGTCCTTTGCCTGCAACATTTTGGGAAAGAAGTAGCCTGTATCCTGTAGCGCCTGATGCGGGATATAAAAAGAATACCCATGCTTCTGCCTGGCATATTGATAATGATAAAGATGTTCGCTCGTTAATGAGTGTGATAGCTAATACCGAGTGGTGGAGCACCGCCTTGCACGAGCTTGGACATATTTATTATTACCTAACTTACAGCAACCCCGATGTGCCTATTGTATTGCGCAGTGGTGCTAACCGTGCGTATCATGAAGCCTTTGGAACCATGATGGGCATGGCATCTTTACAAAAACCTTTCTTACAGGGCTTGGGCATGATGGATAAAAATGTAAAGACCAACGATACATTGATGTTGCTGAAAGAAGCTTTGCAGTACGCTGTGCATATACCCTGGGGTAGTGGTACTATGACAGAGTTTGAGTATAACCTCTATGCCAAAAACTTACCGGCAGACCAGTACAACAAACTTTGGTGGGAGTTGGCAAAACGTTTTCAAGGGATAGAGCCTGATGAGGTTAGGGGAGAAGAATACTGCGATGCAGCTACCAAAACACACATTAATGATGACGCTGCACAGTATTACGATTATAGCATGAGCAATGTATTGTTGTTTCAGTTCCACCAGCATATTGCACAAAACATTTTAAAGCAAGACCCGCATGCTACCAACTATTGGGGCAATAAAGAGGTGGGTGCTTTCTTACAACAGGTTATGAAACCCGGCGCCAGTGTTGATTGGAGAGAGCATTTAAAGAAAAGCATTGGGCAGGATTTCTCTGCCAAGCCTATGCTTGCCTACTTCGAGCCTTTGATGGGGTATCTTAAAAGACTAAATGCAGGCAGAAAATATACCTTACCCGAACAGCCTGATTTTAATTATTAATACTACAAACAACTTTCCATTTCCTGTCATTCCGAGGGTTTTTCACTCGAAGTAATCTCTTGGCATTTCGAGCGAAGTCGCGCCGCCGGAAGAGGCGGCGAAGTTTTTGCGAGAGGCGAGTGTGGAAGAGGTGCTGCCGGCGGGGTCGGGAGCGCGGTGAGAGCTCCGCTCCGACTCGCAAAGCTATTTCAAACGAAGTAGTGTCGCGTTCAGCGGCCGTTTTAGTAGCACTCAGCAACTGCGATTTTCAGGATCGAACTGCCTAAATGCGCGGGATGAGAATACCTTCGAGAGCATCCGTGGTTGATCGCCGCAGTGCTGATCGCGGTGTTTCTCTCCGCCCTCAGCATGCACATGGAGCGGATGGCGGGATAGGGGCTTCCTGATCCTCTGCTGTGTCCTAGGATCTGTTGGTGGGTTTGGATTTATCTCACTTTCGAGAGCAGTCTGTCTTGCGTTGGAGTCGATTACCGAAGTCCACAAGACGCATCGTCATTGCGGTTGGGGTGCCTCTCATCCTAATCGGGACATTTCTTGCGAACCGTCATAAACCGGACGAGTTCGCGAATGACGCATTCGCATGCTTTGCAGTTTTCGTCGTTCTCTTGTTTTGGGCTTTTTGTCGACTCGTTGATTCTCTCCGCACGAGATTTTCTGGAAGATGAAGATGGAACTGCACCGTGGTATAGCACTATCCTTGGGTGCGGTCAAGACCCTCGGCGTGCCAGGCCATCTGGATTGCTTCCAGCTTCGATTCGTTCGACTTCGCTGGATCGTCTTTGAAGTCTGGAGGGCGGTTACATATTTGTGCAGGTCGGTGAAACGGACGGAAAGCGGGTCGATTTCCGGATGCGCTTCGGAGAGCAGGATTCCGATGTCTTCTGGGTCGGACCAAGTGAGTTCTTTGGGCATGAATAAAGCTCCTGGAGCAAAACTATTACGATTTGGATCTCGACAGCTTGGTCAACTTGAGCGTAGCGGACGGCCCTTGCATTCTGACAGCGCACGCAGAGTACACAGGTCCTTCGCTTCGCTCAGGATGACAAATTTGGATGGGGATGGCAAATTTGGAATTGCATGACACGTTTGGATTGGGATGAACACGTTCGGGTTCGGACGAACAATCCAAATTAATCTCCCACGAAGTTAGCGTTCTTCGTTAATTTTAGTGCTCTTCGGAAACGTAGTTGCGGTTGCCAGGCGGGGATTTCTACTACCACTTTGCCGGGCTTCTTGATTACCGTCTGGCATCCGAGGCGCGAGTTTAACTTAAGGTCGGCGGCCATGTCGAGTTTGTCGGCTTCGTCGTCTTCCATTTCGGAGATCAGGTCGGCACCCTCTTTTACCCAAACGTGGCAGGTGGTGCAGGCGCAGTTGCCTCCGCAGGCGTGGTCGAGCTTGATGCCGAAGTTCAGGGCGACGTCGAGCAGCGACTCTTCTTTGCCGTGATCTTTGTAGGGCAGCTTGCCGTGTTCGAAGGTGACCGTCTTGCCTTCGGGCAGGAAGGTGACTTCGACCGTGTTGGCGGCGTTTTCGGCGGGA
>CAVXOV010000008.1:0-48731 GCA_963763345.1 uncultured Candidatus Saccharibacteria bacterium
AGCATCGAGGGGATGTCCGGTGACTTCAACACGACGAAGGCCGCCTGTGAACCTCGCGCTTACGTACCACGCCGACCCGATCGAGCGCACCGAGCACCCGGTCCGCAGCTTCGACGCTCTGACCGATGCTGGCGTTCTGCGACAGGTCCAGTAGCACGGACCGGATGTCCGGGCTCTGCGCTGCCGATCGATGCCGCCTTTGAGGTCAGCGGCGTTCTCCTGTTCGGCCAGGCGCTGCGCCGCTTCGCTGGAAGCGCCGCGCTCGGAGAGAATATAGACCGAAGCTCCTGCAACCGCCCGTTCCCGCACCGCGTCGGCATGTATCGATACGAACATGTCGGCATGTGCGGCATCGCCCCGATGCGCTCCCGCAGCGCTACGAAGCGGTCGCGGTCACGCGTGAGGACCGCGTGCAGCCCGGCCTCCCGATCTATACGGGTTGCCAGCGCCTGCGCGATCGCCAGCGTGACATCCTTTTCGTGCGTGCCGTGCGGGCCAGTCGCGCCCGGATCCTCACCGCCATGGCCGGCATCGACCGCAATGACGATGTCGCGCTCCCCATGCGGGGCATGGGCGGCGCGAACCGGCGTCGTCGCCACTTCCGGCAACATGTTTCTCTCAGCCTCGCCCTGCGCTTCGGCAACATGCGCGCGGCGCGCTTTTGCCGTGAGCTACGATACGTCCCGGCGCGCGTGGTATATGAGCTGCGGCGGCGACGAAGTGGCGATCACCTGACTACGGTCGAAAGCCTGGCGACCTAACTAATTGCCGCTGACGGCCTTCATTCTTTCGGGCTGCCGTCAGGCTAGGGAGTCGGTGCGAAACTTTCCACTCCCAGTGGCCCTGAATGCCCCCCGGTAAGAGTCGTGCCCGTACAGCGTGCCGTTCACCTCGGTCATGCCGGCTGTTGGAAACGACCCGTCGTGGCCGCCGGTAAAAGTATGCACGACTTTTTCAGTGCCACCCGTGGTGCTATGTTTGAAAGAATCGTCCGAAAATTGTGCGAACCGCCGAGCTGTGTCGTTCCGTAGAGTTTGCCGCGAACGTCGATCGACTTTGCAGCCGGATACGCTCCGTCGGCGCCGTTTGCGAAGCTGTGTAACACCTTTTCCGCGCCGTCCGTGCTAATGCTAAAAACAGTGCCGGCCTTTGCGTCGCCGCCGCCGGCCGTCGTGCCGTACAGCGTGCCGTTCACGTCAAGCAGTGTCGCGTTAGGGACGCGGCCGTCGGTTCCCGCCCCGGTGTAGTCCCATCGAAGATGGCCCGCGTCCTACTCAGCGCGACCGCGACGGGGTCGCGCGAGCGCCGGGGCCGGCGGGACGGGGGCGCGCTACCAGGTTATCCGGTAGAATTCCGGTTGCGGCTCGATACATTTCAACCCGGCTTAATGCATCCGATGATCTCTCGCAGAGAAGAGCTGCTTCCCGGATGCATTTCTTGGCCTTCTGCGTGTGCCCTAGGCGGTATAGAACGAGGCCGTGTTCGCGCAGCAGGGTCGCCATTAAAGGCGAGTTCGCAGTAGCTTGAGACGACTCGATCGCAGACGCGAGTACCCGACGCGCTTCAACGAGTTTGCCGCTTCGCGCTAGGTATTGCCCGGTAGCGGCCTGCACCTGAATCGCGCGAAGGGAGCCGGGATACGCTAGCCCTCTGTATTCGTCCAACGTAGAGGCCGCCTCCCGCCAAAACCGCGTTCTAATAAAGTGCGTCGCGGTAACGACTGCAGCGACCTTGGGGCGCACCCCCTCCATAGACCGGACGATCTCACAGATTTGCTTGAAGCAACTGTACGCCTGATCTTCGCTTTCGATAAGCAGGTAGTATCTTGCTAAACCCATCAACGCATAGTAGCAACCGCGTGCAGACCCCACCGACTCCGATAAGACGAGAACCTGGTCCCACTTAGAAAGGCTCTCCTCCGGGACGTCCGACCTGTATTCGCTGCACCGGGCAATCTGGGTTGCTACGAGCACCTCGAGGTAAGACGGAAGTCTCTTTAGCGTCCCTACGGCTCTTGCTAGTACCTCAAGCGCGGCAAAGGATTCATCGTACTTCCCACGATGCGAGCTGTAGTTGGAACGCTCCAGTAAGAGCTCGATCAGCAACTCCTGTGACGACGGTCGCGTTGACGTTAACCGTACGCCGGAAATCTGCGAGAGCAGCTCCTCAACGCGATCGGTATTATCCGTCGCGATCGCCACATCTAGCCGCGCCAATAAGCGCAGCGCGGCAATTTCTGCGGACTCTTCTTCGCCTGCCTCTGGACTGCGCTCGACCCGTTCGGTGATTTCGAGCGTCTGTTGGGCTTGAGCTATATCGCCGTTCAGCACTAAGCTGCGGCAGAGATGAAAACAAATAGCCTGCCGCTGCATCGTTGTTTCCGCGCTGCGAAGCTCGCCTCGAAGCAAGGAAACGGCTCGATCGGAAAACCCCTGATCGATCAACAGTTTAGCACGTCGAAACACGAGATCGTGAGCGTCGCGACGCTCCCGAAAGTCGCTTGCCCGAGCATTGGCCTTTAGCAACAGCCGCGCAATGCGAAGGCACACGTCCCGACGCGCACGGTAATACTGACGAAGCGACAAGCCGAGTTTTTCGGCAATACTCGCGGGCGCCTCGTTGAAACAGATGCCCTCTACGATTGCCTTGCTGCGTAGGGCTTCTTGCCGTAAGCCTGCGTGTAGAGCCTCGATCTCACACTCAGCAGCGAGTCTAGAATTTGCCTCTTTAGGAGAGCCAGCTTAGCGCGCTCGCTCTGCAGATCGCCAGTAGGCTCAAAAAAGTCGCGAACCAGTGCGTTCCGACGAAGCTCATCGACATCGTTGATGTGCCGAAAGAGGTGCTTGACCGCGGTGCCAAAGCCCATATCCTCGGCACGAATTTGCATCACCACGTCCTCCCGTGGTGGGTATTATGCCCCGCTACGTATGAAGTCCCATGTAGCTTACCGTCTTACTTCCAAGGCTGTAGCGGTCCGGAGGCGAAGCAGCCAGCCGGCCTCTAGTCCCCTAGACGACCTTATCGCCTAGGCAGACTAGAGGGCGACGGCGCTCTCCAACTGTACGGGCTTACCTGATGACACCTTGAATCGGAGTCGCGGAGGCCGCGCTTCCAAGCGGCTTAACGCCAAAAATGTCTTCGATCGTGCGCAGCACGCTGTAGTGAGTGATTTGTTGGCTGTATTACCCCGGGTTCACGTTGCCGGTAAGATGTTTAAATACAGTTTAAAGAGCCGTTCTCTATTCTTTATCCGACAAGTTCCTTATTTTTATATGCTACTTCTGACTGTACCCACCTGAAAATAAGGGCTTTCCACAAAGCAGGTATCTACACATATATTTTGTGCGGGCGCATTATCGACAACACAAAATTAGTTTCTGCTAAGCTGTCGGGTTTAGAATCATTCACCATGTTCTTCTTAAAATCCACAATCATAAAAAACTCTGATCTTTCAAGTCCTTATCTGCATTACTTTTGGCGCGGTTATATATTTCCTGCAAACTTTTTACAGCCGGAGAAATATGTATCTTATCAATAGCATCCAAGCACCTGTTCTTTGCTTTGCAAGCTGTGCGATGTGGCGTAAAAATCGTTGCTAATTAACTGTATCTTATCACTTGCCCCGGCGCCCTGCACGAGCTCTCTTGCTTTGCGTTTGGCATCATCCAGCAGGTTACCGTTCTTATTGGCACCTGCCATGCTAAACGAATTATCAATCTATATCGTTATAGCCCTTGCGCCTTTAATCGGTTATGATTACTGGGTATATAGGGTTGCGCAAAGGCAAGCACCAAGCATGTAAGCGCCAACAACCGAGACGCCAATATAAGCAAACGCTTCAGGGTAGATTTTGATTTGCTTTCTTGCTGTACTTCTTTTAAAAAGCGGACGTTGGTAAAATAAACCTTTTTGTAGCGCCTGAAATTAAACAGATGAACAATAATGGGAACAGATAAAGCACTTAGCGCAAATAAAAACGAGGGAAACAGGAAGCTCGATCAAAGAGAAAGAAAGTACAATAAAACTTTTTATTGGTGATGTTGGGGTGTTTAACAGACTACACTAACAGAAAGTCCCTATCTACTATAGTTTATCAAAATCAGAGTTATCAAAACCTTTACCCATTTTAATGATGGGCTTGTCAGAAGTACCTTTAATAGTCATAGGAATTTTTATTCCGGTAAAAGGAAGCACCGATAGTTTTATTAAATAATCTATCGTCTCATCTTCTAAACCCTGAGAGCCTTCGACTTCCGTTAAGAATTTACTTACTTTAAACGAGAAGGGATAAATAAGAAACTTTCCGTTTTTAATTTCAGTGGTTATAGTAACATCTGCCAGTTGAGGGTCTTTAAACTCCTCTTTCTTAGAAACGTTTTTAATATGATTCATCAGTTTCATTCCTTTAACAGATACACTATCTATAACAATTTTTCCGTTTCCGTTTAGGGTAGAATAAATAGGGGAGAAGGAAGGGAGTTACTTCTCCTTTTATACTATACTTGGTAGAAAAATTACCTTCTGCCGGACAAGTTCCTTTAGGGTCGACAAAGGTTTTATAGGCTTTAACAAAATCCAGTTTCTGAATGTTTACATCCATATCAAAGGTTGGGTGTTTAACATCTCTAGTGCTGTAATCTCCATCTATACTCATTTTAGAATCGAGTGCATTAAAGCCTGTTTCGTTTAGAGTTAAAATGCCATTTTGTATTTTTATTTCTCCATCAAGGTTGGCAATATCCATTTGTCCGAATTTTACCATTTTAATATCTGAATCGAAGGTGAAGCCTATGTTGTTAGGTATTACCACTACTTGTGCCGTACTTGTGCTTGCCGTAGTAGTGGTATTTGTGGCAGTGCTTGGGAACCACTCATTCAAATCCATCGTGTCGCAAGCCAAGGTAAGGTCTCCTTTAATGGGCGCATCGCCCCTGAGTATATAAGGAATATAGTTATAGAGATGCCCGCTAAGGGTAACGTTACTCTTCCCAAATTCTGCCTGAAACCTGTTAAGCACAATTTTATCGGGAGCGAAAGTAAAGAAAGCATCATCTATATGAATAGGAAAAGCTATATCTTTCTCTTTGTAAGATACATTTTTAACTTCCAGCGTGCCGGTAGTATTTAGCTTGGTATATTGTTTGGCTTCTATTTCGGTTAAGTTACCCTGTGCATTTATATCAAAATCCATCGTGCCACTTACCGTGGTACTAGCCACAGGATATATCTGCGTAAGCTTTGCAAAATCAACTAAGCCATCTGCTTTAATGCTGTATTTGTAATCTTTCATATCGGCCAATGTGCCACTCATTACAAAAGGTTCATCATCCATTAAAAAAGTAAGGTTGTTTAAGCTTACGCGGGTATCTGCAATTTGTCCGGTGGTATTGGTTACCTCTGCGCTTAACTGAATACTATCCATATCTAACGGCGAGCTTTTAGATTTTACATAACCCTTTTCTAAATTAAAAAACGCATCTACCTTCGGGAACATCTTAAGCGAATCACTGTACCTGCCGTTTACTTTTATTTCAGAAGTTAAAATGCCTTTTAAAACCAAACCATCTATAGGATATATCTTTTCTATCTCAGCTAAATCGGCTTTTAGTTTAATATCGGCCATAACATACATATGCTTCTTTCCTTTAATACACAAACTGCCATGTATGGGTTCTTTATTAATTTCTATATGAAACGTCCTAAGGTTATAGGTGCTGTGTTCGGGGTTTCCATCGGGGTTATCGGCAACTAAATCAAAGTTTATTCTTTCCAAAGCTTTGGGTAAATGACTGTATTTAAACAACGCATCCAATACTTTTAAATCAATATGAAAAGCAGGAACTTTATTATCCTTCACATCATACACGCCTTTTATAAAACCGTTGCAGGCAAAATCTCCTTTGGTTTCAATACCTGCCAAATCTTTCTGGTAGATACCGGGCAATAAAGAGAGCAAGTTTTTAAACGTGGTTTCTTTCACTACAAATCTCAAATCAACATCATAACCATTAGGGAGTAATTTAAAGAAGCCTGCAAAGCCAAACTTAAACTCACCCAACTGAAAGTTATGGTCTTTAAAGATAAACTTCTGTTCTTTTAAATTCATTTCCATTTGCAAATCGGCTGCAAACAACTTTTTGTTAAAGTAGTGTATGTCATTATATACAACCGTTAAATCGTTTACCTTTGTAGTAATATCCAAATCAGAAATCTCCTGTTTAAAATCGCCCGAACCACTGTGGTATAAGCCCCCAACTTCTATATAGGTTTTCTGCAGCTTATCATCATATACAATCTTTCCGTTGTTTATCGACCATTTATCAATAGCAAGTTCAAAGCTTTTGTTTGGTTTTTTAGTGCCTGTTGTATCAGCGGTAGTATCTGCTTTTACAATGTTATAATTGGCATGCCCATTTTTTAGCACCCGCACATAAATTAAAGGCTGCTCCAAATCAATGCCTTTTATTTCAATGTCTTGTCCGCGCATTAGCTTATATACGTTTAGCGATACACTTATTTCTTTGGCATCAATCAACGTATCTCCGGCAAACTCGCCAATGCCCGTAATGGTAGGGTTGTGCAACGTGATGCTTAACCGTGGGAACTTTTTTAAGGAAGAAAAACTTATTTCACTAAAATCTACTTTGGCATTGATGTTCTTATCAATTTCGCTAAGCAGCTTGGCTTTTATTTTACTTTTAAATAAAAAGGGAACGGTAACTGCTGCCAGTAATAAAACCAGTATGGTTATGAGCAGAATTTTAAATGTTTTCTTTATGATTTTACCCATGCTTTTTTTACGAGAGAGCAAATATAGTAGAATGTTAAGTTATAAATTAAACGATGATTGTTTTTTCCAAGAGATAAATACTGTTAATAAATCCCCATCCAAAACCGCAGTTTTAGTTTAAATTTGCGCAAAATTTTAAGATACCGGTATGGCTTTAAAGTGTGGCATTGTAGGATTACCCAACGTGGGCAAATCAACTCTTTTTAATTGTTTAAGTAATGCCAAAGCACAGGCAGCAAACTTTCCGTTTTGTACGATAGACCCCAATGTGGGCACCATTACCGTGCCCGATGAGCGGTTGAACAAACTGGCGGCTATGGTAAACCCGCAAAACATTGTGCCTACCACGGTAGAGATTGTAGATATTGCCGGCTTGGTAAAAGGCGCCAGCAAAGGCGAGGGCTTGGGCAATAAGTTTTTGGGCAACATACGCGAGTGTAATGCCATACTGCATGTGCTTCGTTGCTTTGATGATGATAATGTTATACACGTTGACGGAAAAGTAAACCCCGTTCACGACAAAGAAATTATAGATACCGAACTTCAGTTAAAAGATTTAGAAAGCGTAGAAACTAAAATGAAAAAGTTTGAGCGCCAGGCTAAAAATGCTTCCGATAAGGAAGCCGTAAAAACATACGCAGCGCTTTCTAAAGTTAAAACTACACTTGAAAGCGGACAATCGGCGCGTGCCGCACAATTAGAGGAAAGCGAATTAGAATATATTGCCGATTTACATTTACTAACCATCAAACCTGTTATGTACGTTTGCAATGTAGATGAAGCATCTGCAAAAACAGGCAACAAATATGTGGAGGCAGTTCGCGAAGCAATTAAAAATGAAAATGCAGAATTGCTTATCATTACTGCACAAATGGAAAGTGAAATAGCTGCCTTGGAAACCTTTGAAGAGAAGCAAATGTTTCTTGCCGAGATGGGCTTGGATGAACCTGGTGTAAATAAATTAATTAAATCGGCCTATAAATTACTGAACCTGCAAACCTACTTTACCGTAGGTGTAAAAGAAGTACGTGCGTGGACTATTGATAAAGGCTGGAAAGCCCCGCAGGCAGCGGGTGTTATACATACCGATTTTGAAAAAGGATTTATCAAGGCAGAGGTAATGGCGTATACCGATTTTACTACACTTGGCTCCGAGGTTGCCTGCAAAGAGGTGGGTAAACTGCGTATTGAAGGAAAAGAATATACCGTTGCAGATGGAGATATTATGAATTTTAGATTTAATGTTTAGTTAATGAAGAAAGATTCCCATAATATAATAACTGCTATTTCTGTTCTAATAATTGGGGGCGTTTTTTTATTATTATATTTCTTTTACATTGATGAAAAAGATAAAAGCAATTTAAACAAGGTTAATCTATTTGGTATATATATAACTATTTCAGCTTTTATAATAACAATTATTCAATTATTAAAAATATCGAGTAATTATAAAACTTATAAAAGAACCGTTGATGATACAATTACCTTTATTAAAAATAATGAATTAGTTTCTATCATTTCCAGCGCTAAAGAGCAGATATTAGTTATTAAGAGATTGTTTGAAATTGAAAAAATAGATTTTGCATCTTCGAATTTTAATAATTTATATTTATATTTATTTAAATTATCCAAATCAGATAAAATAGTTTCTTATAAAACTGAATTGGAAAGATTGTCAGAAATGATGGCCAGTATTGAATCAAAAATTTTCTTGAAAGAAAAACTCAATAATGAAGAGATAAAAAATTTATATAATGAATTAATAAAACTGCAAGGTATATTGACAGAAACTGAAAATATTTTAAAAACTCCAAATAGTTAAAAATGGAAAAGGACAAAGTCATTTCGATATACATAAAGTTACAAGAGCTTACTAAGCAAAATAAAATTAAATGGGAAGCTCTAAAAACCCAATCTAGTTCTAGAGAAGGTTACCAGTGCGTACTTGGTGATTATAAGATTCTAGTTTATGGTACAATTTTTTCCGAGACTTTTAAAATATCTGATAAAAATGGATTAGAACTTGGAAGTTTAAATGATTCTGCAAGCATTAAACCCTATAAAATTGGAGAGTTTATGGATTTAATTCATAGAATGATTAATAAAATAGATGATAAACTCGATAATTTTTTAGATCAATTAGATAAAATGTGATTTTATGGCTAAAGAAACAGGCAGTTATAACGAAGACAGTATAAAATCATTAGACTGGAAAGAGCATATCCGTATGCGTCCCGGTATGTATATCGGTAAGCTGGGCGATGGCTCTGCGTTTGATGATGGTATTTATGTGTTGATGAAGGAAACCTTAGATAACTCTATTGATGAGTTTATGATGGGTGCCGGCAAGCGTGTAAACGTGCAGGTAAAAGAAGGTGTGGTTTCTATCAGAGATTTTGGTCGCGGTATTCCTTTAGGAAAAGTAATTGATGTGGTATCTAAAATCAATACGGGTGGTAAGTACGATAGTGATGCTTTTAAAAAGTCTATCGGATTAAATGGTGTGGGTACCAAGGCGGTTAATGCGTTGTCGAGTACGTTTATTGTTACTTCTTATAGAGACGGACAAAGTAAAACAGCCGAGTTTAGTGGTGGAAACTTAATTAAAGAATCTAAGCTTGAAAAAAGTACAGAAGCCAACGGAACGTATGTAGAGTTTCGCCCTGATGATAGCATATTTAAAAAGTATCATTTTGTGCATGAGTACATAGACCGTATGTTATGGAATTATGCATTCTTAAATACAGGACTTACTCTACACTTCAACGGCAATCAATATAAATCAGATAATGGTTTAAAAGACCTGTTAGAGAAAAACATTACAGGAGAAATTCTTTATCCTATCATTCATTTAAAAGGAGAAGATATTGAATTGGCTATGACGCATAGCAATGAGCATTTCTCGGAAGAATATTACAGTTACGTAAACGGACAATATACCACACAGGGCGGTACGCATCAGGGTGCTTTTAGAGAAGCGGTTGTAAAAACCATCCGCGAGTTCTTTAAAAAAGATTTTGACCCTACGGATGTCCGTAAATCTATTATTGCAGCTATTGCAGTTAAAGTACAGGAACCTGTATTTGAATCGCAAACAAAAACAAAATTAGGTTCTCAGGAAGTTGCACCGGGTGGACAATCCATGCGTTCTTTTGTAGGAGATTTTATCAAAGAAAATTTAGATAACTACCTGCATAAAAATCCTGAAACGGCTCGTGCCATAGAAGCTAAAATTATTGCCAACGAAAGAGAACGTAAAGAGTTATCAGGTATTCAAAAATTAGCCAGAGAACGTGCAAAGAAATCATCGCTTCATAATAAAAAACTACGCGATTGCCGTACCCATTTAGATGATAATAAAGATAACCGTCGTTTAGAAACGACCATTTTTATATGTGAGGGAGATTCCGCAAGTGGTTCCATTACCAAAACCCGAGATGTAAATACACAAGCGGTGTTCAGTTTAAAAGGTAAGCCCCTTAACTGTTTTGGTTTAGGTAAAAAAGTTGTGTACGAAAACGAAGAGTTTAATTTATTACAAGCTGCTTTAAACATTGAAGATGGTTTGGATGAATTGCGTTATAACAACGTAGTAATAGCAACCGATGCCGATGTAGATGGCATGCACATTCGTTTACTGCTACTCACTTTCTTCTTACAATTCTTCCCTGATTTGGTAAAGAATAACCACGTGTTTATTTTGCAAACACCACTCTTCCGTGTACGAAATAAAAAAGAAACCATTTATTGTTATAGCGATGAAGAACGCAAAGCAGCTGTTGCCAAACTTGGACCAAAGCCTGAAATAACCCGATTTAAAGGTTTAGGAGAAATCTCTCCTGATGAGTTTAAACATTTCATCGGAAAAGATATTCGCTTGGAACCTGTGTTAATAGACCAGCGTGCTTCGATACAGGAAATGCTAAGTTATTATATGGGCAAAAATACACAGGAAAGACAAGAGTTTATTATTGACAACCTGCGCATAGAAAAAGATACGGAGGCTGAATTGGTTGGGTAAAATATCCACGCAAAGCTTTATCTTTACTACATCAAAAAGTTAATTACATATATCTTGTTTTTTTTGGTAGGGCTTTCTGTTTCGTTAAAAGCACAGCATACCATTGCCCCTCCCCTGTTTTTAAATTCATTTAATAACAAACCCTTCTTCCCCCTTAGTAACCCTGTTAAAGAAAAGAATGATATACATATAGTAATATCACCTATTAAACATGAAGCATTCTTTTGTAAAATGGAAGATAAGGTTTATAGCAAACTTAATATCTGGATAACCCTTCGTGCAGGTAACGATGATATTTACCGTAAACTGATTGCTACACCTTAGTATGAGAAGAATAGTTCCTGCCCTCCTCGCATCTCATGTCTCTAGCCTCTTGCTTCTTTCTTCCTGCAGCACACAACAAAGTAATAAAGAGAACAGGGCTTCTTTATCTTATCCACAAAAGAACAGCTACGCTTCTTATTTTAAAATCTATAAAGAAGATAATTTCTCCGCTTTAGTTACCTATATCAATACCGAAAAAACAGATTCTGTTATATATATTTTATATCAAAATACAAAACCCGAATTAAACGTAAAGGCTTATTACATTCAAACACCTGTGAGCTCGGTTGCTTCTTTGGGCTCTGTCTTTGTGGGAGCATTAAATAACCTGCAATGCTTAAATTATATCACTGCTGTTGATAATGCAGATTATATCTGCAATTCTGTTATCAAAGAGAAGTGCGCTAATAACTCAATTCAACAACTAAGTAAAAACGGCGTATTAAATATAGAACAAACCCTTGTTTCTAAGCCTGATATTATATTGACAAACCCTAGTGGCGACCCTAAAAAAGACTTTGATGCAAGGTTATTAAAAGCAGGCATTACTCCAATACTATGTGCAGATTATTATGAGAATTACCCCCTTGCACGTGCAGAGTGGGCTAAGGCCTTTGCTTTATTTTTTAATGCAGAACAAAAGGCAGATTCTTTGTTTGCCTCTATTGAAAAAAATTATTTGGAACTAAAAAACAGGGCAGATACATGCACCAATAGACCAACTGTGTTCAGCGAAATTAAAACAGGTGATGTTTGGTTTGTTCCGGGGGCCAAAAGTAATATGGCAACTTTATTGAAAGATGCAGGGGCAACATATATCTTTACGGATAACGATAAAACAGGCAGTCTTTCTTTAAATTTAGAGCAGGTAATTGATAAAGCCATAAATGCTGAGTACTGGCTTAACCTGCATCAATGCAATAATGCAGAAGATTTGATTAAACAAGATAAACGTTACGAAGTTTTTAATGCCTATAAAAAACATAATCTCTATAATAACAATGCTATGGTAAACGCAGCCGGTGGAAATGCTTATTGGGAGTACGGATTGAATCATCCTGATGAATTGTTAGCCGACCTGATTAAAATATTTCATCCTGCTTTATTGCCCAATCATAACTTAAAGTATTACAAACAACTTAAATGAGCTTTGCTAAGAAATATATTCTGCTCATTATCTCATTACTAGCTTTGTTTCTGTTAGATATAACTTCGGGTACTGTTTTTATTCCGTTATATAAAGTATGGAACTGCTTTACCAATCATGCGCAGGTGGCAGAAAGCATTATTGTTTTAGGATTTCGTTTACCTAAGGCAATTGCAGCCATGTGTGCAGGTTCAGCTTTAGCGGTTGCAGGTATGTTAATGCAAACCTTTTTCAAAAACCCATTAGCAGGCCCCTATGTATTGGGTGTAAATTCTGTTTCATCTTTATCGGTTGCTTTATTTATGTTAGGGGGTGGTATGGGGAATTCCTTCTTTCATACTTTGGGTATTCCGCTTGCTTCCTCTTTAGGGGCATTGGCAGGGCTATTGCTTATTATGTTCATCGCAAAAAAAATTCATAACCAAACACATATTCTCTTAATCGGCATGATGATTGGTTTTATTGCAAATGCCTGGCAATCTGTTTTAGAGTATTTATCAAACGCCCAACACCTTAAAAACTTTGTCATCTGGAACATGGCCTCTCTAAGCAATGTAATGGATACCGATTTACTGATTCTATTTTTTGTGGTTGTAATTTGCTTTGCCGTTTGTCTGTTTTTAATTAAACCGCTCAATGCGCTTTTACTGGGAGATGAGCAGGCATCTCTGCTTGGCATAAACATCTCCATAATAAAAAACTGCGTGCTTGTTTTAACTGCATTACTTAGTGGTGTGGTAACTGCCTATTGCGGCCCTATTGGTTTTGTAGGTCTTGCCCTTCCCCACTTAGTACGCATCATCTTCAAAACCACACATCACCTGCATCAGTTGTTTGGTAATATATTAATGGGTGCCTGCTTTCTGTTACTATGCGATGTTATAAGCAACCTCCCTTTGTTTGAAATTACCTTACCTGTAAACGTAATAACCTCTTTATTTGGCGCCCCTTTTGTGCTTTGGCTTATCTTTAAAAACAAAAACGCAATAAGTTAAAAGTTTTGTAAAGAATTAATTTAAGATAAATTTGCGCGTGTTTTTAAAAACAACTGTACTGTCTCTTACTACTTGTTTCTTGTCTTTTGTTTGCGCTGCACAACAAGGCGACAAGAACGATTTCTATATACGCGGCGCCGTTAACTATGGCTTCATCCTGCAACAACATAGCAGCATTGGCGAATTGGTTAATGGCAACATCAGTGGCCTCGAACTCAATTATGTAAAACCCTCTACCGGAAAGAAATTATGGCATTACGAAAATAATTTCCCCGAATGCGGTGTTGGCTTTACCTATTATAACTTAGGTAACCCCAAGCAGCTGGGCAATTTATACGCAACCTATTATTTTTACGATATCCCTTTAAACCAAAAACCAAAACCCTTTCGTTTGTACCTACGTGTGGGCGAAGGACTTGCTTTTGCCCCCGTGCATTTCAATTCTATCACTAATCATAAAGACGAGGTATTAAGCAGTCCGGTAAATGCTTACATAAATTTTAAATGGTATTGGCGCTGGGATATTACCCCCTGGCTGCGTTGGGAAGCAGGTTTTAATTTCTCTCACGCCTCCAACGGGCGCTTCGAAGTTCCTAACCTGGGCGTAAACTTAGTAAGCGTAAACTCAGGTCTTATTTATAAGTTTCATACCAAAACCAAAACGCCTGTTACGCAAATAGATTCAAGCGCCAAAGCAAAAACAAGACACGAACTTTTATTTTGGGCAGCGGCAGGAGCCAACGAGTTTGGTGAACCTGGCGGCAAACGCTATCTGGCACAAAGCTATTCTGCGGCTTACTATTTTAATAAACGCAACACCCATAAGTTTGGTGCCGGTATAGATGTATATTATAATGCCGCTAACCTGGCACAATTGCAAGGCCAGGGAGATACCCTCACCAACAAATTGCTTAACGTACAAATTGGTGTAAAGCTGGCCTATGCATATAACATAGGCAGGTTAAGCCTTCCTATAGAGTTGGGCTATTACGTTTACACCAAATATACCAGCGATGGCTATATTTTCAACCGTATCGGTATCCGCTATTATTTTAAAAACAATGTGGTGGGCATCATCTCGTTAAAAACCAACTGGGGTGTTGCCAACTATATCGAATTTGGTCTAGGCTACAGACTGCCTCTTAAACCCAAAACATAAGCTACAATTATACATCAGTGAGGTGTAGCTTCCGTTATATTGAACTTGTTTCAGCATCTTTATAACACTTGAAATGAAACAGCGAATGCCAGAACGCCTGCATTAATTTATTATTTTTAAATTTACGTTCTTAAATTAAATATCATGTCACATATTGCACACTTATTTCATAAACACCACACGTCTACTTCGCACCCCGATGTTATTTTAATAGGGGCAGGTATCATGAGCGCTACCTTGGGCGTTATGCTTAAAGAGCTTCACCCTGTATTAAAGATTGAGATATACGAACGCCTGGATGTGGTTGCTGCCGAAAGCTCTGACGCTTGGAACAATGCGGGCACAGGTCATTCTGCTTTTTGCGAACTGAATTATACGCCGCAGCATAATGATGGCACAGTTGATGCAAGCAAAGCATTTAAAATTGCCGAGCAGTTTGAATTATCAAAACAATTCTGGTCTTACCTCATAGAAAAACAATATATAAAAGACCCGCATACATTTATTAATTCTATTCCGCACATGAGTTTTGTGTGGGACAAGGACGTAGATTATTTGAAGAAGCGTTTCGATTTATTGAAAGACCATCCTTTGTTTAAAGGCATGGTTTACTCCGAAGATAAAGAGCAGCTTACCAAATGGATGCCGCTTATAATGAAAGACAGAGACCCAAACCAAAGGGTAGCGGCTACGCTCATGGAGTTAGGTACCGATATGAACTTTGGTGAATTGACCTGCGCTTTGTTTAAACATTTAGAAAGTTTGCCCGATGTGAACTTATATCTCAACCACGAAGTAACTTTTATTGAGAAAAGAAAAGCAGACGGGCATTGGGAGTTAGACGTGAAAGATATAAAAACCCATGCCAAGAAAACCATAGAAACAAAATTCTTGTTTATAGGTGCCGGTGGTGGTTCTCTTCCCTTATTAGAAAAGACTGAAATACCCGAAGCCAATGGCTATGGTGGTTTCCCGGTTGGCGGGCAATGGTTGGTTTGTCAGAATGAAGAAGTAGTGCAACAACACGCTGCCAAAGTTTATGGCAAAGCCGAGGTTGGTGCGCCCCCCATGTCGGTACCGCATTTAGATACCCGCATAATTAACGGTAAGAAGGCTTTGCTGTTTGGTCCGTATGCGGGCTTCTCTACCAAGTTTTTAAAGCACGGCTCGCTGATGGATTTGCCGCACTCGTTGCAGGTAAATAATCTTATCCCCATTATGTCGGTTGGCTTGCACAACATACCGCTTACCAAATATTTAATCGAGCAGGTTCGTCAATCGCCGGAAGACCGCTTAAATGCTTTAAAGAAATTTGTACCCACCGCCAAGTTAGCCGACTGGAAACTGGAAGAAGCCGGACAGCGCGTGCAGGTAATTAAAAAAGACCACGACCACGGCGGTGTGTTAGAGTTTGGTACCGAGATTGTAAACGCTGCCGATGGCTCTATTGCGGCTTTGTTAGGCGCTTCTCCGGGGGCATCTACGGCGGCGGCTATTATGCTTGATTTATTGAAACGTTGTTTTAAAGACCAGGTAAATACGCCCGAGTGGCAGGCAACACTTAAAGCCATGATACCTTCTTACGGACAATCGTTGGCAACCAATGCCGAACTGCTTGATTTTGTGAGAGAGAAAAGCAGTGCCGCACTTCAACTAAAAACGGCTAAGCATACTACGTTGGAGGTAAAGTAGTTTTTATTCTTTTTGTGAAGAACATTACTTTATCTTTTTATAAGAGATAACCATATCATCAAAATAAGAAGAATCTTTACCGTTGTTATAAAGATAGATGATAACATCTTTTTCTTTAAGCTCCATCGACAAAGTAAAATTTAATTCTAGGTGTTTCCAGCCGGCGTTTTCTTTTTCAACGGATGTAGCATTACCAATATAAAATTCGTTTTTGCTGCCCGACATGATAATACCCCCCTCTGTACCATACCTCCAAACATCAACATGAATAACATCACCAAGCCCACAATTATATAAATGATATGTAAATCCAAATTGATTTTTCGGACTAAGTTTTACTGAAAATTTACCCGATTTTGCCTTTTCATTGCTTTGGGTATTTGCATCTTTAAAAAGAACGGACGGTGTGTTTGTGTTAAAGGATTTTTCTGTAATATTTTCAGCATCGCATTTAATTATAATCGGTTCCTCGTATTGAGGTAGAATATAGTATCGCACATATAGCTTATCAATTGTAAACGATAAACTAATAGATGAAAACAAAACAACTAAAAAGACAACTACTTTTGGGTACGAAAACTTCATGTTATAAAACAACATAAAAAGCAACGGAAATATAGGGGTAAAATACCTTCCCTGAAGCGTTTCGATTATATCTCCGCCAACACAATCCCAAGTTAAGTATTGTGATAAAAGAACTAACCCTATAAGTATAACAAAACTAAAGAGTATTATTGTTTTTTGATGCAGTTTTAAATAAATGTTTTTACAACCATCCATAAATGCAACTGCGCATAATACAATGTATGATAGATAAATAAGTGGCATTGGCAATTCTGTATCAAGCCAACCCAAAGTACCAATATACCCTTGAAAGTACATGTCGAAAGCACCTATCATAGAATTAACATAAACATGCCATAAGTATAATCCGTGATGTAGTATATATTGCATTTGCTCATGCATATCTGCACAACTATTTAAAGTCGCAGTATCTCGAAACTCCATATCATACACACTATAAGGTACATACAAGTTATTCATGATGGTTGACCAAAAGAAAATAGTTGCAAAAGCAATTACAAATAAAGAAATAAGTTGTACGTAGTACGTCTTTGTAGAAAAGAATTTTTCTTTCGGAATCAAAAGCAATAATAACATTATTGGCGTGTAAACAAGTTTGGCAGACGCCAACAGGACAACCAATAATGATATAATGACGAATTGTTTCTTCCTAACTTGCCTATCTGAATAGGCAAGTTTTAAACCATATGCTATTAGTATAAAAGATAACAAATTGGTTACTACATCTGCGCTTAACGACATATTTATAAATACCGACATGGGTAATAATGCAACAAGCGCAAAGAACCATTTATAAAAAGGGATTATTTTTATAGAATAAAAGATGCTGATTATCCAGAACAATAAAGTAAATACTCTTGCTCCGTAGAAAATATATAATGGTGGTAAATCGAGCTTTCTTAAAACAAGAATAGCTATTGCTTGAGGAAGATACGAAATGGGAGAATACATACCCGTATTAGGAAAATCAACAAAGTTTTTTTCTTTGCTATTAAGTGGTATTTTAAATTGTTCTGTAATGGTTTTACATGTTGTTTTTATCTGCGAATCCCAACGCAAACCTAAAAACGGGTCTGCTATTTTTACAAGGCTTGTCGGTAAGTAACCTCCTACCCTATTGTTTTGTTTTTTTGCAATTAAATTGCCTTCAGAAATCTGATAAGCCCTATAAAAATGATTGATTTCATCGGGGGACTGAAAGGGTGGTGTTATTAATAAGATTATTAGACCAAAGAAGGATGCAAGGGTTACAAAAAAAAGTTCCGGTCTAATCTTGCTAAGATTCATTTTAGAAAATGCATTTTTCTTCATTAGTAGTAAAAGAAGCCTTTAATAAGATTAAAGAAAAATAATTAATAGGCAATACATTCCGTTTTTTCAAATGTAATCATTTTCACAAATAATAAAGGATTCCTATTTGAAATATAACATGGAATTACTTCGTTTATCTCCTCACAATTATAAAGAAAATACAAAGCGCTTAATTCCTCAAACTCAAAAGCTCTTTAGCATTTAATAGGGCAGACTCGGTAGGTTTTCCTGTACTAAGCATTTTGGCAATTTCTACCACGCGCTCTTCGGTAGTAAGTGTTTTAATCTCCGATTGTGTTTGCTCTTTAATATCCTGTTTATACACAAACAGGTGTTGTTTGCCTTTAGATGCCAGTTGAGGCAAATGGGTAATAGCTATAACTTGCATGGTGCCACCCATTTTTAAAAGTATGTTACCTATTTTATGTGCCACATCGCCCGAAACACCGGTGTCTATCTCATCAAAGATGATAGTTGGCAAGGCTGTTTTTTCGGCAAGATGAGATTTTAAGCAAAGCATCAAACGCGATAACTCTCCGCCCGATGCTACCTTATGCAGCTCACTTAACGGCAACCCCTTGTTGGCAGAAAAAAGGAATTGCAATTCATCTGAGCCATAATTACCAAGCGTTTCAGTAGCATTGCAATTAATAACCAACTGCGCATTGGGCATACTTAAGTCGGCAAGCATGTTGCGCACAGATGTTTGTATAACCGGTATCACTTTCTTTCTTTTATCCGACAGGGCTTTGGCTTTTGTCCAAACGCTTTCGTTTAGCTTTTTAATCTCGGCCTGTAGTTTTTGTATCTGCTCTTCAATAGAATTAAACTGACTAAGTTTTTCTTCTATCTCTGCTTTTACTTTTATCAGTTCTTGCTCGTTGCTTGCACTGTGTTTCTTTAATAGTCGGTTAAGTAGGTCAAGTTGTGTAGTAATGTCTTCCAGTTTTTTCTGGTCGAAAACAACTTTATCGTTTACATTATCTACCTCTGCCGAAATATCTTTTAATTCTATATAAACCGACTGCACTCTGGCAGCAAGCTCCTCATAAGTCTTGCCATATCGGGTAAGTTGTGCCAAACTGCTTTTTAAAGAAGCCAAGTGCGACAAAATATTCTCCTCCCCACCATCTATAATTGCCGATGCCTTTACTAAATTTTGCTTAATAAATTCAGCATTGTTCAACGTATCGTATTCCTGTTCTAATTGCTGCAGGTTTCCTTCTTTAAGGTTCACCTGTTCTAATTCGGTAAACTGAAACTGGTAGTAATCAAAATCCTTTTTTGCCTGTTGTTCAAAGGCTAAGAGCTCATTTAGTTTCTTTTCTTTTTCCTTTAATTGCACAAAGAAACCATTGTATTGTTTTCTCTCTTCAATGCAATTCGCAAATGCATCCACCATATTAAACCTGAACGACGCCTGGTTTAAAAGCAAGGTCTCATGCTGAGAATGCACATCAATCAAAAAATGTGACAGGCTTTTTAATACGTTAAGATTTACAGATGTATCATTAATAAACGCACGCGATTTCCCATCCGGCGCAATCTCCCTGCGTATGGTAGTCTCGGCTTCATAATCCAGTTCGTTCTCGGTAAAAAAGTTCTCTAAATGAATATGAATCAATTAAAAAACTGGCCTCTACTATGCACTTCTTTTGCTTATCGCGTAGTACGGCCATATCGGCACGCTCGCCCAGCACCAAACCCAAAGCACCCAGCATAATAGATTTTCCCGCGCCCGTCTCACCCGTAATTACCGTCAGCGATTTATCAAAGTCAATGGTTACTTCTTCCAGCAAGGCGTAGTTTTTTATATGAAGCTTTTTAAGCACGGCTTAAAATTAGTCAAATTGCTAAATAGTGCTACTGAAAAATAGCGTTGCAGCATGTAGGTTTACTATTGCAGCGTGGAGTTTTGAGTAAGCGCACAGTACATTTTCGCCTGCGCACGGTCATTTTTTGCAAACGCACAGTCAAATTTCCTTTACGCCCCAACTAAAAATGTTTTCGCTGCGATAAATCTATCTGCTCGTCACTAGGTTTGTAGCGCAGGTAGGTAAAAATAAACTGAAACATTTCCTCAGTAGTGCCCATGCTCATAAAATCGTTTCGCTCCTTACAATCGCGTGGCGGGTGAAACGGGTTGTAAGGGTTTTTGTCGGTATTATCATACGTGCCAAAAGCATAAATAGTAGAACCTGCGGGTATTTTTAGAGGGTGCTTGAAAGTATAATAGTACTGCCACTTGAAATCCCATTTGGGTATTTTAATAAGGCGGATGGTATCGCCCTGAGAGGTAAGGGCATAAGCCCAAAAAGATTTACCAAGCAAGTGCATATGCGGGTTTACGGATAGGAGAGATAAATCGGTAGGGGTTGTCCACCTACTCATAAACGTTGGTGTGGTGTTGGCGGGTATATTTAAAGCAGGCTCGCAGGGTGCAATGCCAAAGGTGCCTATTTGTGTTTCCTGTATGGGGCGTTCTATCTTAGGTCCGAAAAAAATATTGATGGTGGAGGAATCTACACAGTCATGCGCCGAAGGACCATAATGCATGTTCTTTAAAAAGAAGGCGCCCTTTTTCTTGAGGGCGTAACCGCCTATATTTTCGGGGTAGATAACGGGTGTATAACCCGGCAGGTAGTAAACAGTATTGGGTGTAAGCATAGGATAGGTGCCATCATCATTTAAAATACCCATCAGTTTATACACATCGGTAAAGCCCCCCTGAATATCTTTATAGTATGTCTTACCTTCAAAAACGTTTTTCTTTTTATCGTAATCATAGCTGATTAAATGCCCGTTTACGTGGTGTGCAAGTTTCCGCTGATGAGGTACAAACTCAAAAAAGCGGGCAAAAGTATCATGCTTCAACTCATAAGGAAACTTAATCATATAGAAATGGTCGGTGCCATTTCCTTTAATGGGCACAGCTTCCTGCATTTTTACCACCACATCGGGCTTACCAAAAAAGGAACCTTCATAAAACACAGGTGGAGTTACCTTAGTAGTATCCCCGGTAGGACAACCTTTATCTACCCATATTTTTATTTGCTCAATTTCTTCGGCAGTTAAAATGCGCTCTTCAATAAAATGAGTATAGTTAGCATCAGCAGGCCAGGGGGCATGTAATGTGTTTGTGTAACAAACTTTATTTTGTTGGCATTGCGCTTGGCATCGGAGTATGTGAGTAAGTTAAAAGGACCTGCATTATTTGAGCGGTGGCAGGGCGAGCAATTCTTAAAAATAATAGGAGCAATGGTAGAGGAATAGGTATAATCTACTTTTTGTACAGTATTTTCTTTAGAAGTATTGTTACCGCAAGATACAAGCAGCAGGCAGCAAATAACAAACAGCGTGTTAGATGATGACCGATACTTAATACTTGAAAGAATACCCATTAAAGGGCAAAAGTAACTGTTTTAGCAAAGCCTAAACAGAATAAAAATCAGATTAAATCGAAAGGATGGATGTAGCTTTCGGTATTAAAATAAATTTCAGGAGAAGCTTTAAGGGTTGACATTCTTTTTAAATCAACGGTGCTTAATCCTTTAGAATCTGCACTACTTGCAAATGCTTTGGTGCTAAGTAATTTTTGAAGTTTCTTACTTTCTTTTACAGAGATGTTAACTTGTACTTTCTTTAAGTAAGTTTTTTCGAAGTAGGTCATGGCTTTATGTTTAATACATGGCAAAGTTATGACTGGAAAGCATAGGGAATGTTAATTATATATTAAGAAATAGTTAAGAATTGTGATTAAGGGGTTTTATTATTAATTTGTTTAATACCAAATAAAAAGAAAACCTATAAAAATGGTAAAAAGCTGCTGAGTTAACTGTCTTTTACCAGTGTTAGTTAATCACTATCCGGTAAGGAAGTCTTGCCTGAACACCTTTTGCTTTTATAACCGTTTGAGCGTATTCTAAGTAATCGTAAAACACACCTAAACGTTGTTGCAATACCTTAATCTCTTCTTCGTCCTTTTTATCTTTAAACAATTCTTTTAAAGGATCTTTTTGCTTTGGTAATTGGATTATTTCGTATTCATCTTCTTTTAAATTAACCTTGGCTGCTGCATAATAAACGGCATCTTTCAATCCACCCAAAGCATCCACTAATTTAATGCCAATAGCGTCGGCACCACTCCACACACGTCCCTGGCCAATGCTATCCACATCTGCCTGAGACATGCCACGTCCTTCGGCAACACGCTTAGTAAAGGTGCTGTACACTTGTTCTACCCCTTTTTGTATATAGGCAGCCTCCGTTTCGGTCGCAGAGCGATACAGGCTTCCTAAATCACTGTGTTTATTTGTATTTACCGTATCAATATGAATGCCCAATTTATCAGAGAATAGTTTTTGGGCATTAGGCATTAAACCAAATACACCTATGGAACCCGTAATGGTATTAGGGTCAGCAAATATATAATTGGCAGCACAAGAAATATAATACCCGCCCGATGCAGCTACATCACCCATAGAGACAATAACGGGTTTTACCTTTTTAGCTAAGGTAACTTCGCGCCATATAACATCACTGGCAAGTGCACTGCCACCAGGAGAATTTACGCGCAACACAATAACCTTGATAGTTGTATCCTTACGTGCCTCGCGAATGGTTTTAGCGGTGGTTTCAGAACCAATTTTTTCCGCATCACCTTCTCCACTGCTAATCTCTCCAACAGCATATATGATAGCCAACTTAGGTTGTTTATCATGCTTTTTATCTTTCTTTTCATCACCGTCTTCTTCCTCATCATCACTACCCTTCTTGTGTTTTTTCTTTATATGGTCTGCGTATTCGCCAAGGTTAACAAAGTTAATTTTATCTTTTTCCTTAATTCCAAGCTTTTGCTTCAACGCATCGGTTACCTCGTCTTTATATTTCAGTTCATCTACTAATTTTAGTTGCTGGGCATCAGCTGGGAAATTAATCTTTAACTCATCAGCAATAGTTTGAAGCTCGCCAACCGGTACTCCGCGTTGTTTAGAGATACCATCCAGCATGTGTTTCCAAAGACTGTTAAGAAGTGTTTCTAACTGCAAGCGGTTAGGGGCACTCATTTTATCCAACATAAAGGGCTCTACGGCACTTTTAAATTTACCATGACGATATACGTGCATGTCTATATCTAATTTTTCAAGCGCATTTTTGTAATACATAATCTGTGCGCTTAATCCTTTAAACATAAACTCGCCTTCAGGGTTTAAATATACTTTATCGGCTACGCTTGCCAGATAATAACTCTTCTGAGAATAATTTTCGGCATAAGCATAAATAAATTTTTTACTTGCTTTAAAGTCTAACAAGCTGTTTCTTACTTCTTCTAAGGTTGCCGATGAGGCAATAACATCATCATTCAAATCAAGATACACACCTTTAATAGCGGCATCTTCTTCAGCCTTTTTAAGCGATTTTAGAATATCATCTAAACCCAAACCGGATTTTTCTCCGATAAACTCCCCTAACCCAATGTCAGAAAGCGGGTTGTTTGTGCCTCTTTCTTTTATTGGGTGCTTAAAATGAATCATTAAAACAGAGTTTGCTTTTACATGAAACTTTTTGTCATCACCAAAATGGAAATGATCCTTAAAACTCGACACAATGATGGTGGCGAAAATGATGGTGCATAAAACACCTGCAACGATTACACCTACTATGGCTCCGAAAAAGGTTGAGAAGAAATTTTTCATATTTATTATATTTATTAACGCAAAAGTAAAACACCTTATTACTTTTGAGCAAGAATTGTTATGAACGAAGCATATTTATGTTTGGGCGGTAATTTGGGTAATTGTTTTATTACCTTTAAGGAGGCTTGTGCCTATATAGAGCGGCAAGCAGGGGATATTACGTTATGTTCATCTATATATCAGTCTCAGGCATGGGGAATGAACAATGCTCCTGATTTTTATAATCAGGTAATTAAGCTCGAAACTAATTTAAACCCCGAAGAACTAATGCTTGTTTTGTTAGCTATAGAAAAGCAAATGGGAAGAGAAAGATTGGAGCAAAGCAATGGGTATCAAAACAGGATGATAGATATTGATATTCTTTTTTTTAATGCTGAGGTAATAGAAAACCAAGCACTTCGAATTCCCCACCCAAGACTTCATTTGCGCAGGTTTGTTTTAGAGCCTCTTAACGAAATAGCTTCTAATTATATTCATCCTATACTGAAAAAAAGTATCACTCAAATGTTATCTATTTGTGCAGATGAAGGGCAAGTAAAAAGACTTGAATATGTCGTATAGATTTGTTTGCATAGAGGGCAACATTGGTGTAGGTAAAACAACCCTCGTAAAGAAATTAGCGAAACATTTAAAGGCTATGTCTCTTTTTGAAGAGTTTGATGAGAACCTCTGGTTGCCTTTGTTTTATTCGCATCCTAAAGAATCTGCTTTGGCTCTGGAGCTTTCTTTTTTAACGGATAGGTGCAGGCAGCTTAACCAAACACAAAAGAAGTTTGTCGGAAAAATCATTGTTAGCGACTATAGTTTGGATAAATGTTTGTTATTTGCAAAAGCTAACCTTACCAAAGTAGATTTTGCAACTTACAAGAAACTTTACAGCAGCATTTCGACTACTATAAAGAAACCCGATTTGATAGTTGTATTACATACTTCGGTAGAAGCGCTTATGGGCAACATTAAAACCCGCGGTAGAACTTATGAACAAAGAATAGAAAAAGAGTACCTTGCCAAATTAAACAAGGCTTATACCGGGTTCTTTTCTAAGGAGAAGGACTATGTGATATTGAACATATACTGTAAAACAATTACTGTAAAAAATTACGAATATATCTTTAATGAAATTGTATCTTTCCTGAAGATAAAACAGCCAACAAAAAACACAACTATAACAATTAAGACATGAAAAAAGCAAAAGCACCCGGAACCTGTAGCTGGCCCAAAGGCGATGAATTAATGATAGCTTATCACGATGAAGAGTGGGGTGTACCCGTGCATGATGATAAAAAGCATTTCGAGTTTTTAGTACTCGATACGTTTCAGGCAGGACTAAGTTGGAAAACCATTCTGCACAGGAGGGAGCATTTTAGAAAAGCCTTTGCCAATTTTGATGTAAACAAGGTAGCTAAGTTTACCGAAAAAGATGTGGAAAAACTTTTGCAAAACGAAGGCATTATTCGTAATAAATTGAAAGTACGCGGAACTATAAAGAACGCACAATTATTTTTACAAGTACAAAAAGAACATGGTTCTTTTAATGAATACATCTGGCAGTTTACCAATGGTAAAACCCTTGTAAACAAACGCAAAGACATGAAAGAAATACCTGCTTTCAGTAAAGAATCGGATGCCATGAGCAAAGCTCTTAAGAAACTTGGTTTCACCTTTGTAGGTACTACTATATGCTATGCTTATATGCAGGCTGCCGGTATGGTGAATGATCATTTGGTAACGTGCCACCGTTACGAGCATTGTAAATAATATATGTCTGAAACTAAACCCACCCTTTCTTTATTAGATACTACCCTGCTTGTTTCGGGCTCTATGATAGGCTCGGGGATTTTTATTGTATCCTCAGAAATGGTACGTACGGTTGGAGGCAGCGGATGGTTGTTGCTGTGTTGGTTATTAACGGGTGTACTTACTTTATTTGCCGCATTAAGTTATGGCGAGCTGGCAGGCATGATGCCCAAAGCAGGCGGACAATACGTGTATATTAAAAAGGCCTTTGGTAGTTTAACGGCCTTCTTATATGGCTGGACGGTTTTCTTGGTTATACAAACAGGTGTAATCGCTGCGGTGGCCGTTGCTTTTGCCAAGTATGTGGGCGTGTTTATTCCTTTTTTTAATGAAGATAATGTGTTGCTTCAAATCTCCAAATTCAAATTAACGTATGCGCAATTACTCGCTATCGTATCTATTGCTTTTCTTACGTTTATTAATTCGCGCGGGGTACGCAACGGAAAGATGATACAGCGCGTATTTACGCTTGCAAAACTTATTGCATTATTCGGATTAATTATTGTGGGTATTTATGCAGGCTTTACCCGTAATGTATTTACTGAGAACATGGCCGATGCGTGGAAGGCTTCTTCTGTAAAGGATTCTGTAACTACGATGCTAAGCGGAGGCGCAATATGGGTAGCTGTTGGCGTTGCCATGATAGGCTCGTTATTTAGCAGCGATGCTTGGAATAACGTAACATTTATTGCTGCCGAAATTAAAGAACCACATAAAAACATCCCCAGAGGATTGATGTTGGGTACTTTTATCGTTACCGTAATTTATTTACTGGCTAACGTAGCTTACTTGTGTTTGTTGCCCATACATGATATTCAGAATGCCCCGCACGACAGAGTGGGTGCGGCGGCTATAGCAACCATTATGAATGGCAACACTGCCGTGTATGCCATGGCAGGATTGATTATCGTTTCTACTTTCGGTTGCAATAATGGGTTGATAATGGCAGGCGCCCGATTGTTTCAGGCAATGTCAACAGATGGGTTGTTCTTTAAAAAAGCAGCGCATACCAATAAGTATAATGTACCCGGCTATGCTTTGGCTATACAGGGTATTTGGGCAAGCTTGTTGTGTTTAAGTGGTTCTTATGGAGATTTATTAGAGTATGCAACCTTTGCATCCTTATTGTTTTATATGGTAACCATAACGGGTGTGTTTGTGCTGAGAAAAAAGGAACCCGATACGCCTCGTCCTTATAAGGCTTTGGGTTATCCCGTAATTCCTTTCCTTTATATTTTACTGACTGCATTAATTTGTGTAGACTTGGTGTACAATAAACCGGACAATACAGTTAGGGGATTGATTATTGTTGCGTTGGGTATTCCGGTTTATTATTTTATTCAACAGAAGAAACAGCGTGCTTAATTACATTACCAAATACTTTGCACTTAACCGTCGCGAACGTAACGGTATGATTGCCATTGCCACATTGGTAGTTATTCTTTTGATTGCTAAGTACTATGTTGTTTATCATTATAAAACAAAAACACCGGAAGCTGTTGTAGTTGCTTTAGATGATATGGCAGCTAAACTTGCCGAGCAGAATAAAGAAGTAGATGCCAATACTTCTGGTACAACATCTCCCAATAAAAAAGACAGTTTGTTTTATTTTGACCCTAACACCATAAACTACAACCAAGCCGTAATGCTTGGATTTTCAGGGAAGACAGCACATACGTTAATTAATTACCGAAACAAAGGTGGTAAGTTTTATAAGGTTCTTGATTTGAAAAAGCTGTATGGATTGGATGAAAGTTTGTTTGATAGGTTAAAACCTTTTGTTGTTCTTGAAAAGAATAAAGCACATGATGATAAATACAAACCCTTTGAAAAGAAAACTTCTTTTGCCAAAAACGAAAAACAAAACATTACCATAGAAATAAACAGTGCCGATAGTGTGCAATGGAATCAGTTAAAAGGCATAAGCTTTGGACGTGCCAGAATGATTATAAAATACAGGACCATGCTGGGTGGTTTTTATAATATAGAACAGATAAAGGAAGTGAAGTATTTTACCGATAGCCTTTATGATATGATAAAATCCAACCTAACTGTTAACCCTGCACTTGTGCAAAAACTTAAAGTAAACAGCGTTGATTTTAAAACCATGGTGCACCACCCATATATAAAATATGAAGGCACCAAATGCATCTTTGCTTTAAAGCGAAATAAAAAAATTGTTGCCAACGACCTTATTAATTCTTCTTGCTTCAGCAGAGAACAACTAGAAAAAGTACTTCTTTATTTAGATTTTGAATAAGCTGTTATTTTCTTAGAATAGAGTACTTAAAACAAAAAAGGTGTAATTTTACTCCATTATTAAAACTTATGCCAAGATTAGAAGTATTAAAAACTTACAAAATATACATCGGGGGTCAGTTTCCGCGTACTGAGAGTGGAAGGTACTACCCCCTGTTAGATAAAAACAAAAACAATATTGCCAATATGTGCCTATCGTCTCGCAAAGATTACCGCAATGCCGTTGTTGCCGCACGAGGCGCTTTTGGCGGATGGAGTGGGAAAACAGCTTTTAACCGCTCGCAAATACTATATCGCCTTGCCGAAATGCTGGAAGGACGAAAAGAACAGTTTATAGAGGAGTTAACTAAACAAGGTTCAACTAAAACACAAGCCCAAAAAGAAGTAGAACTGAGCATAGACCGCATAGTGTATTATGCGGGTTGGTGCGACAAATACCAGCAAATACTAAGCTCGGTAAACCCTGTGGCATCTTCTCATTTCAACTTCTCGGTACCCGAACCAATGGGGGTTATAGCTGTTTTGGCGGATGAAGAAACATCATTAATAGGGTTAATATCGGTAGTAATACCTGTTATTGCAGGAGGAAATAGCTGTATTGTATTAGCATCAGAAACCAAACCTTTATGCGCTATTGCCTTGGCAGAATGCTTTGCTACCAGCGATTTACCGGGTGGTGTGGTTAATATACTTACCGGCACAAGTGCCGAGTTGCACACGCATTTTTCCTCACACATGGATGTGAACGCTATTGTGTATTGCAGAGAGAACACTTCCGAAAGAAAAACCATTGCCGAAAACTCTTCCTTAAACGTAAAACGCTCCTTCTATTGGCATAAAAACTGGATGAACGAAAAAGAGCAAAACCCTTACTACATAACCGATTTGCAAGAAATTAAAACCACCTGGCACCCTGTAGAGAATATTGGGGTGGGTGGTGCTAAGTACTAACATGCAACCGCTTCCTTTCTGTCATTATGAGTGTTACAACCAACGTAAGGTCGTTGTAAACGAACGAACGATGATTGCAAAGGAACGAAGTTGATTGTAAACCAACGTTTGATGAGTTACAACGCTCGTCTTGTGAAGTGATTGTCTCGTGTGATGTAATGATTGTCTCAATCAATCCTTTACAACGCACGTTTGATGATTGTAAACGAATGAATGATGATTGCAAACCAACGTTTGATGAATTGCAAGCAACGATGAATGATTGTAAAGCAACGAACGTTGAGTTAAAAGGAACGATTGATGATTGTAAACGAACGATGATTGTAAGCGAATGTTTGATGAATTGCAAGCACGAGACGAGATAATGAAAACATCAAACGTTACTTTCAAATCATTGAAAAAGGAGTTGAAATCATTGCTTGTAGCAATACACTTCTGCATAAAGGAACCGACAGTAACCTAAAATACTGCCGTATAAGGTAATAAACCTTACCCGTTAGGCCCAAAATAAATAACAGCCGCGCTTTGTATTTAAGATTATTTCCTTATCTTTGCCGTCCTTAAAAAAGACAGACATGCCTAAAATGAAAACAAACTCCGGTGCAAAAAAGAGATTTGCATTAACCGGGACCGGTAAGATTAAGCGCAAGTATGCTTTTAAAAGACACATATTAACCAAAAAGGAAAAAGACCGTAAACGTGCATTGCGCGGAAGTGGTTTGGTTGACAAAACAGACTTAGGAAACGTAAAGTTTCTTTTGGCTATTGGAAAATAAGTTCTTTATAAAGCAGAAAACAAAAATCTAAACAGGTAAAATTGTTAAACAACGATGCTCAGTAAAAAGATTTGCCATGAGTGCAAACACTGAAACATCTCAAAAACAAAACAAAAAAGAAAATGCCACGTTCAGTCAATCATGTTGCCAGTAGGGCACGCAGAAAAAAAGTCCTTAATTTAACCAAAGGTTATTGGGGCGCTCGCAAAAACATTTGGACAATAGCCAAAAACGTATGGGAGAAAGGTTTAACTTATGCTTATCGCGATCGTAAAAACAAAAAACGCAGTATGCGTGCTTTGTGGATACAACGTATTAACGCAGCAGCTCGTGAACAAGGTATGAGCTACTCACAGTTTATGCACAAAATTCATCAAAAGAATGTTGCTTTAAACCGTAAAGCATTAGCCGATTTAGCACTAAACCATCCGGAAGCATTTAAAGCGGTTCTTAATTCCGTTAAATAGGAAACATAACATAATGTTAAAATAAACCCTGAGTAGCAACATACTTGGGGTTTTTTATGTTTGGACTTATTTAATTGCAATATTTAATCGTATTTTGCGTTACTAATTGATAATGAAAAAAGGGTTTCTACTATTTATTGGTTGCTTTTGCATTTTTTCATCCACTATTGCCCAAAACAATAACAAGCAATATTTTTCTCATGATGTAGGTATATTATTAGGAGCCTCATACTACATAGGGGATTTAAATAGTAAGAACTTCTATATGTCTCAACCGGCATTTGGCGTTTTCTATCGTTTTAATTACAACTACCGCGTTGCCTTTAGAGGGGGTTTTAATTATGGAAATATACAGGGGGATGATTCTCAAAGCGGCGACCCTTACCAGATTGAACGAAACCTTAATTTTAAGACCAACATTATGGAGTTATATACCCAAGCTGAGTTTAACTTCTGGGAATATAAAACCGGACATAAAGATTTCATTTTTGCCCCCTATGTTTTTATAGGCATTGGTGTCTTTCACTTTAATCCTGAAGCGCATTATGGAACCCAATGGGTTGATTTAAAAGGTCTTTCTACAGAGGGGCAAGGCACGCCTTTAAACCCTTCTCAAAAGCCTTATAAATTAACACAACCAAGTATTCCTTTTGGAATTGGTTTTAAACTAACTTTATCTCAGCAAATTGGCCTTGGTTTTGAATGGGGCCCTCGTAAGACATTTACCGATTATTTAGATGATGTAAGCGGTAAATATGTTGATCCTACCAAGCTCGCAGAATATAAAGGAGGTTTAGCTGCAATATTGAGCAATAGAAGCAAAACACCCCCGGGAGGAGTAAATGCAACTACAGATGATATTGGTAAACTACGCGGTAATCCGGATACTAAAGATTGGTACTTTTATTACGGACTTGTTATCAGCTTTAAGTTGAAGGGCAAACCGAAAGAGTGTAAAGGTTCTTTTTAGGTAAGAAGGTAATTACACACCAATTTTCTCATTCACTGTTTTAAGAATCTCTGCTTCAAGTGCAATGGTTTTGTTTTCTATTTCTTTTCCTTTTGAAATGATGTTGGTAACAAAAGCTTTATCATCATAACCTGAAGCATTAATGCGCACATTCATAAAAGCACCCATCACAGCACTACGCGCACATAAAGCACCCACACCTGCATCGGATACGGAATTAGGATTGCCAACTTCTGCCATAGCTTTAATTACTTGCATACTATCGTAAGAGGCTTGCATTACTTTAAACGGTATTTCAATGGCGTATTTGGTAGCTTCTTGTATGGCTTTGGTACGATTTGTTTTTTCTTCTTCGGTTGCTTTTGGTAAGCCGAAGGCAGTCATAATTTTATTAAAGGCTTTGGTATCTGCATCAACCAATCGCACCAATTCATTTTTATAGTGTTCGCCTTTCTCAGCCCAATTGCTAAACTCTTCCCATTTATCATCCCAACCTTTTTTGTGCGATGATAAATTAGCTACCATGGTTGCTAAAGCAGCGCCTAAAGAGCCTACATACGCAGCAATAGAGCCACCCCCAGGTGCAGGGCTTTCGCTGGCAGTTTCATCAGCAAAGTCTGTAAGGGTCATGCTTATTAATTTGCTGTCTGCTTTATCATGCAGCATGTATTCTATAATACGTTCTTCGGGTTTAAACGGACTAAGCTCATCCAAGCCCATTGATTTAACAGCTATCTTAATCAATTCCTTTTCTGATACACCGGTTGAGCGTTGTTGTTTCTTCAGGAAATACTTGCCTGCGTCAAGCATAGCTTTTAGTGGAATTAAACCTACCAACTCACTACCCGTAACCCGTATACCGCGCTCGGCAGCTTTCTTGCAAACTTCATCAAAAGCAATGTGAACAGGAGTTATATTTATATTGGTAAGGTTCATAGAGATTTGAGCAATACCATACTCTTCAATAAACCAACCAATTGCTTTTACAGATTTTAATGTGCCGGGAATCATAACAGGTTTGCCATTGGCATCGTTTACAATTTTTCCGGTAATGGGGTTGCCCTCACGTTTCACGCGCCCTGCTTCGCGCACATCAAAAGCGATGGAGTTGGCACGACGGGTTGAGGTAGTATTCAAATTCACATTATACGCCACTAGAAAATCTCTTGCACCAATAACAGTTGCGCCACGTTTGGCATCAAACTCAGCCGGACCAAAATCGGGTTTCCACTCAGGTAGTTTTATCTTTTTAAAGAAGCCTTCATACTCGCCTGCACGTATTACTGATAGGTTGTTTCTTTTTTTATCTGATTGAGCTGCTTCATATAAATAAATAGGTAATGCCAATTCCTTGCCCACACGTTCTCCTAACTTCTGCGCCCACTTGGCGGTTTCTTCCATGGTGATATTGGCAATGGGTATAAGCGGACAAACATCGGTAGCACCCATGCGAGGGTGTTCGCCTTTGTGTTTGCTCATATCAAGCAGCTCGCCTGCTTTTTTAATTGCCAAAAAAGCTGCTTCTATAACCACGTCAGGTGTGCCAATAAACGTAACCACCGTGCGGTTAGTAGCCTTACCCGGGTCAACGTTTAGTAAACGAACTCCTTCAACGGATTCAATTATGTTGGTAATTTGTTTTATCAAATTCATATCGTTCCCTTCGCTGAAATTGGGAACGCATTCTATTAGTTGCTGCATGCTGTATTAAAATTGAGAAGTCAAAATTATACATTACGAAGCAATCAACGAAACAATTTAAAAATAAAGGCGATGAGTTAACCGCAATGACAGACAGGGGCAAAAGCTTAGGACGGAAATCCCGACCTTTGTAATCAAAGGGAACGTCCATACTTCGATAAGCTCAGGATAACAAAAATAATAGCTACTTATCAATCAGGTAATATGATAAATCTTCATAATATCTTTAAGTATCTTTTGAAAGTTGATGCACAGGTTAATAAGCTTTCCGGTGTGTACATCAAACACCCAGCCGTGCACAGTTATGCGGTGTTCTTTATGTGCCTTTTGCACTTCGGCTGTTTTAATAATATTAATGCACTGCTCTTGTACGTTTAGTTCTACAAGTCTGTTATTACGTTTTTCGGGTTTTTTTATGGCATCGAGTTCTTTTTGGTGTATTCGATATACATCTCTTATGTTTCGTAACCAGGGGTTTAAGATGCCCAAGTCTGCCGATTGCATGGCTGCATTTACACCCCCGCAATAGTAATGACCGCACACAACAATATGCTTAACATTCAGTTGGGTTATGGCATAGTTAATAACCGTCATGGCGCTTAAATCTGTACTCTGCACCATGTTGGCAATGTTGCGATGTACAAATACTTCGCCTGGTGCAACACCCATTAACTCCTCAGCAGTAACGCGGCTATCGGAACAACCTATATACAAAAAATCAGGATTCTGACCTTTTGAAAGATTACTAAAATAGTTTTTATCTATTTTTAGTTTATCAGCAACCCACTTTTGATTATTTTTAAATATACGTTCTACGTTCATAAAACAATTGGTTTAATTATTTCCGTTTGCAGGCACAAACTTTGCCATAAAATTATAGCAATTTTTTGTTTCACCTACTATTTAATTACCTTCATGATAGCATTTTAAATGCCGCCGCCACATACAGGCCTGCTGTTTCAGTACGCAAACGACTAGTACCTAAAGACAATGCTTTAAAATTATTATCTAAAGCAAGTTTAATTTCATCTTCAGTAAAATCTCCTTCGGGACCAATAAGTATAAGGGAATCTTTATTTTGCAGAATGCTTTTTAATTCTGTCTTGTCTTCTTCTATGCAATGTGCAATATATTTGGAAGAGGTATTAGTGTGTTTTGTAATAAAATCTTTAAAAGATTGTGCTTCATTAATTACAGGTAATATTGCTTGGATAGATTGTTTAACAGCACTTTCAGCTATTTTTTTTAACCTATCTGTTTTAACCCCCGTCTTTTCTGTTCGCTTGCAAATAATAAAGGAAAACTCATCAACACCAAGCTCTGTGCACTTTTCAAGCATCCACTCAATACGGTCTGTATTTTTTGTAGGAGAAATGGCAATATGCAGACGATGCTTTTTAGAAGCAGCAATTTGTTTCTTACTTATAACTTTTGCAATACACTTTTGTAAATCAGCATTTGTAATTTCTGCTTCGTAAAGATTTCCTTTACCATCAATAATATTAATAACATCTCCGTCTTTATGGCGGAGGACTCTTATGCAGTGTTTGGACTCTTCTTCGGATAAAAGAATAATATCCGTATCTATAAAGATATTCGCAAAGAAAATTTGCATGAAAGGAGATTATTTTTCTGCCTTTTGCAGATTCTTTTTCATGTATTTTGGGTTGGCGCAATTAGTCGCCATTTCTTTGGCTTCTTCTACACCACGATCTGCAGCAGCCTTAAACATATCACAAGCACCCAATAAATCATTCAAGTTATTATGTTTTATTAGAGCTATTTTATAATAATTCAGTCCATACTCCGGGCGCATATTAATTAATTGTTTGTAATCGAAAATAGCATTGTTCCATTTTTCCTGCTTTTCATCTACTTCAGCGCGCAACATATATCCATCAGAATAATCTTTTTTAAGATCAAGACATTTGTTTAAATCATCAAAAGCAGAGTCTAATTTATCAGCTTTTATATATACCTGCGCTCGTAGATAATATACTTTGTAGTTGCTTGTTTTTTTTGCGATAGCAGTAAATAAATCTGCCAATGCCTTTTCTGGTTCGTTTTTTTCTAAATATACCTTAGCACGCTCCGCATATATAGAACCTGAGTCAGGAAGTATAATCAATGCTTTGTTTAGTTTTACCAGCGCTGTATCATATCTTTTCAAGTTTGCCTGAGTCATCCCTTCTTTATAAAGAGCAATTCCTTCACTCCAACAAAAGCAATCTTCAAAAACTTTTTTAGAAATTTCACTTCCTTTGTTTATCTGTTCTCTTGCAATAGAACAACCCCCTTTTTTGTCTCCAGCCTTATGTTTGGCATAAGCCATAAGCCCTGTTGCATCTGCGTTATTTGGATCTAAAATCAATATTTTTTCAGCATCAGTTTTCATCGCGCTATAGTTGCCTGTATTGTAATAACAAGAAGCGCGTCTTGCATAAACATCAATAATATATTTTTTATCGGAGCTTAATACAGTTTTTGATTTAACCGCATTGTCCGCATCGGCTTCCACAAGAGCAATAGCTTTATTATAGGATAGAACAGCTAAACTATAGCTTTTTGCTTTATACTTTATGTTTCCATCTTCGTAATTCTTCGTAAAATCAGCTGTTTGCGCACTAATTTTTATAATTAGAAATAATGCAGTTACAAATAGAGTTTTTTTCATGTTGAATTTTTTAATCGCGTAAAATTATTATTTATTTGTTATCACTTCAAAATCGATAAGACTATCATTACCTAAACTTATAGTCTTAATAGGCGTTAATGAGAATGAAGTAGCTGATATGGTAGTAGAACCAACTGCGTAAGCTGCTATACTATTACTACTCGAAGTACTGCTTGCTACTGTTAGCACACTTATGTTATTTATATTTGGCTGATAGGATAGCTTTTGAGCGCCAATAGGTAATAAGGGCGAGGGAATCACACTTAACCCATTGCAGACATAAACACCTGTGCTGGTTGAAAAAAAGATAGATTCATTAGTTACCTTAACAGCTGATAGCAGGGCGCTTGCGGGCATATTACTTAAAGGTGGAGAAAACAAGGGCTGCGTTTGTGGAGATGAAAGAGATGATACTATATAAGCAGCAGCAGTATTAGTACTTGTATCGTTGCCGAACACATACAAACTATCCTGTTGTTTTTCAAAAATAGCCACTACTTTAAAGTTTAATGGAAAATTAATGTTACTGATACTTGCCCCGCTGAGATAAAAAGTAGTTAAATTATCGAAAGTGCCTGACACTTTACTTTTAAAAGCCGCTACACCATACAAACTTGTTGTAGTAAAATAATACGGATACCCGTAAGTACTGGAAGGAAATCCATAAGAAGTACTTGTAGCTCCATTTTGATAAGAATAAACAATAGCATTGGTTGTGCCATAATATCCAACATAAGACTTATTTCCATCCGTATTCAGACAGGTAAAATAGTCGTTGCTTGGAGAGTTTTCAGTATAGCTTACCGCACCCAAAGATTGTGGTAGCATACTATAGGCTTCAAAGTATTGTTGCGTTCCGTTGCCATTCCCGTTAACGTACAATTGCTGGTTATACCCGCCATACTTCATACCATTATAACCAACACCTAACATTGGAAATGAATGCGAAAGATTGCCGGAGGTATCATAATAAGAAATCAACCGATTATTACTTTTAAATACGGCGCAATAACCCCATAACTGAGCAGGAGATGCATAAATATAAATTGGTTGATAAGCTACAGTTGTACTAGTACCATCGCTAGCAGTAATTTGTATATAATAAGTCCCGCTTTGCAAACGAAACTGGGTTACTTCATAATTGATATTAAAAACAAAATCGGCAGAAGAGATTGGCACATTAACACTTGCCTGCTGCTGAACATAGTTGCCATCAACCAAGGCAACAGTTATGGATGTCAAACGTTCATTATCACTAACCTGGGCACCAACATTAATAGTAGTAGTATACGTTTTTAAGATAGGGTCAAGAGAATAAGTGAATGGTTGTCCGGATGAAGGCAGGGAAATAGTTATAACCGGAGGTGGATTGGTTTTTTTATCCTTTTTGCAGCTGATTAAAAAAAACATGAACAATAACAGTACACCTTTATAAACTATCTTCATCAGTTTAGGTTGATTTTTCACGAAATTAGTAAAAAAAGCTGCATTACTAAACGTTTCATAACTTGTTTAAAACCGCTGAAAATTTATTCGTACATTGACGGGTGAAAAGAATGACTTTTGCCGCCCCCATGAACACAATCAGTACAAATAAACCGAAACTAAAGCTGCAAAACTACCTGCCGCCAACTCTGGATGGCAAGTTGCAGCCACAAGCCACCGACCTTGAAGAGGCAGTGCTGGGCGCCATGATGCTGGAGAAAGAAGCGCTAAGCAATATTATTGATATTCTAAAACCCGAAGCCTTTTATAAACCCGCCCACCAAAGCATATACCGCGCTATTATAGATTTGTTCAACAACTCCGAGCCTGTTGATTTACTAACCGTTACTTCTCAACTTAAAAAGAATGGTGAGTTGGATATTGCGGGGGGTGCTTATTATATCTCTCAACTTACCAACCGGGTGGCATCGTCTGCCAATGCAGAGTACCATGCGCGTATCATTCTTCAAAAATATTTACAACGAGATTTGATTCGCATCAGTACCGATATTATTAATAACTCGTACGAAGACAGCACCGACGTGTTTGAATTGTTGGATAAAGCCACCGAAAGTATTTTCCAATTGGTTGATACCAACGTGCGCAAGCAACAGGATAGCATTAGTAAATTATTAGCTAAAGCTATTAATCAAATTGAAGAGGCCAGTCAGCAAACAAGTGGTGTAACAGGTGTGCCCAGTGGTTTTACAAGCTTAGACAGAATTACGGGTGGTTGGCAAAAATCTGATTTGGTTATTATTGCTGCTCGTCCTGCCATGGGTAAAACAGCTTTGGTATTAACATTGGCGCGTAATGCCGCGGTAGAGTTTAATAAAGCGGTTGTGTTCTTCTCCTTAGAGATGTCTTCTTTACAATTGGTTAATCGTTTAATATCTGCGGAAGCAGAGTTAGAACAAGATAAAATCCGCAAAGGGCAATTGCGCGATGATGAGTTTGTGCAACTAAACGAGCGTATTAAAAAACTTGCTTCTGCACCTTTGTTTATTGATGATACCCCTGCTCTTTCTATTTTTGAATTACGCGCCAAAGCTCGTCGTTTAAAAGAGAGTAACGATATTCAATTAATCATTATAGATTACTTACAACTTATGACCGGAGGCGGAGATACCGGCAGAAGTGGCGGTAACCGCGAGCAGGAGATAAGTTATATCTCCCGTTCATTAAAAGGTTTAGCAAAAGAATTAGATATACCTATCATTGCTTTATCACAGCTTAGTCGTGATGTAGAGAAACGAGCTACAGGCAGCAAACGCCCGCAGCTATCCGATTTACGTGAATCGGGAGCTATAGAGCAGGATGCCGATATGGTTGCTTTTATTTACCGTCCTGAATACTATGGCTTGGACGTGTTTGAAGACAATGAGCCTTCGCGTGGCATGGCAGAGATATACATTGCTAAAAACCGTCATGGTTCTATTGCACAACCGCGCGTGAAATTTGTTGGACAGTTTGCCAAGTTTGCTGATGTTGATTATGTGGAAGGTGCCAGAGACATGTATAACCAAACAGCTTCTTTAGAACCTAATAGTGATTTTATGAGTCAGCAAGGTGGTACGATAACCGTTCAATCTAAAGGGTGGGATAAGGCTGATGATAACAGCACTGATATTATAAAGGAAAATCCTAACCACGATATTGAGGATCCTTTTTAGAAGATGTTGCTGAGAATTAATCCCGATAAAATAGTTATCGAAACTATTTTACAAGCCATTACCGTTTTAAAGAATGATGGTGTAATTGTTTACCCAACTGATTCTGTGTATGCAATGGGTTGCAGTTCCAACAGCCCGAAGGCTATTGAAAAGATTTGTAGGATAAAGAGAACCACTCCCGAAAAAATTAATCTCTCCTTAGTTTGTGCCGATTTAAGTCAGCTTAGTCAATATGCAAAACCACTACCCAACAATACGTTCCGCTTAATGAAAAAAGCATTGCCCGGACCTTATACGTTTATATTACAAGCGGCTAATAATATTCCCCGCATGTTTTTAAGACAGAATAAAAAAACAATAGGTATTCGTGTGCCTGATAATAACATTTGCAGAGAGATTATCAATCAGCTTGGAGAGCCTTTAGTATCAACCTCTTTGCATAACGAAGATGATGAGATAACCGATTACTTTACCGACCCCGATATGATTTATAACCAATATCAGGATATTGCAGATGCTATAATTGATGGGGGTTATGGAAATATATACACTACTACCATTATTGATTGCACCGAAGAAGAACCGGTTGTTATTCGTGAAGGTTTAGGTAGTTTGGATGTTTTGAATTAAAGTTGCTACTGCAACTTCCTTCTGTACATCATGATGGTATTCTCCAACCCATAATATAAGGCATCAGAAATTAGGGCATGACCAATAGAAACTTCCAGTAAGTGAGGTAAATGCTCTTTAAAGAATTTAAGATTATCCAAACTCAAATCATGTCCGGCATTTAACCCTATGTTAAATTGTTCGGCAAGCTTTGCAGCCGATGCAAAAGGTTTAATGGCTTCTTCTTTATTGATAGGATAATTCTTTGCGTAAGATTCTGTGTAAAGTTCAATCCTGTCAGTACCAATTTCTTTTGCACCTTCAACCATCTTTAAATTGGCATCCACAAAAACAGATGTACGTATGCCATGCGACTTAAATAAAGCAATCGTTTCTTTTAAATACTGTTTATGTTTCACGGTATCCCATCCATGGTCGGATGTAAGCTGACCATCCGCATCAGGCACTAAGGTTACCTGTGTGGGCTTTACGGCAAGAACCAAATCGATAAACCTTTGTTCGTGGGGGTTACCTTCAATATTAAATTCAGTAGTAACAACCTTCTTTAATTCATATACATCGGCATAACGTATATGTTTTTCATCGGGGCGCGGATGCACCGTTATGCCCTGCGCACCAAAGCGTTCGCAATCTTTAGCTACTTGTATTAAGTTGGGTGTATTACCTCCGCGAGAGTTGCGCAGCGTAGCTATTTTATTAATGTTTACACTAAGCTTTGTCATTACTGCAAAGGTATTTAAAATAATCTCCTGCAAAACAGATGACAACCTAGGCCCCACTTACCGGTGTAGTACCGGTTGTAGTTCCACCCGTACTTGTACTAAGTGCCAAACAAAGTTTAGTTTAAAAATCCCATTTGTATTTAGCGCCCAGCGATATGATTTTGTGGAGCGTCCCCGGTGCCTAAGCTGTCATGGTTACTGTAACCGGAGTTTTAATTTTTGCATACCCTGATTTACCCTTTGCATTTACTTTTTTCTTAGGACGTGAAATGCCAGCAATTTCTAAAATACTATCTGCAATAGGGTTTCCTGTGCTGTCTAATACGGTACAATGTATAATACCCGATGTATGCGTGCCCACCTTAGGCAGTTTGCGTGAGTTTTTGTATTGCTTATAAAAAACCGGTTTTGTGGTTTTGTATTGCAGCATTACTTTGTCTAACTGCTCATCGAGCAAGGTGTTGGTATTTGTAAATAGTGTAAGCAAGGTTTCGGAAGCTGCCTTTGTTAAAGCCTTTGCGGTTAAAGGCAAGGGAATATTGCCGCTAAGGCTTGTTTGTGTACTTTGTTGCGAGCTAAGCGTGGCAGCAGTTGCGCCCAGGTAATTAAACTAGCCGCCAAAGGGTTTAGTGCGTTATACAAATTAATACTTGCCCCAACCAAATCGCCTTCAGTCATATCATTCAAATCCTTTTCCGTAAGGTTGCAAATCGCCTTCAAATTAGTATTTCCATTAAATGCTGCATAGCCATAGCCCGCTGCTGCATTAGTAGCATGGTGCTAATCAGTAAATCCTTTATACTGTTTTTAGTTGCTGTTGGGCCTGTTGTATCTGCTGTTTGTTGGGCATCTGTGGTGCCAATTGTTCCAATATTGGCTAGCAGCGCAGCTACCAAGCCGCTGATGGTAGCGTTACCAGACCATATACTACTATTACTGTTCATTGTGCCATAAGTTGATTGATACATCAAATAATGGCTGTTTTGTGTGCTGTTCATATTATAGGGGTTTTTAAAAAACCTTGCCCCATATAGTTTATACGTAGAAAAGTAAAGAAAGTTACAGTGAAACCCTTGTATTTATTAACAATTTGGCATATACCTGTTCATAACCCCTGTTTTAACAGGCTATCTGACGGAGTTTGCTCTCTCACTGCCGGAGTTTGCTCTCTCACTGCCGGAGTTTGCTCACTCACTGCCGGAGTTTGCTCTCTCACTGTTGGAGTTTGCTCTCTCACTGCTGGAGTTTGCTCTCTCGCTGTTGGAGTTTGCTCCCTCACTGTTGGAGTTTGCTCCCTCACTGTTGGAGTTTGCTCCCTCACTGCCGGAGTTTGCTCTCTCACTGCCGGAGTTTGCTTCCTCACTGTTGGAGTTTGCTCACTCGCAGGTTGCTTTTAGACACTAATAAGATTATTTGTAAATTTATAGAATGAAAACAGCATTGTGCTGCCTGTTAATTATGTTTTTCTTTTCTGTTTGCGCACAGGATACTATTCGGTTTGTGAATAAAGAAACAGGGGTTGTTAAAGTAATTGAAGTTAACCCAAGTGCTGTAAAGTATTATAAATTTAATAATATAAACGGGCCTTTATATACCTTGCCGATAGAAGATATTTATACCATAAAATATAGCAACGGACAAATAGATTCCTTTACTATACATCCTTTTTCCGCATCCATTATAGATAGTGCAAACAATAAACCCGGTGCTGATATTACCTTTCTTATAGGAGGCGGTGTTGGTTATGGCTATGGAAGCTCTTCGGGTGGTGAGCAAAGAACGTTTGCCAATATAGACCTTGCCGTAATTTATAAGCATTTTATTTGCTCGTATCGATACACAAAGGGAACAGAGTATGCCTATGAAGGTGGCGATGGATGGGGGCAGTTCTTCCCAAGCATTGGTGCTACCAAAAATCCAACAGAAACCACTAAAGAGAATGCTATGTTGGTTGGCTGGAATTATTTTTCAAACAAATTTTTATTTAATGCAAGCACCGGATTAAGTTGGCAAAACAATATAATAAGAGGAAATAGGGCTCCAAATTCGTATTACTACGAAACTATAGCAACTAAAAACACCATTGGCATTCCAATGGAAGTACAGGTAATTCATTATTCAAGAGGCTTTGGCTATGGACTAAAACTATACTTCAACATTAACTCAGTAATCAATACAGGAGGGATTATGTTTACCTTAAAGTTTGGAAAAACAGTTAATATAAAACGGTTTGGAAGCAGAATAAAAAACATCTTAACCAAGTAATTAGAACCATTCACTATTCTTACAGAGCGTATTAAAAATGAAACAACTAACTAAAACAATACTCTTATTACTTATACTAATAGGCTTTGTTAGTTGCCACAAATACCCCGAAGACCCTTTTATTTCTTTAAGAACCCCTTTTAAAAGGATTACAAAGCATAGATGGATACTAAATAATTATACAGTAAACGGAGTTGATAGTATGAGTTTATTTAACGAACCTAATCTTGTCTATTTTCATTTAGTTGGTAAAAGTTATAATTTTAATGATGAGTTTGGAGGCGGAACATGGTTCATTGATAAAAAAAATCTTACTATATGTTATACTAGTGCGTGGGGGAATTTGAATTATCATTTATTTGGTAATGGATATACTACATGGGAGATTATAGAACTGTATGAAAAGACTTTAACAATAACAACAAATACAAATGGTAAAACATATAAAGCCTCTTTTGAAGGTGTAGCACCTTAAAATGAATTGCAAAAGACTGGTTTTAAAAAGCAATAAGTAAAGTTAATCCTCTAACAAAAACAAAGCTTCTCTCAGTTCATTAAGTGTTTTTGTTTTACTCTGCTTTTGAGCAAGCTCAACGCCTTTTTCGTAAATGCTTTTGGCTTCTTCAAACTGTTTCAACTCCTCATAACATTTGCCTGTTTGGTAATAAGCTGCTAAGTAATCGGGTTTGTTAGCTATAATAGGCTTTAAACAACCAAGGGCTTTTTCGAAAGCATTAGCAGAGAAATATTCCATAGCAATGGCGTATTGCAAGAATATATCATCCGGTTCTTGAGATAACATTTGTTGCAGTTGCTCTAATCGCGTCATTTACTTCGGGAAGTTTTCCTGCGTTAAAAACAAATAGCTTTTATAGGAATGATGTAAGAATGCATTCTGTCCGTTATCAGGGAATTTCTGTTTGTAGGCCTCGGTAGGCACTAGAATTATAGGAGTACCGGTGATGCTGTAATTAACACTGGCTTTATAAGCGGGCTCTTTATATTCGGGATGATTCTTTTTAATCAGTTTATACAAGGTGTGTCCTAAGTATTTATTGTAAAGCCTTAATGTTTTTTTACTTGCCCGATTAAGTTTGCGATACACCGTTTGTAAATACACCTTAGAGGCAAAACCCAGATGCTCCATAGCTTTCTCTCTGTCTCGCATGGGGCTCACTGTATTCACATCATCACTTGTTTGCACCGTAAAGGGCGATTCGGGTACCCAATCTAATTTATTAATAATTCTAAAGCCCCAACCACCGCGGGTTATATAATCATAATCATACGAGTAGAATAGATTACCTGGTTTGGGAGGTGCGCTGCAATAGGTTTTAAAAACAATATCCTTAGGTAAGGTTTTTTCATCCAAGTATTGCAAATACGAACGCAACAGAAAGGCAATCGCTCCCCCCTGACTGTGACCTATAATAATAAACTGTTTAATACCCTTATTATAAAGCTCGTTTATATGAGCTACAATATCAGGCGCCATGTGTGCCAATCCCAACATCCATCCAAGGTGAACATAGGCATTGGTATCTGCGGAAATTTTGTATTTAAAAACCTGCTTGTCGCTTATTGCAATGCTTCCCTCATTGGCAATCATACCCATATAAAAGTTCTCTATCCACGATTCGCTTTCTGCTATGGTAGCTCTGATAGAAATAATACCAATACTGTTATCTTTTACCCAAATATCAAAGCGGTTTTTTAAACCAACTACCGGAGAACGATAAACTTTTTGGTAATTACCAACTATCGGCAATGCATAACTTGGATAAAGACTATCCAAGTGTTGAGAAGAAACACGTAAGGCTTCCATGTATTCATTAGCATCAAAGCCTGCACTAAGTTTACTTTGGCTTTTGAAAGAAAGAGAAAGCAATAATAAAAGGCTGCTAAAGCATATCTTTTTCATGAAGTGAAATAATTGTTTGTTGAATTTTTAATGAAGTAAAAGTATAAAATTTTACGTACCGCTTTCTTTATACAAAGCTTTTAACTTATGGTATTTTAACTTGGTTGCCCAGGCAGAGTTTTTGCAAATCTCAAAGCCATACTTACCATCTAAAAAACCAAGCTTTAATAAATAGCTTTCAATAAATTTGGCAACAGGACTAATGTATAGTTTTAGGAATGTAGGCTTACGGCCTTTATCAAACAAGGCTTTTGCAGATATATCGGTAAAGTATTCTATTTGCTTTAAGTGACTATCTATGGTATAAAAACTGTAGTGTAAAATGTTTCCTGTTAAGTAGCCTGTTGCTTTATCTCCTTCAAACAACTCGTATTTATCATGCGGGTTTGTGCCAAGCCATTCGCCTTTTCGGCTATCCCATAACCTAAGTTTCTTATCAGGATACCACCCGCAATGCTTTACCCAATGCCCGCAATAATTGGTTAAACGATTCATGTAATAACCATCCTGTTGCCAATTTTGTTTAGTATGTAAAATGGATTTCTTTAACTCATCATCCAATGCTTCATCAGCATCCAATGATAAAACATGCGGGTACAAAGCTTGTGTAATGGCCCAGTTCTTTTGCTGTATGTGTCCTTCAAAAGCATGTTCAACAACACGGGTACCTTTTGCCAAACAAATCTCTTTGGTTTTATCGGTACTGAAAGAATCGATTACTACAACGTCATCGGCAACCTCCTTAACAGAATCAAGGCAACGAGCAATGTTTTTTTCTTCGTTAAATGCTATGATTACTACGGAGAGCTTAATCACGTTATCCCTCCATTACCTGCTTTGCGTGCTCTTTAGTATCCACATCGCTAATAACACGTATGATTTTTTTGTTTTTAATAATGAAGGTGGTACGAATAATACCATCAAATATACGACCCATAAACATTTTTTTACCCCATACATCATAAGCTTTAATAATGTTCAAATCAGTATCTGCAATTAAAGGAAAAGGTAGGTCAAACTTCTTGCTAAACTTTTGATGCGATTTTTCATTATCTTTACTTACGCCCACTACTGCAAAATCTTTCTTAGTAAGATACTGGTATTCATCCCTTAAACTACATGCTTGTGCAGTACACCCGGGCGTATCATCCTTAGGATAAAAATAAAGCACCAGTGTTTTGCCCGCAAAATCGTTTAAGGAAATAAGATTTCCGTTTTGATCTTTACCCTCAAAGTATGGAGCATCATCTCCTGCTTTAAGCTTTGTTAGATGTTTTACGAAGGTTGTTTTTTTAGCAGTTATTTTATCAGATGCTTTTACAACCGATTTTATGATGGTTGCTTTCAAAGTCTTTTTGGCCATACTTAATTTTTAATGAACTTCCCTTCAGAAACAAGCGCGTTGTTTCTTACAATTTTGTACAAATATAAGCCATCAGCCAGTTGCTGCACAGGCATTGTAATATTATTTGTAGTAGTATGGGTTTTATAAACCTGCGCACCTAATAGCGAATAGACAGTTATATACGTATTATTTGCTCCCCCATCAGCAGGATTATTAAATACAAATTGTATTTGTTGTTGTGCTGGGTTCGGGAACACTTTTACAACTTCAAAAACAGCAGAGGATTTTATCCCTGTTGTTTGATTACATAACAAAGCATCATAAGCATCTAACTTACCGTAACCCCAGGTATTGTTGGGTAAACCGTTTCCCGTATAACGGTCAATAGCTGTACAGTTTGTAATAGCCTGTTTAACTTGGAGGTTAGTAGCGGTAGGGTTTTTCTGCATATATAATACAGCAACTCCGGCTGCGTTTGGAGATGCTGAAGAGGTTCCGCTAAATATCATATACATAGTATCCTGAGAAGCATTGCAGTCATTGGGGTAATTTATAGCTTGATCTTGGCATGCCCATAAAGCACCTGACGCAACAATATTATCTCCAATGGCAGCTATATCCGGTTTAATTCGCCCGTCGCGGGTTGGCCCACGGCTACAATCATAAGCAAGTGTATCATAAGGACCGGGTTTAGGGCAGAACACACCGCCAAATGTAGTAAAGCCTGTGCGTTCGGTATAATTGGCAACAGAAATAACATTATCACTACACTGAAAACTGGTGCAAATAGATTGATTAAAATCGGGTGCTTTGTAATAAGTCATTTTTGGCATACTTGCCAATGTTGTCGGAACCTGACTTATTGGAACAAACTCTAAATCTCCATTACCATCAGGGTCATACCAGGCATCAAAAAAGCCGGAACCGGTGGTTCCAACGTCCAGAAATACCCTATAGAGTCTGCAATAATATTTACATCTAATTCATAAGTTTTACCATAAACAGAAGCTGCGGTTTGTACAATACCAATTCGCCTGCCGCCCTTATAGATTGTATCATTAATAACAGTGCCTAAACAGGAACTAATACTTCTAAAACCTATATTGCCCTGATATACAAAATTTGTAGAATCGTAAACACCAATGGTGTATTGCACATTTTTAAAATTTGAGGTATCGGCAAATACACCATAATCAATTTGATTAGCCGTAGGAATTCGCGTAAAGGTAAAACCGGTATCGGCATTAACCGTGTTCTGCAAATGGATAGGCATATTTCCTGCATTACCTGCTGCTGCAACTACACAACGCCCGGGTATGTTTGCCGTCATGCCATCAATAATCTGTGCTTGTAAATCTAGCCCGTCATGCGAACCATAATAATCTCCTAAGCTTATATTAATAACAAGGGGTTCATTAGCTATGATGGCCTTATTAACTAAATAATTTACAGCGTCTGAAATTACCGGGCCATTACTGCTAAAATCAATAGCTACGCACATAATGTCTGCCTTAGTTGCTATTCCTTTATATATGGAATCGCCTCTTCCATTACCCACAGCAATACCGGCAACCCTTGTTCCATGTCCATAAGAACCCCAATCTATAAATGTAGATAAGCTACTATCTAATTCCTGATTGTTCCATTCTTGCCCATAATTATAGGGTTGGGGAATATCACCTCCTGTGTATCCTGTACTTTGATCCCAAAACCATTTTATGCGGCTTTTTTCTGTATTGTCTTTGAAATCAGGGTGTGTAAAATCCATACCTGTATCAATCAGTCCAAATATAACGCCCGTTCCATCATAAGCCTGAGGCAATGGAGCCACTCCCTGATGAACTTTAAGTACATTGTTTTTTATATTAGAAGTATCGTCTAATGTTCGTAAATGATTTATATAATATTCTATTCGTTTAATTTGTGGATTTTCAGCTAATTGCTGAATAGCTTGCCCTGAAAGACATACAGAACTAATATTTCCAGCATTATATTTAAAAGTGCCATTATGAGAACTGGTAAAAGATTTTACTGTGCCAACATTCCCTTGAACTAAAACCGGGTATGTTTTTGAGATATCAGTATACAAAGCTTTTATAAGTGCCGTATTCATTTTAGAATACTGAGCAAAACAGGCATTAGAAATTATTAAGATAAAAAATACAAGCCTAATCATAGAACTAAATTACTAATTTTGGACAATTTATATGAATTTTATATTAAAATTAATCGTATCTACAATAGCGGTTCTAATAACAGCTTGGTTATTACCAAGCGTTAGCATAGATGGAAATAGTTTTTTTACAGCTTTTATACTAGCAGTAGTATTGGCTTTTTTAAATGCAGTATTAAAACCTATTTTGGTTTTTCTTACGATTCCGGTAACTATTCTTACGCTGGGTTTTTTTTACTTAGTAATAAATGCACTCATCATTATTTTAGCTAAATACATGGTGCAAGGGTTTCATGTAAGTGGTTTTTTTCCCGCACTTTTATTTAGCATAGTACTATCTGTTATCTCATCCATATTAGATGGTTTAGCAGGAGTGAAGAAAGATTAAGAGGGTGTGTTTCTTACTCTTTAAAATCCCAAGTCTCTAAAAACTTAGTTGTGTAGTTTCCTTTTTTAAAATCTTCATTTTGCATTAATTTCATATGGAAGGGAATAGTTGTTTTAATTCCTTCTATAACATACTCGCTTAATGCACGATACATTTTGGCTATGGCCTCCTCGCGGGTTTGCGCAACGGTAATCAATTTACCAATCATGCTATCGTAATTTGGTGGAATTGAGTACCCACTGTACACATGACTATCTACACGAACTCCATGCCCACCGGGTGTATGTAAGGTTGTAATTCTTCCTGGAGATGGTTTAAAGTTATCGAAAGGATTTTCGGCATTAATACGACATTCGATAGCATGCAGTTGAGGATAATAATTTTTACCCGAAATAGGCACGCCGGCAGCAACTAATATTTGCTCACGTATTAAATCATAATCAATAACCTCTTCAGTAATAGGATGCTCTACCTGAATACGAGTATTCATCTCCATAAAATAGAAGTTGCGGTGCTTATCAACTAAAAACTCGATAGTACCTACACCTTCATAACCTATAGAAAGAGCGGCTTTAACAGCAGCGTCGCCCATGGCATCGCGCAATTCGGGTGTCATAAACGGAGAAGGGGTTTCTCTACCAGTTTTTGATGGCGGCGTTGTACGGAGCAATCCCTCTCACTTAAATGGCATGCTTTGCCATATTGGTCGCCAACAATTTGTATTTCTATATGACGTGGTTCTTCAATATATTTTTCCATGTACATGGCACCGTTACCAAATGCAGCAGAAGCTTCATGTGTAGCGCTATCCCAT
>CAVXOV010000009.1:0-10836 GCA_963763345.1 uncultured Candidatus Saccharibacteria bacterium
TTTTTAGCTGAATATGTGGCTACTCCGTTTTCGCCTTTAGATAAAGACCAATCTTTCAGATATCCATGAGAGTAATTAATTACTATAAATAATAAACAGGCCAGTAGCCGCATGGGTAATCATTGTAAAAACAGTTTACCCTGTTAATAAAAAGGGCGCTTCAATATGAAACGCCCTTTTTATAATTAAAGGAAAAAACTAAAGAAATTCTTCATCTCTTTCTTAGTAGCCTTATTGATAACCTCGTCCTTTTTAGGAATGGTAAGTTTTAATAAAACGATCTCGACATTTAGTAGCAATCTTTTCCCCGTTAGCCGCTTTAGGAAGCAAGAAAGAACGAGTAAATGTTCCGTAAGAAACTCTTTGCGAGTGACTTTTGTTGGTTTCCTCTTTCTCGGTTTTGTTTTCGGCGCTAATGGTTAGTGTTTCCTGCTCTAAATTAACCTTAATCTCATCCTTTTTAAAGCCGGGAGTAACTAACTCTATTTTATATTCTTTATCTGTTTCGCTAATGTTAGCAGCGGGTAAAGAATTTTGGAAGCCTCTGAAGATTTTATCAGGAGCAATCCATCTATCTGTTTCAAAAAAATCAGACAATGCGGGGAACAAGCTTGTCCCATTATCTTTTGTTATAGCCATTTTGTTTTATTTTTTATTTGTTAAACGATTTTTTTATTTTTTCTCATTACCTTCACTTTCGTTTTTATGGCAAGGGCAATTTGGGTTATTGCAATGTCCATGACAACGTCCCTCACCATGCTCATGCCAAAATTTATGCATTAGTTTACTGCCCATTCCAAAAATTCCGTGCAGATGCGATTCATCGTGATGCGTAGCCGCTAATAAATCATATAAAGTTTTTGATTCCGTTGTGGTTGGTGTTTGCAAATTCAATTTTACAAGTGAATAGTTAGCATCTCCCCAAGGAATGTTTTTAATAACTGTAACCGACTCAATCATTGAAGCCGGTATAGCAACCCAATGATGGAAATTGTGCTTGCTGGCAAATAATACCTCATCTTCTTTGTCGGATTTCTTTACAATTCCAATAAGCTTTAAACCTGCTGAAGGCTGTTTGTTTTTAGTTTTTCTAAAAACTCTTTTGTTTTTAATGATTCCATTTTTGTTTTTTTATTAGTAAATATTGTTTTGATTTAAACGATTCAAAACTATTTGAATATGTGTCTTTGGGAAATGAGTAAACTCAGGCTTTTGAGTGATATTTATCATTGAGATAAAATCAATTCACATTAGGCTTTTGCTTGCTTTTTAAAACTTAGCAAATGTATGTTCACAACCGATTGCTTAATATTGTTCTTAAAGAGGTATCTGTTAAAAGAGCGCCTAAAGTGCCTTTACCTTCATTTATATGTTTTTAATTTGAAGATTGAGGCAAAAGGGGTACAACTCCTTTCTCTTTAACTATTACGACTATAATTATTTAATTTTGTGTAACTTTCTAATGGAAACCATTTTGATATGGATATAGTTTAAAGTATCTAATTTATGTTTTAGCTATGTTTTAACTTAAAAATAAATTATATTATTATTTGTCAATTAATAATAAATTTATTTTCGACTTCGCTCGAAATGACAGCTGATTAAGCCAAATTAACGCTTATGCATTTGCACTATGAGCCACTCTTTTTGGGGTACACCACATCAAACCAAAGGAAGAAGATATACATAATTTTACCTGTGTTTATCAATTCAAAATTGTAAGGCAACATAGGGTGGGTATTTACTCCTTATTTTGATAGTGCCAAATTTTATTTTGTATAAATGGCAAACATCATCCTTTAATAATCAATATTCAAAATTACCTTACATTTATCCGTATTTTGTTTCAATAAGATAAATACAAATGATGAATATTTCTATCCTAAAAGCAACACTTGCGGATGTTGCCCAATTGCAAATAATTGGTAAACAAACCTTTTTTGAAACCTTTGCCCATTGCAATACCTCAGCAGATATGCAGCTGTATTTAAACCAGACTTTTAATGCCGATAAACTATCCAAAGAACTTTGTAACCCCCACTCGGCATTTTATATGGCAAACATAAACGCACAAATAGCAGGTTACCTAAAAGTAAACTATGGGCAAGCACAAACCGAATTAAAGGATGAACATGCTTTTGAGATAGAGCGCATATATGTATTAAAAGAATTTTTTGGGAAACAAATTGGACAAGCACTATACAATAAAGCTCTACAATTAGCAAATAACAGAAAGGCAACCTACTTGTGGTTGGGCGTTTGGGAGAATAATGAAAGATCCATTAACTTTTATAAAAAGAACGGACTGATAGAATTTGACAAACATATTTTTATTTTAGGCAAGGATAAACAAACCGATATTTTAATGAAATTGGCATTATAAACATGAAAAAATTTCGCTATATCGTATTTATCGGATGCAGCATAATCCTGTTAATGCATGTATGCTTTACCCTTATTTTTAATTTTACTACAACTGCTGATGATACCCTATTACAACGAGTTGTACGCAGGTATATGCTTCCTTTATTTAGTCAAAATAATAAGGTGTTTGCACTCCGACCCCCCCGGTGGTAAACAACAACTGTGGGTTCGTTACCATAGTTTAAAAGATGGTTGGACGGCATGGATAAACCCAGGGCAAAACTTTATTGGATATAACATACACCAATCGGTTCAGTATAGCTTCTTATCAAAACAGAGTACACGAATATGTGCTTGGGCAATTATATTATGTACATACTTTATCTTCTGATTATTTTAAAACAGATACTGCAACTGCTAATGATTATCTAGTAAAAGACAGGCGTTGTATTATTGCACGCAGATACTTTTCTGATATTGGAGATAAGGAAACCAATCATCCCTTTTTTGATAAACTGCAGTATAAAGTAATGTTTATTTGTCCTGAAGGTTTTAGTGGCAAATCCTTATCTGAAATTAAAGCGGATACTACCACATTTAATTTCCCTGAAATGAAATTTACTCCTTCTATTAAATGGGCAAAACGATAAAAGAGCTTATAAATAGCATTACAACGGTTATGCCTTATGGCACTAACATTGCGCTTATTCGCAAAGCACTGATGGTATTCTTGCTTTGCAATACTTTGTTCCTGTTATCGTATTCTAAAATATTGTATGGCATACACAGTTATTTTATTCCGTTTGATGCAAGCAATAATTTTATGTTGAGGGCTTTAAGCCTGTTAGAGCACCCTGTCTTTGCGGCACACTGGCAATGGTTTGTAGGTGGACAAATCATTTCTATCATATCCTGTTTGTTCCTGCCTTATAAAAGAATATCAACGGTGTTGGTTTACTTTTTTACGATGAGTCTTTACCACAAAACAATTCCTATCCAAAATGCAGGTTTTAATTTATTAGTCATGGTATTAGTCATGCTCATCTTTATGGATGAAAAAGCAAATGATACCAAGAACCCTTATCTAAGAACTATTAACATTACGGTAAGCAACTTTGCTTTGTGGGCTGCAAGGTTTCAGGTAATCATGCTGTATGTAGTAGCCTCTTGGTTTAAATTGTATGGCACAAGTTGGCTCAATGGTACTGCCTTTTATTATGTGTTATATACCGATACGTTTACCCTCCCGTGGTTCAGAGATTTATTTATAAGCCACTCTTTTGTTATTCATTTTGTAAGCTGGTTTGCGCTAAGCTTTCAGTTACTATTTCCTGTACTTGTTTGGTTTAAAAGAACAAAGCCCGTCATGTTAGCATTGGGAGTTCTCTTTCACTTAATGATTATGCTCGTAATGGGTATCATCGATTTCAGTATCATTATGATAATAATGTATTTGTTGTTTTATATTCCTAAGAGAATTAAAACTGCTAATAACCCAGTTTCTTAAATTGCTGCACGTAATTATTAAACGCGGCAGTATCTCCTTTACTTTTAGAATAATTAGCCAAGCGCAAGTACACATCTTTAAAATCGGGTTGGTCGGGTTGCAGAGTTAAAACTTTCTTCCAAAGTTCGGCAGCTTCTTCCATTCTGTTTGTTTTAGAATACACGCTTGCCAAATGATAAATAGCATATGTATTACCTGATTTAGAACCCAACAAGAATTCATGCTCTGCTTCCTTATATTGTTGTCTGCCTAAATAAATAACCCCCAAGTTATCATGCAGAATGCTATAATAACTTACCCTGTTACTCGGGTGTACAATACCATAAATAGAATCGCGTTTCATAGCTGTTTTATACATTTCTATAGCCTCATCTTTTTTATTGGCAATTTCATAATCACCTGCCAGGTTAACGCAAGGCACCACACTGTACTGAGATGTTTGCATGGCGCTTAAATTAAAATTAAACTGGTTCTTAAATATCTCTAGTCTGCTATTGGTAATAAAGAGTAGTACGATTATATATGCTGACGGAACAATCCATTGCTTTTTATTATCCATTGATAGCTTCTTCATCCAATCGGTTTCAGCAGCAAGAATAACAAAGCCTATGATGGGCACATATAAACGATGTTCTAATCCTTCTACCAGCCTTGCTGAGAAAGATGGTGCAAGAAAAATAACGAACCATGCTATGCCAAATAAAACAATACTCCATCGCTTGTTCTTTGAAAAGAATATCATCGCTGCAATCAATACAACAGCAATAATTACCTGAAGATAATTTACATCTTCTATCATGCACATTACAGATAGATTAAAAGGCAGGATAGCTTTACCGATGTATTGCAACATAAAAGGCGTATTATTTAAAAGGTTAGATAAGGCAGTGTGCATACTGTTATCAGTTATAGAACCTGCCAAAGCCATCTTCCTTAAAAAGAACCAAGGAAGGATAAATGCCGCATAGCCAATACAAAACTTGTGCCACAAGGCTTTAAAATCTTCTTTAGAAATAAACTTGAGATAAAACAAAAACAGGACAGGCAACACAATACCATTCTCTTTAGTGAATAAAGCAAACCCAAAGAAGACACTATGCCAAACCAAGTCTTTAGTATTTTTACTTTCAAGATAGTTGAGGAGATAAATGAAGCTGCTCAATACAAAAATGGCAAGCAATATATCATTCCTGCCGGGAATCCATGCTACGGCTTGGTCCACTACTGGATGAACGGCAAACAAAAGCGTAAGTAAAAAAGTAGCGATGGAATTTATCTTGAGTTTGTTTAATAAGGTAAATAAAAGCAGACAAGCTGTTAAATGATAAAGCAGGTTTGCAAAATGATACCACCTTGGCTTCGTGTTTCCGGCAATGTTTGCATCCAGCATAAAAGAAAGGGTAAGCATAGGACGGTAGTAATCTTTCTCTTTATCAAAATTCTTGTTCACAAACATTACATGATGCTTAAAAGCTTCGGGGAGGTTGTTCAGATTTTTAATGAACTTGTAATTAGTCTCAATCAATGTAGTATCATCCAGTCCTATATATTCATAACTAATAGTGCGTGCATACATCAAAAAAACAAACACACTGATTACGATAAGCTGCAATCTTTTATTCTCAAAGAAATCTTTTGAAGGCATACAATCTCTTTAGTAATCCAGTTCCATATCCAATCTATTCTTTAGTGTAAGCAGTGTTGGATTCTTTTTTAGCATGGTTTCAAATTTCTCGGAAGGTGAGTAAGCTCTTTTGGTTGGATCTATTTTCTTTTCCTGCATTCGCATGGTAATAGTCTGGTTACTTAAACCTTTACGCACATGGTCTAAGAAGCCTTGCTTAAATGGTTCAAAGCTGTCTATCTGCGCTTTGTTTTCTATATCAACAACTATTTCAATTTCGTTTTGCAGCGATATAACCTCTGTACGAAGCATATTGGCAACCTGCTTTTTGCCTTGCTGTTGCATTTTATTGGTGTATTCGGTAACCGTTTGTTGCAGTTGTTGCAGAGTGAAAGGCTGGTTATTAGTTAAAGTAACTTTCTCTTCGGTAGCGGTTTTGGTTGTTTCAACAATTTGTTGAGCCTGTTTTAAACGGAAGCCATCACTAAAGTTTAAATCTTTAAAAGCAGCAACAGGCTTGTTGGTAGTTTTAGGTTGAGGATTCGCTACTTCCTCTGTCTTTACTTTTTCGGCTTTTGGTTCTTGCTTGGATAAAGAGGTAGGAGATGAGGGAGTACTTACTTTTTCACCGATGCTTAGTTCTGCATCATCTTTTTTTTCTGCATCAACCGATGCAGCATTTAAGTAAGAAATTTGCAGCAACGCTATCTCTACCTGCAATCGCTGGTTTTTGGCAGTCTTATAACTTATATCACAACGATTGATGATACCTAGTGCTTTTAAAAGAAATTGTGTGCTGCAAGCCTGTGCTTGTTGCAAATACTTCTGCTTTACATTTTCACTTACTTCTAATAGTTGTATGGTAATAGTATCTTTACAAACCAACAGATTGCGAAGATGCTCGCCTAATCCGGCAATGAAATGATGTCCGTCGAAACCATTATTTAAAATCTCGTTGAAGGTTAACAGTACGGTTGAAGTATCTTGTGTATTAAGTGCATCGGTTATTTTAAAGTAATAATCGTAATCAAGTACGTTCAGGTTTTCTATAACCGATTTGTAGGTAAGGTTGTTTCCGCCAAAGCTTACCATCTGGTCGAACATACTACAGGCATCACGCAAACCGCCATCGGCTTTTTGTGCAATTACACGCAGGGCATCTTCTTCGGCAGTAATGCCTTCTGTTTTTGCAATGTAAGCAAGGTGGTTAGAAATATCCTCTATGCGGATGCGGTTAAAATCAAAAATCTGACAACGCGATAAAATAGTAGGAATAATCTTGTGCTTCTCTGTGGTAGCTAAAATAAAGATGGCATGTTTAGGTGGCTCCTCCAATGTTTTAAGAAAGGCATTGAAAGCCGCAGAAGATAGCATGTGAACCTCGTCAATAATATAAACTTTGTATTGCCCCAACTGCGGAGCAAATCTAACCTGGTCAATCAGGTTGCGGATGTCTTCTACCGAGTTGTTGGATGCAGCATCTAACTCAAATACGTTTAATGATTGTCCGCTGTTGAAGGAGGTGCAGCTATCGCATTTATCGCAGGCTTCGGTATCGGCAGTAAGGTTAAAGCAGTTAATGGTTTTGGCTAAAATGCGTGCACAGGTTGTTTTACCCACTCCGCGCGGACCACAAAACAAAAAGGCCTGCGCCAAATGATTATTTTTTATGGCATTTTTAAGCGTAGTGGTAATGTGTTGTTGTCCAACTACGGTTTCAAATGTTTGCGGCCTGTATTTGCGAGCCGATACTACAAAGCGTTCCATCAAGAATGCCAAAGGTAGAATTAAAACTCTACTTTTGCGTTGAGAGTTTTTAACGAGTTGTGAATAAGATTTTATCCTACATTTAGGCAGTTTTGACAAAGAGATCCCTCCTTATACTATCCCTATTAATTGCCTGTACCGGTTTTGCCCAACAACCGCGCAAATATGTGATTAGCGGTACGGTTTTGCAGCAAGATTCTGTTTCTGTTATGCCGTATGTGTACCTCATCAATCCAAGAACGGGCAATGGAACCATCACTGATTTTAACGGGAAGTTCAGCATTATAGCTCAGAATAACGATACCATTGTCTTTCAGTATTTGGGTTATGCCCGTCGCAAATATCCAGTTGCTATTATTAAAAACATGAATGATAGCATGAAACAACCCATAAAAATTGTGATGCACCAAACGCTGGTTAACATGCAAAACGTTACGGTTATTGCCAATAAGATAAAGCCCAATGAGATAGACTACATGAAACGCTACATAAAACAGAATGCCCGATTAAAAGGTGTAGATGCCTTTAGTAGTCCGATTACGGCATTGTACGAGCAGTTTAGTCATAAGGGTAAGGCAAACCGTAAGTTGCAGCAGTTATTTCAGGATATATTAATAAAGGAAGAAGTATCTAAGAAGTTTAACCCTGAAATATTGCGTCAATTAACCGAAGATGAGACGGCAAACTTTGATGACTTTAGGAGATATGCCTGGCGCATAACCGATGAGTTTATTATGTCGCATGACGGTTATGATTTATATGCACCCATTATGTGGTATTACCGACAATATAAAGCTGACACAAGCACAAGGAAATTAGGAGATGAGTAAGAAATTTGAACACCAGTTGCATGAGAATATTGAAATTATAGACATCTCATCTGAAGGAGCGGGAGTAGCTAAAATAAACAACTGGGTAGTGTTTGTAGAAGGGGCCGTGCCGGGTGATGTTTGTAACATTTCAATTTATAAGAAAAAGAAATCATTTGGCTTTGCTAAAATAAAGGAGTTGGTTAAGCCTTCCTCGCATAGGGTAGAAGCCCCTTGTCACCATTTTGGAACATGCGGAGGATGCAAGTGGCAAAATTTTAATTACACAGCACAGCTTGAGTATAAACAGAATCAGGTAGTGAATGCGTTTCAGCGCTTAGCTAAGGTAGAAGTATCGGCTTTAGTTCGCGCATGCTGGTTAAACCGCCAGAAGTATGGCCCAGTTTCTCTGAGGAGGGCTGAACCGGGTTGGGTCAAGGGCACTCAGAGACGTATTTTTAACTGTAAAGTAGATTAATGCCCAGCGAGGTTAGCGCCTCCTGGGCTTGACCGGACCTTACTGGAGTATCCGATGCAGAAGATTACACGTAAAGAATGGCTAATACGACTTAATACTAGGTTTTTTTCTCATGTTGATAAAGATGGACCTATTCCGAAACACAAACCTGAATTGGGCCCATGCCACTTATGGCTTTTATCGTGTGATGACCTAGGCTATGGTTTTATCTGTGTTGATTACAAAGAGCATAGAGCACACCGGATAGCCTGGCTTCTTCATACTGGCAAATGGCCAAAGAAATGGGTTCTTCATCATTGTGATAATCCTTCTTGTGTAAGAGTTTCACATTTATTTGAAGGAGGCCCGCAAGAAAATTTTGATGATACGAGATTAAAAGGTACATATATGCCTCAGCCTCTGCAAACTTATTGTGCTCGTCGACACGAATTGACAGTTCAAAATGTGTATATTAGACCTGATAATGGAAAGAGATAGATGTAAAATTTGTATTTTCATTCGTGATGTTAAAAGAGGAAGACACAGGAGCTGAGAAGAATTTGAGATTTTCTAGTATTGTTAACTTGAACAACCTGAGCCTAACGCGGCTTAGGTTGATATGGAGAGTTCACAGATGGCCGGTGAAAAGCAGTACGTTCTCACAGATGATCAATTTAATACTCTGATTGCAAAGCTCGCGGAGCGAGACGCAATTCAGGTGAATACGACCGGCCAAACTCAACTTGGGCCTAAGTTGACACCGATTAGCAAGTAACAGCGCTCGGAATGAACTGAAAGTCGCAACAGCTCCAGTCCATGAGATGGAGAAGTTTGAAGCAACAAGCCCTGATAGTGGCGCGTCTTTTACATGCGCTTGTAGCGAAGTCTGCGACGTTTCCTGGTGGTCGTGTTGTAACGCTCGAAGATTATCGTTATCCACTTGGAGTTGAAGTCGCCAAGAAGGAGGGCGGTCTTTGCCGGACGGTCTGAGCGTCAAGACGAAGATGGATCGTACGTTCCTGGTTTCAAGCAATGGAGATTCACGGAGTTTCGCAGAAGGATTTGCGGCTTTTCGTTGGCCGTGACGCTTTTGGGTAAAGCGCTACATCATGATGGCACAAGCTGCGTCGCAGCCGCCTGATGAAGCTTGACGGGGCTGTGGTTCGAGTGAATGGAGTTACTGTAGGAGCCGAGCTCTTCTACATACATGGGACTTTAGAAATGATACCCATTTCTGATGAAATCCATTCACTCGAACCCTGGGATGAACCCCATCACAAAATTCGGCGAATTGAAATTGATAAGGCTGTGACGTTTTTCAACGTCTGCGGCCTTCTTTACATGTTTGAAGATGGAGTTCAGCCGCATGGGCGTTCGATGAGCGGTGATCTAAGACTTCGCGTTAGAAATTCATCAAACCAACGTGATTGAGCGGCGTTCCCGGTCCATTATAATGTTGGACTTCAAGGCCAATATCAAGCGCCCGTTCGCAAAAGCTGGAAATCCTCGCCTAACATCGCCCCATTTCGGATCATGGGCATGAAGAGCGCGGGCATTTTTCCCTCAGGAGCAGCGGGATCGGTGACCCAAAGTTCCTTGTAATGCTCCGCCATTATGTCTGCGCATTCTTTCTGCACGAGTGTAAAACCCATAGCAACCCATGGGGCGAAAGCGGGGAAGCGGGGGACTGTGACGCTTTCTTCAAATGAAGTTTTGAAAGATTTCGGGTTTTTTGCTGCTTTCGCCATTGCTTTCCAATTCGAATTCTTCCGCGGATAAGGACAGCCAATAATAGACTTATTTGCTCTCGAACATTCCATTTATGAGACCGAAGAATTCGATTCCAATCGCCCGTTACATCTTCATCCCAGAATAACGTGTGGGAATACTGGAGTTGTCTTGATGTTTCGAGTTCACGAGAACGGGCACGAGCCAAATCACAATTGACAAAGTGTTGAAGACTTCGTCTGTATCAGGTACTCTCGTGATTTCCGGATTCAGAAGTCGAGTTCACCAGTGGCGGACATTAATGCGCGTGTCGCAAGGTGGTAACCGAGAGAGACTGACGCGTTTTCAAGTGACCCGTAAGTTGGAGTCACAGCCATGATGCGGGTTCTCGTCCGAGATTCTGATCTTCTTGAAAATCGAGAAGGGTCACTCCAGGTCATCATCAAAGCCCGGTTCAGGTTTAGAGTTCAGACTTTCAGAAATTGCGATAACTTCTTCTTGCAAACCCAGCAGCATTTTCCCCCGTGAATAGGCCAGGTCCCGGTGCGCGCATTTTTTCAGTCGCTCCAGTGAGATTTGG
>CAVXOV010000010.1:0-47225 GCA_963763345.1 uncultured Candidatus Saccharibacteria bacterium
ATTATATGGAGCTAATAATGAGCTTTATATTGTTGTTCTGTCGGGTACCGAGCGTGTGTATATAAGTGGTGTGCAACTAAAACGCGGATTAGACAATGATTATGTGATTGATTATAACACGGGGCAAATTACATTTACGGCAAAACAACTTATTACAAAAGATAAGCGTATTGAAGTAGAGTTTCAATACTCGGTAAAGAGTTATTCAAGAGCAGTATATTTTGTGGGAGAGGAGTATCAAACAAAAAGATTACGCCTTGCTTTAAATTATTATGATGAGCAAGACAATAAAAACAAACCCCTTCAGCAAACCCTGTCAGATACGGATAAAGTTATTCTTCATAATATAGGAGATACGCTTAGCAAGGCTTATACTAAAGGGTATTCGTTAGTGCCGTTTAATAGTACAGATGTTTTTTATAAATTGATTGATACAAACATCGTTATCAAAAAGCAAATTAACGCGTTACAATTCATTTACGAAAGAGTAACTTTTAATAATGTGTTTGAATATACGATCTCTCCCTATAAAAATGATTCGGCGTACCATGTGGCTTTTGGTAATGTAGGGCAGGGTAATGGAAACTATGTGCAAATACAAAGTCCTGCGAATGGCGCCGTATATCAATGGGTAGAGCCTGTTAATGGTGTAAAGCAAGGAAGTTTTGAACCCGTTATCCCTTTGGTCGCTCCTAATAAAAAACAAATGCTAACAACTATTGCTGAGTATAAAACCTCTGAAACAGGCTTACTGGGTGTGGAAGGTGCTTTTACAAACTATGATGTAAATACCTTATCTCCTTATGATAAAAGTTCTGATAACAGCCAGGGAGCAAAGGTTTATTATACCGAAAAAAAGAAATTAGGCGAAGAAGATACTACCGGCAAGAAGCAGTGGTTATTGAATTATGGAGGTAATTATGAATATGCACAAAAGAATTTTACACAGATAGAACGTTTTAGAAGTGTTGAGTTTTCCAGAGACTGGAACCGTACCAGTGATACTATTTTTGGCGACCAACACATTGCGAATGCAACAGCAGGGATTTCAAGAGGAAGGTTGTTTTCTTCTCAATACACAGCAAGTAGTTTTGTAGAAGGACGTATTTATGATGGAATTAAGCAAAGCTTAAACAATACATTTAATGTAGGAAAAACACAAGGCTCTTATAATGGTTCTTACTTGTTTACAGATGCTAATAAGAACTCGGAAATAGATCCACTGAAGACAAAGTTTTACAGACATAAATCAAAAGTAGCCCATCGTATTAGCAAGAGGCTAGTGCTTGGTTATCAGGATGAGTTTGAAAACAATCAATTTAAAAATAGTCTAAGAGATTCTTTGTTAGGTAAGAGTTATCAGTTTTGGGATTATGAAACAAATATTTCAAATGCAGATACTACCAAGAACAGATATAAGGTTTTTTACAGAGAACGCATTGATAAATTCGGGTATGATAATTATTTAAAGAAGGCTGCGGATGCCAGATATGTTGGTCTTACCACAAATATATCATCTATAAAGAACCATGTTATTAAAACAACCATAACGTACAGAAAATTAGATATTATAGATACTAATCTTATTAAAGTAAAGCCGGATAATAATCTGTTAAGCCGTATTGAATATGCTCCTAAGCTGATGAAAGGGTTTTTTCAGGCAAATACCTTTTATGAAATTGGTTATGGTTTGGAACAAAAACAACAGTATTCTTACGTGCAGGTAGCTGCAGGTCAAGGGCAATACACTTGGGTTGATTATAACCATGACGGTATTAAACAATTAAATGAGTTTGAAATTGCACAATATCCTGACCAAGCTTTATATATAAAAGTGTTTACACCTACTAATACCTACATAAAATCGGTAAGAGACCAGTTTAGTTTAAATGTGTATTTACGCCCGAAAGTGTTTTTAAAAGACGGTAGTAATAAACTGATGAAGTTTGCGTCAAAATTTGTTTCGCAAACAACCTATAAGGTGGATCAAAAAAGTTTAGCTAATTCAAGTGCAAGTTTTGCTTTTAATCCTTTTCATTCAAACATTAAGGACTCCTCTTTGCTTTCATCAAACTATTCCATCAGGCAATCTATATTCTTTAATCAAACTAGCCCCGTTTATGGGTTTGATTATACGTATGAGGATAACCGGACTAAACAACTTTTGGTAAACGGGTTTGAATCTCATCGTTTGCAAAACAATCAATTAAACCTACGTTGGAATTTAACCCGTGCATGGGGAATTTTTCTTACCAATACGTATGGAAATAAATTCAGTATCTCTCAGTTTTTTGATAACCGAAATTTTGAAGTACAAACCATATCTACACAACCCAAGCTAAGCTACCAGCCAACTACTGCTTTTAGAATTAGCCTTATTTACCAATACTCTCAAAAACATAATATCATTGAAGGAGGGTTTCAAAAGGCTATTATAAATGATATCGGAGCTGAGTTTAAATTGAATAAATTATCTAAAGGAAGCCTTACGTTTAAAGCAGATTATATTAATATAGGCTATAATGATGCGCAAAGTACCCCTGTTGCTTTTGAAATGCTAAGCTCTTTGCATGTGGGGCAAAATATTACTTGGAATGCCAGCTTTCAGCAGAATGTATCAGGTAATATACAGATAAGCATTACCTATGAAGGTCGCAAAACCCCCGATTATAAATTAGTAAATATTGGCGGGGCGCAGGTGCGGGCTTTCTTCTAAGGACTATAATTAGTTAGAGCCGAATACTTTTTTTAGCAAATCAGTAACACGGGCAGCAGGATCCTTTCGTATTTTAGTTTCTTCTTGACCAACTAAAAAGAACAAACCTTTTAATGCACGTGCAAGCACATAAGCATCCAAATCAGGATTTTGCTTTTTTACAAAGGGTATTTTATTATACTCGGTTACTAAACCTTTCCAATGCTCGGTAACTTGATTTTTATTAATAGCATCTTTTACAATGGGTCTGTATTTATCGCTTAAAGGTTGGGAAGTATTTTGTTTTAGATAATGAGTCGCTGCTGTATCAGAGCCTTTTAAAATACTTAAACCATCTGTAACAGTCATACCCTTAATAGCATCTATAAAAATAGGTGCGGCACTTTGTGCAGCTTGCTCGGCAGCACGATTAATAGAAGTTTCGAACTCATCAACCTTGCTTTTAAAACCAAGTTTAATAAGTTCGTTTTTCATCTTTTCTGCCTCAGGTGGAAAGGGAATAAATATATCTGTGTTTTTCAAATAACCGTCTACTTTTGAAGCAGAAGCTGTTGAATTTCCGGTTCCTTTGTTCAGGGCTTCTTTTAATCCTGCTATAATATCATCATTGCTAAGTGCTCCGCCTCCTGATTTACCCGTTACTTCTGATTCAGCTTTCTTAAATTCATTTTTCAATAAAGACTGGGCTTGTGTACCACCATAGATGCAAACTGATAGGAGTATTGCTGTAATTTTCTTATTCATGATTTTTCTTATTTTAATTTAATGCTATTAATGAGGCTAAATTACTATTGTTTTGGTAATCGTTTATAAAAAACAAAACCACCCTTTTTATATAATTCGATTAAATCAGGGTGGTTTTTTTTGAGTTCCCCAACATTATTTGCCTTTACTACAAAGTAGGCTGGTTTGTCGATATTTTCGCTAAGCATCCAGTTTAAACTTAATAAGTTAAATGAAATAGGCCCTTCATAATGAGCTTTAGTTAATCTACCTTCTTCTTTACTAATATATGCCAGCATTTCAGGTGGATTTTGCTTAGGTTGTTTATTTGTATAAAAGAATTGAGCATAGCTTTTAAAATCAATAGTTTCTACATAGCAGTCTTTTCCTTTTAAAGATTCATAGAACTCAATAGCAGGCCCTTGCGAATAAGGCTCTATTTTAGGAACGATAAGTATAGTTATCATCCATATACTTACAAGAGATGTAATAAATAACCCGTACAGATATTTTTTATTATTATGCAGTTTAACGAAGAAATAAATTGAAAACAGTAAAAACAAAACGCCAATTATCCATTCAAAGCCATTCCATTTTACAGGTGTTTGCAAACAAGCAATAGCGAACTTATCATTAATTAAATTACTTTTTGTAATAGAAGATATGAAATAATCTATTAGCCCTACGGCTGTAAAAGTTATTCCTAAAACAATAATAAGAAATAACCCTAAAACGAATGCTATTTTAGATAATGTCTTTTTTGTATAGGCCATCTTATAAAGGGTATATGCTGCTAAATAAGTAAGCGGGAAATAACACATACTGGAGTAGTGTGCTATTTTAGTTTGTACAACAATTTCATATAAGATAAGCACAATCCAAAATAAGTGCAGCATCCATTTTTTTACATATTCATGAAAGGGATTATCTTCTTTATTTTTTAAAAGAGACGACATAAAAAATAAGGATGCAGGAAAACATCCAATTAATAAAACAACACAGTGGTAAAATAAAAAGCCTTCATGCCCAGAATCGTGTGTGCTGAGCAAACGTATCTGATAAACAACAAATTCTTTTACAATTTCGAGATTACCTGTAGCTATTTCAAAAATAAACCAGCTTAACCCACTTACTAAAAAGATAAAAATAAATAGAAGCAAGTTTTTAAAATTGATGAATGGATTAAACCTTAATCTAATCCAACTGACAAGAAAAGTAAGCCCTATAATTAATACCGCAGCAGGTCCTTTGGTAAGTACAGCAAGTCCGACAAAAATACCCGCATACAAAGCATTTAAGTTTGTTTTTTTTGAATTGGTATTAAACCATTGAAGTATAAAGCAAATGCTTAAAAATATAAACAGATTAAACCAAGGATCTATAATACCCGATTTGAAATATAGGAAAGGCAGGAAAGATGCTCCGTAACAAAGTGCCCACAATAAACCGAAATGATGGTTATTATATTTTCTGCCGAAATAATAAATGAGGTTTAACGTTAATATGCCACACATGGCATCCGGAAAACGGGCAGCAAATTCATTAATACCAAATAGTTTCATGCTTAGAACCTGTAACCAAATAAACAAAGGTGGTTTCTCCCAAAAGGGCTGAAAGTTAATTTGTACCCTGCTGTAATTATGGCTGACAATCATTTCGCGAGCGCATTCGGCAAAATTAATTTCATCCCAGTCAAATAAATGCACGGCTCCTAAAAACGGAATAAACAGCAGCGCAGCAATTAATGTAATTACAATGTGCCAGAAAAGAGAATTTGTTTTTGCGCTACTCATTTAAAATAATTTCTGAATAGGCTTTTGGAGCTTATTAAAATTAGATGCCATTTTAGTTTGATATAAAACAGTACAAACCAAAAATGAAAATAGAATGCCAATAAAACTACCAGCTGTAATATCTTCGAAGAAATGCTCGGATAAATAAACTCTAGAAAAGGCAATCAACAAGGCTGATAGAAGGCATAAGGTTTTAACGTAATTGTTTTTAGAGAAAAAACTTAAGCAAAAGAATAAACTGAATGCCGCTGTTGTATGTCCGGAGGGGAAGCTGTGGTGTATATTTACATCAACCCCATCTACCAGATTTAAAGGAATATGAAGTATTTGAAACGTAAGTGAGGGTCTGTCGGCATCTGCAAAAAAGAAATATTTAATACTTTGTGTAACCCCAGTACTTGCTCCATAACAGAGTAATATGGTTAAAGCTTTTTGCACATTAATAAATAACATTAAAAATACAAGCGAAAGGATAAAAACTCCATCGCCAATGTAAGTAATGTATTTAAAGAAATTGTTTAATAGAGGAGTAACTAATCCATTAAAAAACAAATGGAGTTGTAGTTTATTTGTAAAAAGTATAACGGAAACGGCTATGCAAAAGAAGAGCGCATGCAGGAGGATGAATATTTTATTTTGTGTAAAGACGCTTCGCAAAATGGAATATTGGTACGAAATTAAAGTAACACAAGTTGTTTAACCAATTCTTTTTTCAAAAAATGATTAATGTTTTGTATCAACTGATCTTTTAAGAAATGAAGTTCATTCTTTAAAGCGGAGGAATCTACCTGTAAAAATAAAGTAGTGTCTTTTATAAACATACGTGTGGTATGGTTAGCAACCATATCTCCGGCTATGGTTTTCCAATTGGTATGCAGACTGGATAAATCTATTTTTTTCTCTAAACGATTCTCTTTTAAAAATTCATTAATAACACTTCCTATACTTTGCAGATTTTGTTTAAACATAGGGCTAAGTTACAATAAAAAAGGCTGCCTCATTTCTGAAACAGCCTTCTTTTATTAAAATTAAACTTATTTAATCTTGCTTACTGTTTTAGTAAGTTTTGATTTTAAGTTAGATGCTTTGTTCTTGTGAATAATGTTTCGTTTTGCCAATTTATCAAGCATAGAAGCAACTTTAGGAAGCAATGCAGTAGCTTCTGTTTTATCGGTAGTTGTACGTAAACGTTTTAAAAAAGTACGTGCAGTTTTAGCTTGGTAGCGGTTATGCAATTTTTTTGTTTCAGTTTGTCTGATACGTTTCTCTGATGATTTATGGTTTGCCATGCTCTTCTATTAAAAATGGAGTGCAAATATAGGCTATTTATTATAACCTGCAATAAAAAGTTAAGATATTTTAAGCAATTAAAATTGATTGAATTATTAAACTTAGCCATTAGCTTTGCGTCTAAATTAAAACTTTAAACTAAAATACGATGAAAAAAATCATTTTATCTGCTTTGGCTATAGCAACTTTGCAATTAGTACAGGCTCAACAACAAGCTCCGGCTGCTACAGAACAAGCCCCTGCTACACAAAGACAAGCTCCATCTCCTGAGCAAATGGCTACCCGCCAATCAACACATTTGCAAAAGGTATTAGGGCTTAGTGAAGAGCAAAAGCAAAAAGTATATCAGGCGGCACTTACCAGAGGTACCAACATACAACAACTGAGAAGTAAAGATGCTGCAAACCGTAAGGAATTGCATGCTGATATAAAACCTGTTAGAGAACAGTTTGTGAAAGACGTAAATGCAACCTTAACGCCTGAACAGCAACAAAAATGGGAGCAATACCGTTTGCAGCAAAAACAAAGACAGGAACAACACCGACAACAAAGAGCAAATAATACTCCTGCCAGTAACTCAAATGCTCCAAGTACTATCACTCCGGCAAAACTTGAGCCAAGTGATGACGGTATGAATGATAAATAAATTTTAAGAAGAATAGAATTAAGAGTCCTCGCCATAAGCGGGGATTTTTAGTTTATAGGCTTTTTATATTAAAATGTTCAGTCTAAAAGAAGTTGATTTGACCATTTTTTTTGTTAAAATTGACCGCTTATCGAAAAAGTGCTACCGTTTAAAAAGTTCTCTGATTTTTAGCTGTTTGCTATGGTATCTTTGTTTTAAACCATAAAACAAATAGCCATGAATATCATAGAAAACAATGTTGATGCGCTCAACACTATCATTTTTAGTAACCGTAATAAAAATTATGGAGCCTATGTTATAAGAAGTGCATACGGAAACACGATCTTTAAATCATTAGGAATAACTGTTTTAATTTTTGCATTTCTTTCTGCAGTAGCAGTTATGCTAAACAGAACAGTAGATGAAGAAAAGAAATTTGACACAGGCTCTAATGTAAATCCTACTATAATTTCTTGTTATTTTGATGTTACTCCACCAGCCAAACAGGACGTTGTGTTACCCAAACATCAAAGCAGTATAGCAACTAAAACAGATGCAGTTAGCACCAATATTAAGGATAAAGCTGATGAGCAAAAGAAAGATGTGGTTCAAACTATAGATGCCCATCATACTGATGGAACGGAAACTAAAACAAATGATATAGGCGAGAATCCTGATGTAAGCGGAAAGACCGGAAAAGAAGTCGGTACAGGAACAGTTACCGAAACCAATAGCAACACCCTAGTTATGATTCCTGAGGTAATGCCTAAGTTTGATAATCTTACTGCCTTTCTTCAAAGTAATCTACGATATCCTGAAATGGCGAAAGAGTTAAATATACAGGGCAAAGTATATGTAGATTTTGTAGTGGATGAGGAAGGAAGAATTATTAATGCTAAGGTAAAAAGAGGTATTGGTTATGGTTGTGATGAAGAAGCTTTGCGTGTGATAAAGCTAATTCCTAAAGGAACACCAGGTTATATGGGGGGCAAAGCAGTTAAAGTAAGTTTTGTTCAGGCAATAACTTTTAAGTTGCAATAAAACGTATTTTTGCATGCTTGTATACCACAACCAATATTTTACCTAAAGATAAAAAACTGCTTGATGAGGGAACTTTGCTTCCGCTTATGGAGCAGTTTTATACCATACAGGGCGAAGGCTTTAATACGGGTAAAGCAGCTTATTTTATTCGTTTGGGTGGTTGCGATGTGGGTTGCCACTGGTGCGATGTAAAGGAAAGCTGGGATGCATCTGTACATCCACTTACCAAAACCAAAGAGGTGTTGCAACAGGTATTGGCTCATAGTGCCAAAGCAGTAGTGGTTACCGGAGGAGAACCCCTTATGTATAATCTTACGGCACTTACCAGAGAACTGAAAGCAAATTATATTGAAACATTTATTGAAACATCAGGGGCTTATAAACTAACGGGGGAATGGGACTGGATATGTCTTTCGCCTAAAAAGACGATGCCGCCTACACAAGAGGTTTATAACAAAGCCAACGAACTAAAGATTATCGTTTACAACAAACACGACTTTATTTGGGCAGAAGAAGAAGCTAAGAAAGTAAACCCCGATTGCTATTTGTTTTTGCAACCCGAGTGGAGCAAGCGCAATGAAGTTAGCCCCATGATTGTAGATTATGTAAAAGCCAACCCCAAGTGGATGATATCATTGCAAACTCATAAATACATCAACATTCCGTAAAGTGATTAGCGCTAAGAACATTAATAAATTCTATGGCACTTTGCAGGTGCTTAAAAATGTTTCTTTAGAAATAAACAAAGCCGAAGTAGTTGCCATTATAGGTGCATCGGGTGCAGGTAAAACAACGCTATTGCAGCTTTTGGGTACGCTTGATAAACCCTCTGAAGGCATCATTAACATTAATAATACCGAGGTAGCCTCTTTATCGGATAAAAAGCTTTCGGCATTTCGCAACAAGAACATAGGCTTTGTGTTTCAGTTCCACCATTTGTTGCCCGAGTTTACGGCTATAGAAAATGTTTGCCTGCCTGCCTTAATTGCGGGAGTAAGTAAAAAAGAAGCTACGCAAAAAGCTACCGAATTACTTAACCTGCTTGGGGTTATGCATCGAGCCGACCATAAACCAAACGAGCTTTCGGGTGGAGAGCAGCAAAGGGTGGCGGTTGCCAGAGCACTAATAAACAACCCTGCCGTTATTTTGGCTGATGAACCTTCAGGGAATTTAGATACCCACAACGCACATGAATTGCACAAGCTATTTTTCACCCTCCGTGAAAAACTACAACAAACCTTTGTTATTGTAACCCACAACAAAGACTTAGCTAACATGAGCGACCGTCAGCTACTGATGCAAGACGGAATGATTCAATAATACTTTGTGTTTTTTTAGCATAACTCTTTAAAGATTTAACAAAAGGATAACCCATAATTCCTTATTTTTGCCTATAAATTCGACAAAAAGGATATTTATTAGATGAAAAAGTAGAGGATGCTAAAAAAAATTGATGAAACCCTTTTTCTTATCTTAAATGGTAAACATTATGGAGTATTAGATAATCTAATGCTTTTGGCAAGTAATCTGCTTATGTTTATTCCTGTGTTTTTAATAAGCACTTTTATTATTATTAAATATATCAGGGCGCATGACGACCATTATTATACTTTGCTAAATATAGCACTGATACTATTTGTTATTACTATACAATATTTTTTGTGTCGATACCTGCTTGATAATGCCTTCAAAGCTTTTTTTACCAGAGAAAGACCTTGTCTCAATCCAAATATATCATCCTTTGTGCGAATGATAAATAATGATTGTAAAACAACCTTGCAGCCATATTTCTCTTATAAAACCTGCTTAATGTTTTGTTTAAGTTCTTTCTTGTTTTTTACCGTAAAAGAAGGTTTCAGGGGCTTTAAAGTTATTTTGGTTTTGTGGTCGGGTTTAGTGGCATATAGCCGAATTTATGTAGGCGACCACTACCCTTTAAATGTACTTATTTCTTTTGTTATAGGTATAGCGTTGGGCTACCTGGTTTACAGATTGTATTTTTATTTAAAACACAATTTGCTGGTTATATAGCCCAATCCTCTTAATACTTTACTATCAGCCCTTTTTAGGTTATATTTTAGGAAAAACACCTAAAGGTTTATTCGTTTCACCGTAAAGTATTCTCTTTATACTGCTCACTCTAAAGGTTTCACTGAATACTGAAAGAGTTTCACTGAACAGTGTAAGAGTTTCACTGAACAGTGTAAGAGTTTCACTGAACACTGAAAGGGTTTCACTGAACACTGAAAGAGTTTCACTGAACAGTGAAAGAGTTTCACTGAACAGTGAAAGAGTTTCACTGAACGGTCTAGGAGTTTCACTGAACACTCTAGAGGTTTCACTGGATAGTAAAAAACCTTAATTTAACATTTAAAGCCCCAAAACCAGCTTTTTTAGCCGAATAGGGGAAGATTTTGTAGTTTAGGTGTTCTAAAAAGCCATTGAAGTTAAATATGAGAACAACTATTATAATTTTATTGGTTCTATTATCAAACTTAACCTTTGCACAGGATAGCCTTAGTTTTAATAAAAAGTATATGGCGAAAAATAACCTTAGTATAGATTTAACTGGTGTTGGCTTGCTTTACTCTGTTAACTATGAACGGAATTTTAGTATTAAAGATAATTCTTTTCATACGTTAAGAGCAGGTATAAGTTATATTGGCAGCCTAGGAATTGATTACGCTTCAATTTATTTACCTGTTTCATACTTCTATTCTATTGGTAAAAAAAAATCTAAGTTTTTGGTGGGCCTTGGGCTTACTTTTTTTATCGATTATAATCCATCCCCTGCAACTTTTAAAGCAAGGCAATATGTTAGACAACATCCAACACAAAAACAAACATGGTGACACCCTTGAACTATATCAGTCATTAATAAATACGGCTTTATGCCCCATGATTGGCTATGAGTTTGTTTCTAAAAAAATCTTTTATTTTAAAGCGTATATAATGGGTGCTTTCTTTAGGGAACAAGTGCTTTATTATTATGCTTACCCTCGGGCAGGGTTTACATTTGGATTCAAATTAAAAAGAAATAAATAATAAAACCTTAAGTTTGTGCTATGCCAACCTTAACCCAACCCAAAGTGAGCAAAGAAGTTTCTGTTGATGTATTAAAAAAGGCTTACGGTTATATGTGTACCGCCAAAGCCCTTACAGACCTTTACGAAGCCAATAAAGAAGTTACCGCCAAGTATGTGCATGCCACCAGCCGTGGGCACGAGGCCATACAAATAGCCCTGGGTTTGCAGTTGCTGCCTCAGGATTTTGTGAGTCCCTATTACCGCGATGATAGTATTTTGCTGTCCATTGGTATGCAGCCTTATGAGTTGATGCTGCAATTGCTGGCCAAGCGCGATGACCCCTTTTCGGGCGGAAGAACCTATTACTCGCACCCCAGTTTGCGCAGAGATGATATGCCCAAAATACCGCATCAGAGTAGTGCAACAGGTATGCAGGCCATACCAAGCACGGGTATTGCTTTGGGCATGCAGTATTTAGAAATTACCAAACAACAAAAAGATTATAAAGGCGGGAACCCTATTACCGTATGCTCTTTGGGCGATGCCTGCATTACCGAAGGCGAAGTTGCCGAGGCCTTTCAAATGGCGGCATTAAAGCAATTGCCTATTTTATATTTGGTTCAGGATAATGAGTGGGATATATCTGCCAATGCAAAAGAAATTCGCGCACAAGATGCCAGTGAATATGCCAAAGGTTTTAAAGGCTTGGAAACCCGCACCATTGACGGGACAGATTTTATAAAGTCTTTTACTACACTACAAGAGGTTATAGAGATAATCAGGAAAGAGCGTCGCCCGTTTTTGGTACATGCTAAAGTTCCTTTACTGAATCACCATACATCAGGCGTACGTAAAGAGTGGTACCGCGATGATTTGGAAGAAGCATTAAAGAAAGACCCTCTGCCTAAATTACGCAACCGTTTGTTGATTGAGCGTGTTGAAGAAAAAGAATTAAAGAAGATAGAAGACACGGCCACTGCGCTTGTAAAAGCCGATTATGAAAAGGCTTTGCAGGCAGAAGACCCAAGACCCGAAGATTTATTTACCCACGATTTTGCACCCACACCCATAACCGAAGAAAAAGGAAACCGCGCCCCAGCAGGCAAGCAACCAACCGTGATGGTTGATGCCGCTTTGTTTGCCATACGCGAGTTGATGGAAAAACACCCCGAGTGTTTACTTTACGGGCAAGATGTGGGTTACCGTTTGGGCGGTGTGTTTAGAGAAGCTGCTACGCTTGCACAAAAGTTTGGCAACCACCGTGTGTTTAATACTCCTATACAAGAAGCATTTATTATAGGCTCAACCGTGGGGATGAGTGCCGTTGGCTTAAAACCCATTGTAGAAGTTCAGTTTGCCGATTACATCTGGCCCGGTTTAAATCAATTGTTTACTGAGGTAGCGCGTTCTTGTTATTTATCAAACGGTAAATGGCCTGTTAGTTGTATTTTGCGTGTGCCCATTGGTGCTTATGGCAGCGGTGGTCCGTATCACAGCAGCAGTGTAGAGAGTGTAGTGTGTAATATTAAAGGTATTAAAGTTTGTTACCCAAGCACCGGTGCCGATTTAAAAGGCTTGATGAAAGCCGCTTATTACGACCCAAACCCTGTGCTAATGTTAGAACACAAAGGTTTGTACTGGAGTAAAATAAAAGGAACTGAAGATGCTAAAACTATAGAGCCTGATGAGGATTATATTATTCCATTGGGCAAAGCTAGAATAGTTCAGGAAGTTGACGCGGCAAAAGACAAGAGTACTATGACTGTAATTACTTATGGCATGGGTGTGTATTGGGCTAAGAACGCGGCTAAGAAATTCCCTAACCAAATAGAGATTGTTGATTTAAGAACACTATCTCCGTTGGATGAAGCAAGCATTTATGCTTCGGCAAAAAAGCACGGTAAAGTGCTGGTATTAACCGAAGAACCTAAGAGCAACAGTTTTGCACAAAGCATTGCATCACGCATCAGCGAAAATTGTTTCGAGCAATTAGATGCACCTGTTAAAGTGATTGGTGCAGAAAACTTACCTGCCATACCGCTTAACTCTACCTTAGAGAAAACCATGTTACCTAATGCAGAGAAGGTGGAAGTGGCTATGGAGGCTTTATTAAAATATTAGAAAATGAAAATAGGAATTGTTTGTTATCCTACCTTTGGCGGCAGCGGGGTTGTAGCTACGGAGTTAGGTAAAGCCTTAGCTCAAAAAGGACATCAGATACATTTTATAACGTATAGTCAGCCATTCAGGTTAAGTTACTTTACCGAGAATATCTTTTATCATGAGGTAAACGTAAGTGATTATCCTTTGTTTGAATACCAACCTTATGAGTCTGCTCTGGCAAGTAAAATAGTAGATGTGGCTCAACATGAGGCTTTGGATTTGCTGCATGTGCATTATGCTATTCCGCATGCTTCGGCAGCTTTAATGGCTAAGAATATATTGGCAACTAAGAACATCCATATTCCTTTTATCACTACGCTGCATGGAACAGATATAACGCTTGTTGGTAGAGACCCTGCTTTTCTTCCCGTTATTAAATACTCTTTAGAGAACAGTGATGCAGTTACAGCTGTTTCGGAAAGCTTAAAGCAAGATACCCTTTCTATTTTTAACCTGCATAAAGAGGTTGAGGTTATTCCAAACTTTATTGATTTAAGAGAGTATAACGTAAACTTTGATAAATGCAGCAGACACCGTTATGCCACTAATGGAGAAAAGATAATGATACACATATATCAAACTTCCGTAAGGTAAAGCGTGTGGATGATGTATTGCGTGTGTTTGATAAGGTGCGTAAACAAATACCTACTAAATTAATCTTAGTTGGCGATGGACCTGAGCGTGCTGTGATAGATAAACTTTGCAGGGAGTTGGATACTTGTGGAGATATTATTTCAGTTGGTAAAATTGCCGACCCAAAGGATGTATTATCTATAGCGGATTTGTTTATCCTTCCTTCAGAAACAGAGAGCTTTGGTTTGGCTGCCTTGGAAGCAATGGCTATGAAGATACCCGTTATATCAACTAACACAGGTGGTTTACCTGAACTAAATATTAATGGAGTTACGGGCTATATGAGCAATGTGGGAGATGTAGATGATATGGCAAAGAACGCTGTACATATCTTATCGGATGAAACTACACTTGCTATGTTCAGAACTGCTGCTTACAAACGCGCGGAAGATTTTGATATTACCAAAATCTTAAAAGAGTACGAAACCCTGTATGATGTAGTGGTTAAGAAAAATAAAGCTTTGGCGTAAGTGCGTCTAATCAATGACAGAAAAGTTTGATGTTATTATTTGCGGAGCCGGACCGGCGGGTACAACCTGTGCACTTGCCTTAGGTAATTCGGGGTTAAAGGTTGCGTTAATAGATAAAAGTAATTTTCCACGCGATAAGGTTTGCGGAGATGCTATTGCCGCATATGCGCCTAAGGTTTTAAATACTATAAACCCTGTTTATGCTAAGGCATTATTAGATTTTACCGCTAAAGAAAAAGTAAACACTATTAGAGTAGTAAGCCCAAATGAAAAGGTACTGGATATAAGCTATGGAGAAGATGGCTTTATAAGCATGCGTGTGGAGTTTGATGATTTTCTGTTATGGCTTGTTAAGCAATTACCAAACGTAAATTTTTTTTTAAATGCTACTGTTAAAGATGTGGTGATTGATGGTAGGGGAGTGGAAGTAAATTTGGATTCTAATTTGAAACTGGAAGCCCAAATACTTATAGGTTGCGATGGAGAGCAGGGTGTGACACGCAAAAAACTTACTCAAACTCAACTAGACCCGCAGCATCATGCAGCTGCTGTAAGGGCTTATTTTAAGAATGTAAAAGATATACCTAAAGCAACCTTCGAATTACATTTTCTTAAAGACTTAATACCAGGTTATTTTTGGATATTTCCTCTACCCAATAATCAGGCAAATGTGGGCTTGGGTTTATTGACTAAGACTGTTTCGGATAGAAAACTAAATCTCCGTCAGGAGATGCTTAATGTTATAGGAACCGTTCCTTACTTAAAAGAAAGATTTGAAGGTGCTGAAATGATATGTGAGGTAAAGGGATATGGTTTGCCTTTAGGTTCTCGTAAAGTAATTATATCGGGTAATCGGTTTATGCTTTGTGGAGATGCAGCTTCTTTAATAGATCCTTTAACCGGTGAAGGTATTGGTCAGGCCATGGTATCTGGCAGGTATGCAGGCTGGCAAGCTATAAAGTGTTTTGAACAAAATAACTTCTCCGCCCCTTTTATGAAACAGTACGACAAAACGGTGTACGATAAATTATGGAAAGAACACCGCCGTAGTTATTTAATAAGACAGTTACTTATTAATAATCCAAAGCTGTTTAATCTTTCGGTAAATATGATAAGTAGAAGCAAACTTCTTTACAATTTAACAAAGAAGATATTTAATTAAAAAACTCCTTAGGATTTAATACGACTAAGATTGTTTATCACATCTTCAACTTGCTCTACACCTATACGTTTAGCTTTAATTACTTTGTTTTTATCCAACAAGTAAATTACAGGCGTACTGTATATGTCAAACTTAACTTTTAAATCTATTAAGTGAACTCCGTTATATACATTTATCCAGTTTAACTTATGCTCGCGGATAAACTTCTTCCATTTGTCAACTTCAAAGTGGGTATAAACGCTATATACCTCAACACTTTTACCTTCGCCTTTCATTTTGTCGTAAACCTCTTTTAGTTTAGGGATATCTTTTTGGCAATGTCCGCAATCTACATCCCAAAATATAACCACTGTGTAATCTGCTTTAATGTTATATAACGGAACAAAAAGCTTTTGCAGGGCAGTATAATTATCTGTAAAAACAGTAGTTAATCTCTCGCTACTGGTTATGGTATCCATACCCAGTTTTTTAATGGTTTTAGCACCAGTAGTATCAATCATGTTCATTTCAGGAGCTTTACTGCCTAATAAAAAAGAGGCTCTAATATGTCACCACGTTCAAGCATTTTTTTAGTTTGCTTCTCATCCATCCAATAAGCTTTGCCTGTGCGATAGTATTCATTTATAAGGTGAACAAAAACAGCATCATGCCCCATTATTTTAGATGATTCGCTGGTATAAGTCATGTAATAAACAATGTATTTAAACATTTCCTTATCACCTGCAGTTTGCTTTGCTAACCAATCGCCATACTTAATAAGAGTATCAGGTGATTGTACTAAAGTTTTCTCATAGAATGTTTTTAGTTTATTTGAAAATAGCTTGTTGGTATGAACTGTACCCTCATCATTTAAAGGAATGCCATCCCAATAATGTTTTACGTAATAATTATATTCCCACAAAGAATCTTTGCGTCCGTTTGATGCTTTTGGTGCAGGTGGAACTTCAATATCTGTTTGCAAGTGAATAATAGTACTTAAGTATGTATTAGGATTAGCCGCTAAATAATCTTTCTGGTATTTCTTTATTTCTTCAAAGTGTTTGGTTTTGTTTTCTCTGATTAGTTTAGTAGAATCCGGATCCTTTTTCTTTTTTGTTGCCTGTTCAAAATCATAAGCTTCTTTGTAGTGAGTTGACATAAAGATTACAAACTTTCTAAAGTCTTCGTTAACGATAGGGCCTGTAATCTTCATGTTTTTATACATATCGGCTGTATCCGTAACAATAGTCATTTTTTGCTCTGTAATAGGGAAATCAAAATACAAGGCATTTTTCTTGCCTCCAACGATAGAGTATAATCCTTTTTCTAAAGGTTTATTCCCCTTAAATACCATAGTACCGCCTTTTTTTACCACGCCGGTATCTGCATAATACTGCCCTTCCCATCTATAAATGGTTAAGTAACATACAGAATCTTTAATTCCTTTAATAGTTACCTTTATTTCATGACCTTGTTGCTGCGGCTTAGTTTGTGCCTGTAAAGTAACTGCTGTTGCTAATAAAATAATTGCTGATACTATTTTTTTCATACCTGATACTGTTTTTAGTTTCTGTTTCCTATCAAAAATCGGGCCAATTTTTAAAAAGCCCCTAAAGATACATATTTTTTATTTTTTTAGGTCAGCTATCATCTTTTTAAGATTTCCACCATATTTTTTGTTAAAAACCTCATTTAATGAGTCAGAAAGCCCGTCATATCTGTGGGCATCTATAAAAAATGCGTTTTTAACAAATAGAATTTGCTTGTTATACCCCTTATACCGTTTAGGGTAGTGGAGTTTTATATCAAAGCTTTCTTTGTAAATACTTGCTAAAGCTTTTTCTTTCTCTGCTAAACGAAGGTTATCGTCTTTATTTGTATTTTCCGCATATAACTTTTTCAACCTTTCATAACCTTTAAAAACAAATGTGTTGTATATGGAATCATCCTGCATAGTATTTAAAAACTTAGTAAGCTCGGCAGTATCATGTCGAAGGAATTTAAGGGTGGCTTTGCGGGCAATAAAGTTTGCCAGATTTTCATTTACATCTACGCTGCTTGGTGCATAATAAGTAGCATGAAACAATTCGTGAAAGAACAAATTTGCCATCCTACCTTTTGATTTACTTAGCATAGATGATAGCACAGGGTCGGGTAACCAGCCTAAGGTACTCCAGGCACTCACCTCAGATATATCGGCATCATAACCCTGCATATATAGTTTAAAGCGTTCTTTTTCTGCAATACTTTTATTAAAGAAACCTTTGTAAGATACACTCCCAACAATAGGGAAACTCCATTCATAAGCCTCAAAAGCAAAGGGTTTGCAGGCAGTAACTATCCATAAAATAGATTTGTTATGTTGGTTAAAATAGGTAGTAAAGTTATTGGTGGGCTTATATCCCAAACTATCTACCGAGTACTTTTTTATTTCTTCAATCCATAAAATCTTTTGCTTGTCATCTTTACTGAATTTATCTTCTTTCAATAGGGTTGCAATCTTCTCGGTGTTTAATAAGATGTTTACTTGTCCGTAAGAAATCTTTACTAAGTATAATCCCAGCTCGGCATAAATTAATAACCACATAAAGCAACAAATGGTAAGGACACTTAATAATAACCACAGGATGGAGCGTACTTTCATCTAATTACTTATTTTTGCTTTCGTGTTTTTTATTTTCTCTAAGATACTGGCTTTTTTAATTACACCCTTAATATGGGTTTTTGCCTTATGTATCATTGCTTTTTTTGTCAAAGATAGGCTTCGTAAAAAGAAACTTATCATTTGGGCAGTTTGTGTTTTATACATTTTCTCTAATTCTTTTATTGTTGATGAGTTTATGCGGGCTTGGGAAGTTACCACACCCGATTTAAAACCCACCCAAAAATATAAATATGCCATTGTGTTAGGGGGCATGACCTGGTATGATGCGAGGCAGGAAAAACCCCAGTTTTTGCGTAGTGCCGACAGGCTTTTTCAAACACTGCCTTTGTATGGAAACAAGCAAATAGATAAAATTATTATTACCGGAGGTTCGGGTAGTATCAGTCATCCCGAAGAAAAGGAGGCAGCTTTTTTAAAAAAGTATTTACTAAAGTGCGGTTATGCCGATTCGAGTATTATTATCGAAAACGAATCGAAAAACACCCGCGAGAATGCACTGTTTACCAAACACCTGATGGATAGTTTGCAGATACAGGATTCTGTTTTGTTTGTTACCTCGGCTTTTCATTTAAGGCGTGCAAAGGGTTGCTTTAATAAAGTGGGTATAAACAATATAGTGCTTTATCCTACCGACAGGTATAGCGGACCACGCAAGTATGAACTCGATTTTTTGTTTGTACCCGACCCCGGTGCTTTGCACACAAGTACCCTTTTAATACACGAAATGCTGGGCTGGCTTATTTATAAGATAAAGGGGTATTGCTGAAGTTGATAGATATACAATACCTTAAGATTATTTATAGCAAGCCACGCAAAGGTCGCGTCTAAAAAGACTTAAATAATTGTATATGACAAAAACTATTCTAACCCAAAGGGTCTTGAACATTATATGTTCGAATAAGTGAGCAAAGCTGTTTCTTGCTACCAAAACAATATAGATTTAAAGCGGTATTTAATAAGGATGAAAGGTTTTTACGATAACTATTTAGTAGCTTTCGTATATTTTCAAGAAGATTTGCTCCATTCTTTTCTTGGTGTCACTAGGGCTGCCATTAAAGTTGTTTATAATCAGGCTCAAACAAATGTCTTTTCCGCTTTTTGTTTTCATATAACCAGCATAAGAACGTACACGGGTAATGTATCCGCTTTTGGCTTTAAAATTATTTTCTAATGCAGTACCTTTACCCAAATTACGCAAAGAACCGCTGATACCAGAAACAGGCAGAGAATTGGCAAAGGGTAACTTAGTAAGACTATCGCTGCACATCATATAAAGTATTTTAGTAAGGTGTTCTGATGTAACGGCATCACTGCGCGATAGTCCACTGCCATCGGTTATAAATAAACCATTGGTATCAAAGCCTTTTGTTTTTAAATGATTGGTTATGGTTTGTATGCCTTGTGCATTGCTTCCCCAACCTCCTTTTTTAAGAGCAATAGTCCTGAAAATACTTTCGGCATACTGGTTGTTACTGTGCAGGTTGGTAAAGTAGATTATCTTTTCTAACGCAGCTGATTTGTTGGTGTACAGCGAAGTAAGCTTTTGTGTGTACTGCTTTTTGTTGTATGCAGTAATCTTTAAAACTGTTTTGTTAGTTAACTCAATGCCCTTTGTTGCCATTGTCTGTTGCAAGTGTTTAGCCAATATTTGTTCTGGAAATGGTAAAGATCCTTCAATAGAAAGCGATTTTGTACTTACAGGTAATGTGCCACTTATTTTTATATCATTACTTTGAGGAGCTCTATATACCATAGCATTATCTTCTTTACCACCTGCTTTTACATAAGTGCTTATGGTTACATTATCTATTTGCGGGACCAGTTTACTGATGGACATACTATCTCCGTTTTTGGCAGCAGGTTTATAAACTATGTAAAACTTATTATCAGTATAAGATAAACCTGAAGGTGCTGCACCAAAGTAATTACCCATATCTCCCCATATCCAGTTAGCAGGGATATCTTCTTCAAAACAACTTACATCAACAATCAGCTGACCTGTTATTTTCTTTACACCTTTATCTTTTAAAACACCTGCCCATTTATTAGCCACATAAAAAGTATCTTCTTCTTTACGGAAATATTCGGAATTGAGCGATGGGTCGCCACTGCCTTTAATGTATAAGTCGCCATTTATAACGCCACTCTCTTTATCAAAAGTACCTGAGTATTGTAAAAGTGTTTCATACTTAAAATCTTTACCCAACAGTTGCAGAGCACTTGCGGTGGTAATAATTTTCATGGTGCTGGCAGGCGATAAACTTAGCTTGGGATTATACTCACAAACAACAGTACCTGTAAGTGCATCAACCGCACAAAGACTTATAGAGGCATTTATTAATTCGTTTTCCTTCTTTAAATCATTAATGAAGTCGGGTATGAGTTGTTGAGAAAAAACCTTACCTGCAATAAGAAAAGAAACAAATAAATAGAATAATTTAATTTTCATGGTCTAGTAACAGTGAGTAAATTTACCACGTAATATTACTGCATTAATTTATATGGAAATAAAAGCTAACAACCCTGCGTTAAAATCGTGGATAGACGTAAAATCTGATTCTGATTTTTCTATTCAAAATATTCCTTACGGAATTTATACGGATAAACAAACTATACATAATGCTTGCATAGCAATTGGCGAATATGTGATGGATTTACACATGGTGCATCACCATAGATATTTTAAAGGACTAAGTTTGCCTGAAAATATTTTTGCTAACCATAGTCTGAATGATTTTATTACTTTAGGTAAAGAAAAAACACGTGCGGTAAGAGACCGAATTTCTGATTTACTGAATATTGAAAACAAAGAACTTCAAAACGATGAAGAACATCGCAAACAAATATTCAAACAGCAGAAAGATGTACAAATGCTATTGCCCATTCACATTGGTGATTATACCGATTTTTATTCCAGCATGGATCATGCACGTAATGTAGGTATGATGTTCCGAGACCCCGAGAATGCTTTGCTACCTAACTGGAAGCATTTGCCGGTGGGTTATCATGGCAGGGCTTCTTCTATTTGTGTTTCGGGGCATAGTTTTCACCGCCCAAAAGGACAAACCAAACCTACAGATGCTCCTCCTGTTTTTGGTCCTTGTAAGTTGCTTGATTTTGAATTAGAAACTGCTTTTCTTATTGGTAGGCAAACACAAATGGGAGAAAGTATTTCAACCGAAAAAGCCGATGATTATATTTTTGGCATGGTATTATTTAACGATTGGAGCGCACGCGATATACAAACCTGGGAGTATGTGCCCCTTGGGCCTTTTTTAGCTAAAAACTTTGCTTCTACTATGTCGCCCTGGATTGTTACGCTGGATGCTTTAGAGCCTTTTCGTGTAGGAGGTTATAAGCAAGACCCACCTGTGTTACCTTACCTTGCTTATACAGGGAATAAAAATATTGATATTAATTTAGAGGTTTTAATTCAACCTGAAAAAGGAGAAGCCACAACCGTTTCTGAGAGCAATTACAAATACATGTACTGGACTGCCGAGCAACAATTAGCTCATCATACTTCAAATGGTTGCAACGTAAATGTGGGCGATATGATGGCTTCGGGTACTATTAGCGGGCCCGAGAAACACCAGTTTGGATCTATGCTGGAACTTAGCTGGCGCGGCACCAAACCTTTAACAATGAAGGATGGTAGTGAGCGCAAGTTTATTAATGATAACGATACCGTTATTATAAAAGGACATTGCCAAAAAGGTAACGTTCGTGTTGGTTTTGGCGAGTGCAAAGCAAAAGTGCTACCGGCTGTTTAATTCTCTATTCGGTTTTTTTGCCGGATTTATATCTGTGAAATTTGTGTAATCTGTGGCTCTAACGCAAGATTTCATAAAAATAAAAACAATTACATTTGCCTTATGACTTTTGCCGACATGTTTGCTAATCTTTTTACTGCACAGGGGTTGATTAGCCTTTTAACCCTCTCTTTCTTGGAAGTTATTTTGGGGGTAGATAACATTATTTTTATTGCCATCATTGCTGATAAGCTGCCTGCCAACCAAAGAGGACAAGCACGCACTACTGGTTTACTGTTGGCCGTAGTTATACGTATTGCGCTTTTGTTTACCCTTAGTTATCTCTCCAATCAGGAGACGGCTTTGTTTAGCATAGCCGGACATGGCATTACCCTGCGCGATTTAATTTTTATGGCAGGGGGTATATTCCTGCTTTATAAAACAGGCGGAGAGATATGGGAAAAAATTAACGGAGAAGATGCCGAACATAAATCGAACATTAAAAAAATAAGTGTTACCAATATCATTATCCAAATCATTCTTATTGATATTGTATTCTCTTTCGATTCTATTTTAACGGCCATTGTGGTATCAAAAAACCTCATTATTATGGCTACTGCCGTAATTGCGGCTATGGCGGTAATGATATTGTTTTCGGGTGTGGTGTCTAATTTTATAAACCGCAACCCACGCATAAAAATGCTGGCACTTACTTTTTTAATGGTAATAGCTCTGCTGCTAATTTTTGATGCTCTAAAAACCTTTACCCATTTTGAAATAGAAAAGAGTTATGTGTATGCAGCCCTCGGCTTCTCTTTATTAGTAGAACTGCTAAACATGTGGGAACAGAAGAAAAGCGGGAAGTAAATACTTTTTACTTTAACTATATATATAACCTGTTGACCAACTTTCTAAATGTTTTGATTCTTCATTTCTAAAATCTATTAGTCGCAAATACTCATTGTCTGCTTTACTGTTAACACTAAGAAGGATATACTAATTGCAATTCCTGTTCTTTTAGTTAATCAGACTATCCTTTCAATTAATCGGATAATCCAATTAGTTGCAGTTCCTGTCCTATTAATCAAATGGACTATCTTCTTGGTTGTGAAGACTGTCTTCTGACTTACGAAGATTATCCTTTTAAGTAAACGGACTATCCATTTAGTTAAGAAAACTATCCTATCAATTGCGAGGACTATCTTTTTGATTAATCGGGCAATCCTTTTAGTTGTTTGGATTATCCTTTTTGTTGCGGGGGTGAAAAATAGTTAGTTTTGTTAGCGGGTAAAGAATAGAAAGATAAAAAACAAGTTATGCATTATAAATTATACATTAAAAATCCCTCATCACATTATCTCTACATAGATTTAGTAATTGATAATATAGATAACAATACGCTTACCTTGCAATTACCTGCATGGCGCCCGGGTAGATACGAGTTAGGTAACTTTGCTAAGAATATAAAAAAGTTAGATGCGTTTGATGCACATGATAAACCGCTTAGCTATAAAAAAACAAGTAAAGACTGCTGGCAAATAAACACACATGGCAGCAAACAAATTAAAGTTACTTATAGTTACTATGCAGCAGAGCTAAATGCAGGTTCTACCTATGTGGATGAAAATCAATTATACGTAAACCCCTGCAATTGCCTGATGTATGTACCCACTAAAATGCAGGAAAAACATAGCGTCGTTTTAGATATACCCGATACTTATAAAATAGCCACCTCTTTACACACATCCAACAAAACACTTACGGCTACCAACTTTGATGAGTTGGCCGATTCTCCTTTTATTGCTACACAACATATTGAAACAATTATTGCCCCCGTAAACAATATTAATTTTTATTTACACTTTGTTGGGGAATGCAATCCGGATGCAGAAAGGTTGAAGAAAGATTTCTCATGTTTTATTGCCGAGCAAATTGCCTTCTTTAACCGAGCACATTTTGATGCGTACCATTTCCTCTGTCAGATAATGCCACAAAAGTTTCATCATGGTGTAGAGCATACCAAAAACACGGTTATAGCTTTTGGACCGGGTTATCATTTAATGAACAACGAATTCTACAACGAGTTTCTTGGTTTATGTTGTCATGAGTTGTTTCATACCTGGAATATAAAGAGTATTCGTCCGGCAGAGATGTTCCCTTATGATTACACCAAAGAGAATTATGCCCGCACCGGTTTTGTGTACGAGGGTGTTACTACCTACTACGGAGATAAGTTATTGCTTACTTCAAACGTATTTACTGAGGATGTTTATTTTAAAACCTTTGAAGAACGTTTAACTAAACACCTGCATAGTTTTGGCAGATACAACCTTTCGGTTGGGGATAGCAGTTTTGATAACTGGTTAGATGGTTATAATCCGGGGGCTCCTTATCGCAAAACAAATATTTATGACGAGGGTTGTTTAATTGCTTTTATGCTGGATGTGTTGATAATGAAACATACCGATAACAAAAACAATTTGCAAACAGTGCTAAAAAACCTTTACGATAACTTCTATAAAAAACAAAAAGGCTATACCGAAGAAGATTTTACTAAAGCTTGTTCGGATGCAGCTAATTACGATTTACAGGATTTCTTTACCAATTATGTATATGGTTTAGAAGCTTATGAACCCATGTTGCACGAATGTGCAGGTTATCTTGGCATAGAATTGCACAAACAACATGCGCTTACCATTTATGAAAGGTATTGGGGGTTTAAAGCCATTGATATGAATCATCATAAAAAAGTAACCATGGTTGCTCCATACTCTCCCGCATGGAACGCAGGCATATCAATTGGCGATGAAATAATGGCGGTAAATAATTTTAGTTTAAATAATGATTTTAGTTTTTGGTTAAATTACTTCTCTCAAAAACAAAACGCTTGTAACCTTACCATACAAAATAGCGGCAGACTGGAAGAAATAACCATTGACTTTAAAATGGAGGGTAACTTTTTTTATACGTATAAGTTAGTTAAACAACCCGATGCAAGCCCTAAACAAAAAGAGAATTACGATGGTTGGAAGAAGTCTTTTGTAAACTAAAACTTGAAGCCAAGGTTAACTTCAAACAAACCATAAGGCTGGGTGTATTCTATGTAATTAGCCGTACTTGTAGATTTTCTCATAAAACCTAAACCGGCTTTCATACCAAATGTAATGGTCTCATTGGGGTTAAATAAGAAACCTCCAAATAAAGCCCCGGAAATGTTTGTGCCAACTTGTGCACTTCCCTGTATTTGTTGGGCATAACTATATCCATTATTAGAAATAAAGTTTGGTGAATAATTCCAATAATTAAAACCGCCTATATTAAAGCCTGCTCCTATAAACGGCGAGGTTCTTCTTTGTCCGAATGGGTAATAGTGGTAATGAAAGCCCGATTCAAATATTCGATTCGTTGAAGCAATAAATAATCCATTGTTATTTCCGGGATATGGATTCTGATCAGGCTTACCACCAATACCAAAGGTAAAAGGAATATGAAACCCGCTCTTTCCACTTTTACTAAAAAATTCATAGGATAAAGAAACGTTGGTAAATACAAATTGAAAAATATTAATCTGAATCAAGCTCCGCTTTTTAAACTCAAAAGGCTTTTCCTCTCTTGGTCTTTGTTCCCTTCCACCATAGGGGTTATAATAGGTATCATCCGTTGCTGGGTTTTGTTTTCCTCCTTGTTTAATTACCTGAGCATTTGCATTAATTATTAATGTAACAATGCTAATTATTAAAAGTTTTTTAAACATATATTGTTTTTGTTTCAGCTAAAGTAATAAAAAAGCCCCAATCTTAAATGTAAGAAATGGGGCTTTTCATTTTACTAACCAATAAAACTACGGAAGACTTATCTTCTTTTCCAATTCATCTATATATAAACGGAAACGTTTGTCAGTATCCATTAAATTATTTACTGTACGACAAGCATGTAAAACTGTTGCGTGATCTTTTCCACCGCAATGCATACCAATAGTAGCCAAAGATGATTTTGTCATGCTCTTTGAAAAATACATTGCAATCTGACGAGCTTGTACTACCTCACGTTTGCGAGTTTTAGATTTCATAGTATCAATCGGCAAGTCAAAATAATCACAAACAACCTTTTGTATATAGTCAATAGAAACCTCACGAGCCGTTGTTTTTACAAATTTGTCAATCATTTGTTTGGCAAGTTCAAGCGTAATCAATTTCTTGTTTAATGTAGATTGAGCAAGCAAAGAAGTTAATGCTCCCTCTAATTCACGTACATTACTGGTAATGCTATAAGCTAAATACTCAACTACTTCTTTTGGTAAATCAATACCTTCGGTATAAACTTTCTTTTCTAGGATGGCAATACGAGTTTCTAATGCAGGTGCTTGCAAATCGGCTGATAAGCCCCATTTAAAACGAGAAAGCAAACGTTGTTCTATACCTTGTAAATCAACAGGAGGTCTGTCTGAAGTTAAGATAACCTGTTTACCACTTTGGTGTAGGTGATTAAATACGTGAAAGAAAACATCTTGTGTCTTTTCTTTGTTTGCTAAAAACTGAACGTCATCAATTATCAGTACATCTATCATCTGATAAAAATTAACGAAATCGTTTTGCGCATTATTTTTAATCGAATCTACAAATTGACGAGAGAATATTTCTGACTGTACATATAATACTGTCTTACTTGGGAAATTATTTTTACACTCAATACCAATAGCTTGCGCTAAGTGTGTTTTACCAACACCGTTAGTACCATATATTAATAAAGGATTGAATGCGGTTCCTCCTGGTTTTTGTGCAACAGCAAATGCAGCAGAACGTGCCAACCGATTACAATCTCCTTCAATAAAATTGTCGAAAGAATATTTTGTGTTTAGTTGAGATTCTACAACTACCTTTTTTAATCCCGGTATAATAAAAGGGTTCCTTATTGGATTCGTACTAATATCAATAGGCATTGACACCGGAGAGTTTTTTACATCTCTTCCTAAAGAAGGGACTTTAATAGTAATAGGCCTCTCTCCTTTATGAGTATTCTCCATTACAATATTATACTCAATACGCCCCTCGGTACCAAGTTCTTTACGGGTAACTTTTTTTAATAACGTTATATAATGTTCTTCCAACCAATCATAAAAAAATTGCGACGGTACTTGTATCGTTAAAACTTTCTCTTGTAATTTAATTGCTTTGATAGGTTCAAACCATGTCTTAAAATTTTGTGGGTTTACGTTGTCTTTAATAACACTGAGGCAGTTGTTCCAAACAGATTCGGCTGTTTTTTTTTCCATAGTCAATTTCATTTATTTAGTAATGTATATATAGTTTAATAACAATTTCTTTATATCAAATTCATTTGCAAAAATGATTTTATCTACAAACGAGCTAACAAATAAATACTAAAAATTCAGTAAAAAAAAATTTATTAGCACTTGTTTTTGTTATTTTTTCTTCTCTGAATGTTTATTTGAAAAATATTTCTTCAATTCATTTTTTTTATTAATAGAAGTAACTAGTCATTTGTTTTCGCTTTTCTTCCCACTAAGTAAACGCCTGTAATGATAAGGATTCCCGCTATTACTTTAATAATGCTAAGCTCGTCTTTATTTAATAGTAATGCAAATGTGATAGCTAAAAAAGGTTGCAAATAAATGTATGCACTTACTGTTGAAGGACTTAGAGTTTTTAATGCAAATATATTTAGTAGGTATGCTAAAAAAGTTGTACCAATAACTACAAAGGATAACGCAAACCAAGCATGAGGAGTATAGGTGCTAAAATCAAGATGTTTTATATCATCTAACCCGAAGGGAAGAACTAAAAAGAATCCGAAGAGAAAAACCCATTTCATTACGGTTACGGTTTTGTATTGTAGCATATAGGGTTTAACCATTACCACAAAAACTGCCCACGAACAGGCATTAATAAAAGTAAGTGTATCTCCTAAGGCTGTTTGGTTATTTATTTGAAATGATTTTCCGCTGCTTAGTAATAAGGTAAGCGCTCCACCAATACCTAATGCTAATCCAATTACTTTAAAGAAAGAGAATCTCTCTTTTAGAACCAGCAACGTAAATATAGTTACTACTATAGGGTTTATCGTCATGATGATAGCAGAGTTTATAGGACGGGATAAATGGATGCCATATATAAAGCATAGTTGATTGCAGGCAACACCAAATATGGCTAGCACAAAAAATTTAAGCAAATGATATACATTTACTTTTTCTTTTGGTAAGAAAAGAGAAAGTGTCCAAAATAAAACACAAGCTCCGCCTGCACGCATAAATACCAATCCAGCAGGACCAATATAGGTCGGCATTAAATCTTTGGCTATACTATAATTAAGCGCGTAAATTATTTGTGCAAGTAAAAGGAAGACATGAGCTTTTCTTATATCATTCATAAGCGGGTTAAATGTATAAAATTTAATTAGCGAAATTTGCCCATTCATAAAATGACCATCACCGACCAACTAAATAGAACCATAGAATTTAATTTTCCACCAAAGAGAATTATATCCCTTGTACCATCGCAAAGTGAATTGCTTTGGGATTTAGGTTTGCAACAAGAGTTAGTTGGCATTACCAAGTTTTGTATTCATCCAAAAGAAATGTTTAGTTCGGCAAAAAGAATAGGGGGGACAAAAACAATTAAGTTAGATGAAATAAAAAAGTTAGCTCCAGATTTAATTATTGCCAACAAAGAGGAAAACCAGCAGGAGCAAATTGAAGAACTCTGTAAACATTTTCCGGTATATATAAGTAACATCTTCACCATTCAAGATGCTTTGCAAATGAATGAGCAGGTTGGTTTAATTTGTAATAGAGAACTTGCAGCTACCACCTTAGTTAAAAAGATTAATGAACAGCATCTGAGTTTCGTTAATAAAAATAAAAGAAACGAAATACGTGTTGCTTACCTCATCTGGCGAAAACCATATATGGCAGCAGGTTCTGCTAATTTTATCAATTACATGTTATCTGTCTGTAAATTAAAAAACGTGTTTGCTAATCATGAAGGAAGGTATCCTGAAATAAAGATAGAAGAGCTTCAAAAAGAAAACCCTGATATAATCCTTCTTTCTTCAGAACCTTATCCTTTTAAAGAGAAACATATTAAGGAATTGCAAACCCACTTGCCTCACACTAAAATAATGTTGGTAGATGGTGAGATGTTTAGTTGGTATGGCTCTCGTTTGCTTTATGCTTTTAACTATTTCGAGACTTTGTTTCCTGCTTAATAAATTAAAATTCCTTTACCTTCGCTAAAAAAATTATTATGGATTTATCTTCTTATAAATATACGGTTAGTGAGCGCTTTTTACGTTATGTAAAAATAGATACGCAAAGCAATCCCGAATCAGTAACCTATCCTTCTACTGAAAAGCAAAAGAATTTAGGCAAACTCTTAGCCGAAGAATTAAAAGCAATGGGGTTAAGTGATGCACACATGGATGAGCATTGTTATGTGTACGCAACCTTGCCTGCCAACACAACTAAAAAGGTACCCGTAATTTGTTTTTGTTCTCACATGGATACTTCTCCCGATTGCAGCGGTGCGAATGTTAATCCGGTAGTGCATAAAAATTATACAGGTGGAGATATTATATTGCCTAACGATACTACACAGATAATAAAGTATAACGAACACACTGATTTGGCAAATCAACTTGGTAACGATATTATAACTACCGATGGTACTACCCTACTTGGTGCAGATAATAAGGCAGGTGTTGCCGAAATTATGGATGCCATCTCTTATTTAATTACACATCCCGAAATAAAACACGGAACCATTAAAGTATTGTTTACTCCTGATGAGGAAATTGGCAGAGGTGTAGATAAGGTAGATATAAAAAAACTAGGTGCCGATTTTGCTTATACGATGGATGGCGAAACATTAGGACATATAGAGAACGAAACATTCTCTGCTGATGGAGTTACACTTACCATTAAAGGCTTTCCTACACATCCGGGGTTTGCTAAAGATAAAATGCAACACGCCGTTAAGATTGCTGCAGAAATTATTGCCCTCATTCCAAAAGATAAAACACCTGAGACTACCGATAAGAAACAACCCTTTATGCATCCTACCGCTATTAACGGAGGGTTAGAGCAGGTGGTAATAAAATTTATCATCCGTGCTTTTGATACACCTGCGCTTCATGCTTTAGAAGCGGAGTTAAAACAAATTGCAACGCAGGTGGTTTCTAAATACAACAAATGCTCTTTTACTTTTGATGTGCAGGAGCAATACCGCAACTTTAAAGATGTGTTAGATAAACACCCGCAGATAATAGAACATGCCGTTGAGGCCGTTAAACGCACCGGCGTTACTCCTGTATTAAACAGCATACGTGGTGGAACGGATGGATCTCGACTTTCATTTATGGGTTTACCTTGTCCTAATATATTTGCCGGAGAACATGCTTTTCATAGCAAGCAAGAGTGGGTAAGTATACAAGATATGGAAAAGGCCGTGCAAACTATTATACACCTTGCCTCTATTTGGGAAGAGCGGGCTTAGTTGCTTTTTATTGCAACGTACAGGAGCAATTCAAGTATAAAAGAAATCTAATATCTTTATGCACTATATCTGTGTATGAGTTTCTTTAAATTTATCAAGACTAAAAAATTCTGGCTTCATTTTGGCTTGTCTCTGCTTATAGCTTTTATAGTAATGTATGGTGGACTTAAATGGGTATCTTCTTATACCAGACATAATATAACCATTAAAGTACCCGATTTTACAGGTAAGCCCATTGCAGCTTTAGATGACTTTATTAAAGATAAACAACTGCGCTATCAGATAATAGATTCCATTTACAGTCCGCAACAAACACCCGGAACCATCATCAGGCAAGACCCCGAGAAAGAAAGCGAAGTAAAAGAAAACCGGGTTATATACTTATATGTTACCTCTATGCTGCCTCCGCAAATTGAAATGCCTAAGTTGGTTGATAGGTCGGTAAGGCAGGCTATTGCCATGGTAGAGAGTTATGGACTGAAAGTGAATGTGAAATATGTTTCTAATTCCTGCAAAAATTGTGTTATCAATCAATTTTATAAAGGCAAAGAAATTGCACCAGGTACACGCATTAAAAAAGGCTCTTTAATAGAATTGCAGGTGGGCAAAGGAAACGGAGATAATGAAACGATGGCTTTGCCTAACTTAATTGGCATGACTTTTTGTGATGCGCGAAGCAAAATACAATCTTCTGCCTTGCAGGTTGGCAGCATTATAGCCGATAAAACGGTGAAAGATACCTGCGAGGCACTTGTGTACCGACAAACCCCTGCACCCGGAAACGACCGTGAGGTAAGCACGGGTGCTAAAATAGACCTGTATATTACCGCCGACAAAAGCAAAGTAGATGGGTTGGGCGATGATGATAAGTAAGAGAATGCCTTGTTACTTATAAGATAAAGGGCTATTGCTGAAGTAAATGTTTTTGGGCGTTCCGGCGGTTACGCCGTCGGGCTTTACGTTGCAAGCTTTTGGGTGGAAAGCGCAAACACCCATCCTTCATTTATCTGCTGATTCAACTTGTCTAGGGCACTGTATTATATATAGAGATTCAACCATTACTACAAAACCTTGTACCTACACATGGATTTTTAATGGTGCTGAATCCCCTAATGGTCATATATATCCTAGTGCAGGATACACTATTAGTGGTGATACTGTTAACATGTGTATTAACGGCAACATCAACACCATTTCCACCTTTCTATAAAAGTTTGTTATTATGTAAATAGCTTCTTAAATGAGAATGACACCACACATCATGTTTATGGATATGCACAATTAACAGAAATAATACAAAATGGATTAGGACAAACAAGTTCATTAACAGATAGTGTTAGGGTTGCTTTAGGCCCTGTTGCTCATGCACATCTTTCGTCATCGGCTATTGGTGGGGTTATAAATCTTTCAATAGCAGTAAAAGTTATACGGCTGAAGCTTCAACATACTCTTGGGTTGGTCCAAATGGGTTTACTTCAACTATCCAAAACCCTATTATTTCAAATGCTTCAACACTAAATTCAGGGCAATATACTTTAACTATTACAGAGTTAGCTGGAGGGTGTATGGGTGAAGATACTACATCTGTAAATGTTACAAACTGCTTAGGAATAAATGAGATTACTAATATTAGTAGTCAGCCAAACATTTACCCCAACCCAAGCAATGGCAGTTTTAAAGTTTCATTACCACATAGTGGCGGCGAAGCTTTAAACATAAAAATGTATGATGTGATGGGTAATGAAATTACGCCGTTATTAATCTCTCAAAAGGGAGAGGATGCCGCTATTGAAGCAGGCAGTTTAAGCAACGGCGTTTATTTTATTAGTGTTTCCGGCGGCGGACAAAGCATAGTTAAAAAAGTAATTGTGCAGCGTTAGGGATTGTACTAAACCTCAATCACCATATCATTACCACACTTAAAATGTTTTTGCGGGCATGTATTATAGCCATGCAAACCACAGGGGCGGCAGGGTGGGGCAGGAGTGGCTTCTACTACTTTCGAATTGTCTGATAAAGGATAAAAACCAAACTCTTTTATTGTGCTGCAAAAATAAGCGGTAACAGGTGCATTTACCGATGATGCCAAATGCAAAGGCGCAGAATCGTTTACATAGTTCATATCTGCCTTAGCCATTAGTGCACAAGAATCTAATAAAGATAGTTTACCACATAACACCTGTATGTTTTTATGCGTTGATGCGTTTTTAATTTCATCACACAAAGCTTCATCTCCTTTAGCTCCCAATAAATAAATAGTTGTGTCGGGGTTTGTTTTATGGCAAAGTTCAACCCATTTGTGTTTGGGCAATTGCTTGGTAAACCAAACCGATGCCGGTGCCATGCAAACAAAAGCCTGTTGCGTGTATGGGGCTACATTTGCTATATTGGTAGTAGAAGGATATAGTTTTGGTTTAGAGAAATCAGCAGCTATATACTTCTTTAACAAGAGATGGTTTCTTTGCACTTCGTGCGAGCCATCTCCAATGATATGTTTTACCCTATAGGTAAATAAAAACGAGAAAGGATTTTTATCAAAGCCACAAGTAACCTTTGCTTTAGATAGAACCGTAATAAGCCCCGAACTGGCAAAGCGGTGCAGGTTTATCAGCCAGTCAAACTTCTCTTTACGTATTCCTGAAATGATTTTAAAGAGGTTCTTAATCTTATTCTCTTTCTTATTCCAAACCCATACTTTTTTTAAGTAAGGATGTTGTTCATATAAAGCCTCATTTCCTTTTCTTACTAATATATGCAGCTCTGCATTGGGGAATTGTTTATGGATAGATTCCAACGCAGCGCTTGCCAGTATAGCATCGCCAATAAAAGCTGTTTGTATAACCAGTATTTTATTAAACGGGTTCAATTAATAAACAGATTGTCTATTAAGCGTATTTTGCCCGAGAATATTGCTGAGAGGCAAATTACTTTTTTACCGGGTTTAATTTCAGTAACGGGTTGCAGGGTATCTGCATCACAAAACTCAATATAGTCAGCTTTCAATAAAGGGTTGGAATTAACCACATGTAATAATCTGTCTTTTATATCATCCAATGGCAAATGAGTACTTAATGATTTAGCTTCCTGCATTATTTGCGGAACAAGAGAGGCTGCTTTTCTTTCTTCCACGCTTAATAAGGTATTACGGCTGCTCATAGCTAAGCCATCTGCTTCTCTTAATATAGGACAAGCAACAATTTCTACTTTTAACTGTAGTTGCTCAACCATTTTCTTAATAACCAACACCTGCTGGTAGTCTTTTAACCCGAAGAAGGCTTTATGGGGCATTACAATATCAAACAACCTGCTAACCACCTGTGCCACTCCGTTAAAGTGTCCGGGGCGATAAGCTCCGTCCAATACTTTATCAATAGTGCCAAAATCAAACACACGGGTATCTGTTTTAGGATATATTTCTTCTACCGAAGGCATAAAAACAACATCACAGCCTGCTTCTTCCAACATCTTAATATCGGCTTCGGGGGTACGCGGGTAACGGGCTAAATCGCCTTTATCATTAAACTGATTGGGGTTAACAAAAATGCTGCAAATGGTAATATCGCAAGCCTTTTTACTCTCTTTTAGCAGAGAAATATGCCCCTGATGTAAAGCACCCATAGTAGGAACAAAACCTATTAGCTTCTTTCCAAATGTTAAATTTGTTTCAGAAGCCCTTATTTCCTGTATGGTTTTACAAATAATCATAACAAAAGGCAACAAATCTATACTTTGGCTTTGATAATTCAATTATTTTTTCTTAATTTTGTATTATATCTCATAATTTAAAATCATTTATGAAGAAAAAATCTAAAGTTCTTTTCGTATCACAAGAAATTTTCCCCTACGTAGAGGAAACTCCTATCAGCAAAACTTCACGTCATTTACCCCAAGCCATCCAAGAGAAGGGTAAAGAAATACGTGTGTTTATGCCAAGATATGGTAACATTAATGAGCGCAGACATTCACTGCACGAAGTAATTCGTTTAAGTGGTATGAACCTCATTATCAGCGACAGCGACCACCCGCTTATTATAAAGGTGGCTTCTATACAGTCTGCACGTATGCAGGTTTACTTTATAGATAATGATGATTTCTTTAGTAGAAAACATGCCCTAAAAGATGAAAAAGGCAAAATGTTTGACGATAACGACGAACGTGCTATCTTTTTTGTTCGCGGCGTAGTAGAAACTATTAAAAAACTGGGCTGGCAGCCTGATATTATTCACTGTCAGGGTTGGTTTACAGGTTTTATGCCTTTGTTTATTAAAAAGGCGTTTAACGATAACCCAATGTTTACCGATACTAAAGTTGTGTTTTCATTAAGCGAGCATGATGAGTTTAAAGGATCTCTTGATAAAGAAGTTTCTTCTAAACTAGTATTTGATGGTATTACAGCTAAAGATGTAAAACAGGTTAACGACCCTACTTATATTAATCTTTCTAAACTGGCTATCGATCATTCTGATGGAATAATTTTAGGCAGTGAGAATGTGAATGCTGAATTAGTAAAATACGCTAAGAAATCAGGTAAATTAGTACTTCCTTATAAATCAGAAACAGAATATATACAAGCTTATAACGAGTTTTATGATTCTGTTATGGAAAACGTTGAAGAGTTAATAGAAGACTAATCTTTCTACGAGATTAGCCTTATATGTCTCTTAACTATTTTTCAGGAAAAGTTGTTTGGATAACAGGAGCCTCTTCAGGAATTGGAGAGGCTTTGTTTTTAGAGCTTGCCAAACAAGGAGCAAACATTGTTCTATCTGCGCGTAATGAAGAAAAATTGCAACAGTTGGTTAAGCAAGCTAATTTGGCGGAAGCAAACTACTTGATTATTCCTTTTGATTTAGCCGATACTTCTAAAGCAGAAAGCTATGTGCAACAAATCATTCAAAAGTTTAATCGCATAGATTTTTTAATTAATAATGGAGGCATCAGTCAGCGTGGAGAAGCTGTTACTACAAGCCAAAGCGTAGAAAGAAACTTATTTGAAATAAATTACTTTGCGCAAGTGGCTTTGGCAAAAGCTGTTTTACCTTTTATGATAAAACAACAAAGCGGACATATAACGGTTGTTAGTAGTATAGCAGGCAAGTTTGGTTTTTATTTACGCTCTTCTTATTCGGCTGCTAAACATGCGTTATATGGCTACTTTGAATCATTACGATTAGAAGTAGAAAAGAATAATGTAAAAGTATTATTGGTTTGTCCTGGTAAGATAAAAACCAACATATCAAACAATGCTATACTGGCTGATGGAAGTAAACATGCTAAGATGGATGAAAGTCATGTAAATGCTATGACAGCAGAGGAATGTGCAAAGAAGATTTTAAGTGCAATAGAAAACAATAAACAAGAGATATTAATTGGCAGGAAGGAAGTACTTACTGTTTATATGAAAAGATTTTTTCCTTCTTTACTTTATAAAATACTTAGGAAACAATCTCCTTATTAGAAACTGTGTTCGTTCATTTTACGCCACAGTAAATCTTTTAATTCTACTAAGTTTTTCTCGGTATGAGAAGAGAAGAACATAAACTCAATTTGATTCTTTCCTTTTAAACGTTTTTTAATATCAGCACTAATTTCATTTTCAAGTTCTTCATCCAGCAAATCTGCTTTGGATATGGCTAATATTCTTCTTTTATCAAGTAGTTCAGGATTGTATAGTTTCAATTCGTTCAGTAGAATTTTATATTCATCCACAATATCTTTGGCATCAGCAGGAACTAAAAACAACAAAGCTGAGTTTCTTTCAATATGTCTGAGGAAACGTAAACCCAAACCCTTGCCTTCACTTGCCCCTTCAATAATACCAGGGATATCAGCCATGACAAATGATTTATAGTCTCTGTATTTTACAATGCCTAAGTTAGGTACCAGTGTAGTAAAAGGGTAATTAGCAATTTCCGGTTTTGCAGCAGAAAGAACAGATAACAAAGTTGATTTACCCGCATTAGGAAAGCCAACTAAACCAACATCGGCAAGCACCTTTAGTTCCAGTACTTTCCACTCATCTTTACCATCTTCACCGGGTTGTGCAAAATGAGGTGTTTGTTGTGTTGGGCCTTTAAAATGATGATTACCTTGCCCGCCTCTGCCGCCACGTACTAATATAATCTCCTGCCCATCTTCAGTAATCTCACATTCTAATTTACCTGTTTCCACATCGCGGGCAATAGTACCTAAGGGCACTTCCAGTATTTCATCTTTACCTTGTTTACCACTTCGCAAGGCACTCCCTCCGTTTTGTCCTTCAGATGCAATAATATGTTTGCGGTATTTTAAATGAAGTAAAGTCCAAAGTTGTTTATTGCCACGCAGTATAATATGCCCGCCACGACCACCATCGCCCCCATCGGGACCACCTTTGGCTGTAAATACATCTCTATGGAAATGAATAGAGCCGGCACCACCTTTGCCGCTACGGCAGCATACTTTTACGTAATCAATAAAGTTCTTGTCCAACGGGAATAGGGAGTTTATCTTCTTTTCTTAGAAGTTTTTTTGGTTGATTTCTTAACTACTGCTTTCTTTTTTGCAGTAGTTTTTTTATTTGATTTAGCTTTTCCCTCTTTAGGAGCAACTTTCTTTGCAACCTTTTTAGCAACAGGCTTAACTTTCTTTTTTGTTTCTACTTTCTTAGTAGGTTTTACTTTAGCTTTTGTTTTCTTAACAGTAGCTTTTTTAACAGACTTTTTTACTGTTGCCTTTTTAACAGGTTTAGCAGTTACTTTCTTTTTAACGATAGCTTTCTTAGCAGGTGCTACTTTAGGAGTTTCTTTAATTGCTCTTAAATGTTTGGCAGGCTCGTCTGCCATACTCACATCAGCTATGGTTACAGTGCCATCATGGTAAGGCTTTTTAACTTGTGTTTTATTATCAATGGTGGCGCACAACAATTCAAATATATTTTCTACTGTACCCATACCATAAACCGAATGGAATTTATTTTGTTGTGAGTAGTATTTCTTTAAAGGAGCTGTTTGGTTATTATAATTAAATATCCTTCGGCGTATTACGTTCTCATCTCTGTCATCAGATCTGCCGGAGTCCTTTCCTCTAAGGAGCAAGCGGTGTAGTAATTCTGTATCATTAACCTCTAAGGCAACCATCATGCTAATGGGTGCTTTTCTTTTTTCTAACAATTCATCTAAGGCCTGTGCCTGTGCTTGTGTACGCGGAAACCCGTCGAAAATAAAACCTTTAGCCTGTGGGTTAGCATTCAGCTTGGCATCAATCATAGCAATAACAATTTCATCACTAACCAATTCGCCTTTATCCATAACTGATTTTGCCTGCATACCAAGAGTGGTTACACGATTGATTTCATCACGCAATAAATCTCCGGTAGAGAGGTGTATCAAATGATACGCATCGCATAGTTTCTTTGATTGTGTTCCTTTGCCTGCGCCCGGAGGACCAAATAAAACAATATTAAGCATGTTGGTGAGTTTTTATTATTCTTGTTAATCTACTGCAATTTAAAAAATATATTCTTAAGCCAATACATAAATATCTTTTAGGTTTCTTCCCAGTCCATTATAGTCTAAACCATAGCCTACCACAAAATCATTGGGTATTTCCATACAAATATAATCAACGGGAATGGTTTTTTTATATGCCACAGGTTTAAACAACAGGGTAGCTGTTTTTATTTGTTTGGCTTTTTTATCCTTTAATAAATCGTGTAGTTTTGCTAAGGTAGTGCCTGTATCTACTATATCCTCTATAATAACAATGGTACGGTGTTCTACATTTTCGGTAAGACCAATTATTTCGTTTACTACACCTGTACTACCTGTACCATGATAGGAAGCCAATTTTACAAAGCTTATTTCGCAAGGAAACTTAAGCATCTTAACCAAATCGGCAGCAAAAATAAAAGAGCCGTTTAGTACCACTAAAAATAGTGGAAAAGAGTCTTTTAAATCGGCTGTGAGGTTGCCTGCTATCTGCGAAACCCTTTCGTGTATGGATTCTGCCGATATGTAGGGCTTAAATTGCTTATCGTGTAAGGTAACTAAACTCATAAGAGTTGCAAAACTAAGAATTTAAAAGGTATAATTTATAATTTATAAATGTAATTCATCTCCATAACAGGTTATAAATTCAGTCAAAATCATTTATAATTTATAATTTTGACTTGTTGTTGAAAACAGTAGCCGCTAAAATAAAGACCAAACTAATTGCTCCCAACTTTGATTTTAAACAAAGTTCTAAGCTAAGAGCTTGTATAGAGATTTCTAATACCGAGATACTTACAGCTTTGTTTACGGTTCAAAATGAGTTGTGTACCTCCAGCAATACGCCTTTAAACCCAACGGGAAAATACATGAGGTATTTGAGCATTTAATGCATAGCGAAGCCTTTTTTTCTCAAGGGTATACAAGTGTATATATAAGCATTTCTAATGCTTTATATACGGTTGTTCCTTCTTCTTTGTTTCAGGCGGATAATAAAGAAAAGTGGCTGGCATACAACCATGTTTTGGATGCAGATGATGTAGTTTTGAGCGATGATATAAACAGTACAGATAGCATGTGTGTATATGTCATTAACCAAAAATTAAAAGTACTGATAGACCAAACCTTTCCTAATAATCATATTAAACATAGGTCTACCTGCATAACTGAAAGCCTTTCAACGTTGGCTTCTAAGACTCATAAAACCTGTTTGGTACATGTGGGTAGTGATAGTTTTGATAATGCCTTATACGATAAAAAACTTTTATTCTTTAATACCTTTGAGTATCAAAGCACAGAAGATTTCTTGTATTTTATCTTAGCATCATTAGAACAAAACAAATTAGCTGTTGATGAAACCGAGATTGTGCTTGCCGGAGAGATTGAGACACAGTCAGCTTTGTACGATACCTTAAAAGAATATTTCCCTAAACTAAAGTTTGCAGTGCATAACAAAACTATTCTGTTGAATAATGATTTTGCCAAACTTCCTAATCATTTCTACTACTCACTTTTTAATTTATACTTGTGCGCATTATAAGCGGGGCATTAGGAGGTAGAGTATTACATCCGCCAAGAAACTTACCTGTTCGTCCCACCACCGATTTTGCCAAGACAGCCCTTTTTAATATTCTTATCAATCGTATAGATATAGAAGAAGCCAATGTGCTAGATTTATGTTGTGGTACAGGTAGTATCAGTTTTGAATGTGCCTCCCGTGGAGCAAAGAATGTAACGGCTATTGATACACATGGTAATTGCGTAAAGTTTGTAAGCGATACGGCTAAACTTATGGGACTACCTAACCTAAAGGTTTTTAAAGCAGATATCTTTAAGTTTATAGAAAGCGAAAGGAATAATTTCGATTTTATTTTTGCCGACCCGCCTTATGATTCCACTTGGATAGAGCAAATAAGTCCTGCCTTGTTTCAGCACAAACTGCTTGCTGCCGATGGTATTTTAATTGTAGAGCATGGTCCAAAAACTGACCTTTCTGCTTTGCCTAATTTTATCGAAAAAAGAACCTACGGTAATGTAAACTTTAGTATTTTTAAACCGCATGAGTAGCAAACAAAACAAACGCATAGCTGTCTTCCCCGGTTCATTCGACCCCTTTACCATTGGGCACGAAGCTTTGGTGAAACGTACCATTCATCTGTTCGACGAAATAATTATTGCCATTGGCACCAACAGCAATAAGCACTACATGTTTCCGGTAGATAAACGTTTAGGGTGGATAAAAACTGTATTTAAAAACGAACCCAAAGTGCAGGTAAAAAGCTTTGGTGGTTTAACCATCCGAGTTTTGTAAAGAACAAAAAGCTGATTTTATTATACGTGGTGTGCGCACTAGTACCGATTTTGAGTTTGAGAAAGCCATTGCCCAAATGAACCGTGCTCTGTCAACCATCGAAACCATATTTATTATGCCCCTGCCCGAGCACTCTGCTATCAACTCTACCATTATACGAGATATATTGCGTAACAATGGAGATGCCTCTATGTTTGTACCTAAAGGAGTTACGTTTTAAGTACCTATTCCAAACACTAAAATGATAAGCGGTAAAAGGTTTTGTTTTAATAAAACCTAATTTCGGCAGGCTTTTTTAAAGCCGTGTTGATATGCCGATAGATAGAAATACTATTAAGCTGCTAAGAATACCGTTCTCGTTTTTCTTAATGCCTTTGTTTTTATTTGCGCTTGTTCAGGCGAAACTGTACTGGTTTTTAAGGCAGTTGTTTCGTTTATTATTATTCATCTGTTGGTATATCCTGCCAGCAACGGCTACAACAGTTATGTAGATAAAGATGAGACACCCATTGGTGGTTTGGAGAAGCCACCCATGCCTACAAAAACTTTGTTTTATACTACTCTGGTTATGGATGGGTTGCTACTTTTATCCCATATTCTTATAAACCCTTTGTTTGCAGGCTGTGTGTTGCTTTATATAGGAGCATCAAGGGCTTACAGTTCAAAACAAATAAGGTTAAAGAAATATCCTTTTATAGGGTTTCTAGTGGTTATGTTTTTTCAGGGGGCGTTTACTTATTACATGGCTACGTTGGGTATTACGGGCAAAGTTTTGGTTTTAGATAAGGCAGCCGTATTCCTGTTGCTGGGTTGTTCCTTTCAAATAGCGGGGGCTTATCCCTTAACCCAAATATATCAGCATGCGCAAGATTATAAAGATGGGGTAATAACCCTAAGCTATAAACTGGGCTATAGGGGTACATTTATTTTTACGGCCCTTATGTTTTTTATATGCAATGTGTTTTATTTCTTACACTTTAATTTAATTAAAAGAGTAGATAACTTTTACATCATTCAAGTGTTTTTCTTGCCAATAGTAGCTTACTTTGCCTGGTGGTTTTATACGGTTTACAAGGATATTACTAAGGCTGATTTTAAAAACACCATGCGTATGAATACCTTAGCTGCTGTTTGCATGAATGCATGTTTTATTACTTTATATGTTATTAAATAAGTAGACCTTGAGTTATATAACCGCGATAGAAACCACTTTACCTAAGTATTGTCATACGCAGAAGCATTTACAGAGTTCTTCTCTAGAGCTACCGATGATGAAACCATTAAACGAAAGATAAAAATCATAGCAAATAAAGCAGGTATAAATACACGTTACTCTGTTTTAAAAGATTATAGTTTAACTCCAACTCAGTTTGAGTTTTACGAAAGGAATAAAGATTTGTTGCCAGAGCCATCTTTGTCAAAGAGGATGTTGATATATAGGGAAAAAGCCATTAAGCTTTCAGTTGAGGCGGTTAAAAAGATAAAAAAAATTGAAGAGATAAAACAATCCATTACGCACATCATTACCGTTACTTGCACGGGTATGTTTGCACCCGGTTTGGATATTGAGTTAATTAAGGTATTAAACCTAAGTCCAAAAATTGACAGATGCGGTATAAATTTTATGGGGTGCAATGCAGCTATTTTAGCATTAAAGAATGCAGATAACGTTTGTAAAAGCAATCCTAAAGCCAAAGTTCTTATTGTATGCACCGAGTTGTGTACACTCCATTTTCAGAAAAAATACAATGATGATTATCTGCTTTCTAATATGTTATTTGGTGACGGTTCTGCTGCTGTTTTGATAACGGCTATGCCTGATGAGATAACTCCTAATAAGTCTGTTAAGATTGATAGGTTTAACTCATTAATACTTCATAACGGATATAATGATATGGCATGGCAGGTATCAGAAACGGGGTTTCTGATGAACTTAACCTCTTATGTTTCTACTTTAATTAAAGAGAATATAAAAGTGATGTTGGATTCATTAGCTATTAATTCAAAGACTATTGATTACTGGGCAATACATCCGGGCGGGAAAAAGATTGTGGATGATTTTTTTGATGTTATACAAATTGACCCAGTAAAAGCATCCGAGTCTTATGATGTATTAAAGAACTACGGTAATATGTCTTCCCCTACCGTGCTGTTTGTTTTAAAGCAAGTAATAGAAAAGAATACATTTACTAAGAAAGGCGAGACTATTTTCTCTGCTGCTTTTGGTCCCGGCTTAAGCATAGAAACCATGCAGGCAAGCTATGCTTAAGTATAGAAGCACTAAAAAAGAATTATTAGACGAGGACAATATTCCGAAAGAAGACCTCTATCAAAACTTAAAAGAATTAAATACCATCAATACTTTGTTGGGTGGTTACAAAATAACTTTCTCTGCTTTAAAGAAAATAACAGAGGTAGGTAAAACTTATTCGCTAATAGATATTGGCTGCGGGGGGGGCGATACGCTGAAACAAATTAGCACATGGAGTAAACAAAGCAAGCGTACGTTTAATTTATATGGAATAGATATTAAACCTGTGTGCATTGAATACGCAAAGGATAATACTGCAAAGAAATCCATAAATTATATCTGCGATGATTACAGGAATGCATTTAATCATCTGAAACAAGTAGATATTATTCACGCTTGTTTGTTTTGCCATCATTTAACTGAAAACGAATTGATAGAATTAGTTCGATTTGCGGATACGAATAAATCTATTTTAGTAATAAATGATCTAGAGCGTAACCCGCTTGCTTATTATGCTATTAAAATATTAACGGGTTTATTTTCTAAATCTTATTTAGTTAAGAATGATGCCGCTTTATCAGTAGCACGCGGATTTAAAAAGCAAGAGTGGCTTGATATACTTACTAAAGCAGGTGTTAAGAATTACTCGGTAAAAAATAAATGGGCTTTCAGGCATGAGGTAATTGTTTATGGAAACCAATCGTAGAACATATCAATGCGCTATTGTTGGCGGTGGTTTGGCTGGCTTGTGTTTAGCCATTCAGTTAGCCGACAAAGGTATAAGCGTTATTTTGTTTGAAAAGAATTCTTATCCTTTTCATAAAGTTTGCGGAGAGTATATCTCTATGGAAAGCTGGGACTTTCTGAATGAATTAGGGTTGTCTTTGGATGATTTAAACTTGCCTCGTATTACTGAATTGGGCATTTCTTCCGAGAACGGATTTATGCTGAATACCTCTTTGCCGTTGGGTGGTTTTGGTATCAGCCGATATAGTTTGGACAATTACTTATATGAAATTGCACGAAAAGAAAAATGTAAACATTATGGATAACTGCAAGGTATTTGATGTACATAAAGTAGATGAAACTACAAGCGAAATAAACACTTCATTCGGTATATATCATGCTGCTATTGTTTGCGGCACTTATGGTAAATACACACCTGTTTTTATAGATAAAGAAACAAAACCAAATAACTTAAATTACATAGGAGTTAAATACCATATTGAAACCAATCTTAATCATAACCGCATTGAGTTACATAATTTTAAAGATGGTTATTGCGGCATATCTAAAGTTGATAAAGATGTTTATTGTCTTTGCTATTTAACTACTTCTATTAATCTGGAAAAATCAGGTAATGATATTAAGAAGATGGAAGAAAACATCTTATATAAAAACCCTTTTCTTAAAAAGTATTTTACCCAATCGGAGTTCTCATTTAAAAGTCCTTTGGTTATCAGTAACGTTACTTTTCAGAAAAAGGATACCTATAAGAATTCTTTTTTCTTGGCAGGAGATGCAGCAGGTTCTATTACTCCGCTTTGTGGGAATGGTATGAGTATGGCTATGCGTGCATCAAAACTATTAGCCCAACTGCTTTTAAATTATTATGCTAACACCAATACTAAAGACCAGTTAATTAAAGAGTATAATATTGTGTGGAACAAAAACTTTAATACGCGGATTAAATCAGGGTATTACTTGCAACATTTGTTTGGAAAGAAAAGAACAACAGATGTTACTTTAAAAGTACTAGATAAACTACCTTCGCTAACAAAGAAAATTATTTCATTAACACACGGACAACCTTTTTAATTAAATATGAAGAGAGTCATTTATATAGCGCTATTTATATTTATTGCTTTAACTAGTAAGGCTCAAAACCAAGAGTGGACAATAGTTTCTTCAGGTGTAAGTTTTAAAATTAAAAATGCAGGCTTTACGATTAATGGTAAGTTTAGTGGATTAACAGGCGCTATTCAATTTGACCCAACCAAGAGTTCAGAAAATAAAATAGAAGCGAGTATAGATGCCAAAACTATTAATACAAATAACGGCACGCGAGATGGGCATTTGAAGAAAGAAGAATATTTTTCGGTAGAGAAATTTCCTAAAATAACTATGAGTACTACTTCTATTCCAAAGAAGCAGACGGAAAGTTTAAAGGTCTTTTTACACTAACTATAAAAGGAGTAAGTAAAATTGTACCGGTACTATTTATTTACCCCGAACAAGGTGCTAATGCAAAGCTATCAGGTAGTTTTAAAATTAATCGATTTTTGGATTACAAAGTAGGATCATCAAGCTTCATCTTGTCTGATGATGTAAATGTATCTATTGAGGTTACTTGCAGTAAGAAGTAACTAATTTATTTTTTCAACTACTACCGCAGTACCATAAGCCAATACTTCGGTTAAACCTGCCATTACTTCGTTGGCGTCATAGCGCATATTTATAATGGCATTAGCTCCCATTTCGTTGGCATGTTTAATCATCAGTTGCAGGGCTTCTTCTCTAGTCTTTCGCACAGTTCAGGTATAGATAATTTTGCCACCAAAAAGGGTTAAGAACCCACCGGCTAAATTTCCAAAAACACTGCGAGAGCGAACAGTAATACCTCTTACTAAACCAAGTTGTTTGGTTATTTTATATCCTTCCAGATTTGTACTGGTTGTAATAAGTGTTGCGTTATTCATCCTTTTAAATTTAAGCGTTTAGTTTTTTATCTTGCTTTATCCTGAATTTTTCTGACAACTTTTAACTACCCATGCTCTTGGTGTAAATCGGTTAGCATTTGCCATTATATAATTCATCGTTCCGTGTATAGCAACAGCCTTTCCTTTCATCATAGAGGCATAGCCATACGCTGCAACCTCTTTAGATGTGGGCAATTTCTTTCCTTTCACTAATTTACTTTCTTCGGCTGCAGAAGCTTTCCAAATCCACTTTCTGTTGCACCCGGACAAAGGGCCGTAACAGTTATATTCTTGTCGTTAACCTCATTATTAATGGCTTCCGAAAAACTTAACACATAAGCCTTGGTTGCATAATAAACCGCCATGGTTGGCCCCGGTTGAAAGGCTGCTGTAGATGCTACATTCATTATTTTACCGCCACTGTGTTTTATCATTTCCTTTATATACAGCTTGGTAAATTGGGTAAGTGTAGTAATATTCAAGTTTATCATTTATAGGAATTCCTTGTTCCAATCTGTTTCGTAAAACATACCGAAATCGCCAAAGCCTGCATTGTTAATCAAATAATCTACCTGAATGTTTCTCTGAGAAGTTTCTTCAAATACCTCAAGTGCAGCATTTACTTTAGATAAATCTTTACCAATAGTATAAACGGAAACTTTATGTTCTCTTTATAGTCAATTTCAGTTCATCTAATTTAGATTTGTTTCTTGCAACTAAAACCAAATTATTACCCTTAGAAGCGTGTATTTTAGCAAGCTCTAGTCCTATTCCGCTTGATACTCCTGTTATTAAAGCTGTTTTACTCATATTGTATTTGGTTTGTGTAGGCACTCCTAATATCTGGTCGAAAGCCATGCGCATAATCCATGCCTTTTCAGTAATGGAATAGTTTCCCTGTGCTCTTTCAATTGCAGTTTCAAGTATGCTTTTTACCTGTTTACATTTTGTGCCGTAAAGATATATGATTCTATACGCCGCACCCTGATATATCATATAACAGGCCGCATGGTTCCCTTCATTATGGTGTGGGGCACCAACAGAAATAGCTTCATCTAAAATATTAATTACCGACTCTATCTTAGCACCAGTTCTTAGCTATTTCAGTAGCAGGAATAACAGGTGTAGCAAGTGTTTTTGTAATCTTCTTTGGTCTTTCTTTGGTTGTATCTGCAAGGATATTTCCATAAAGACTTACAGATAAAAAGAAAATAAATACAGGTAAGATAGTTTTTATCACCTACCTATTTTTTATCAGGCTCGCAACTTACCAGCAGGTAATGCCAAACTTATCTATCAGCATACCAAAGTAAGAACCCCAAAACTGCTTAGCTAGGGGCATAGTAATTTTTCCCGCCTGGGCCAGCATATGAAAAACCTTACAAAGACGAAGCCGGTGGTTGAACTCTCAAGGGTGAGATCATGAGACTTGCATCGGTTCTGGGCGGCGTCGCCGCGCTCGCCATCGCCCAGGCGGCCGCCGCCCCGCCCGCGCCCGCCGCGGACACGCGCCTGATCGAGGTAGATCCAGGACCGCTCGATCGAGATCAGCGGCGAAGGCAGCGTGTTGGCGACGCCGGATTTCTCGCCGGGTCACGCTCGGCGTGACGACGACCGGCCGAGCGCGGCGCCGCTATGGCCTTGAACGCCAAGGCCGTGAACAACCTGATCGCGACGCTCGAGAGCGAGGGCGTCGCGCCGGCCGACATTCCGACGTCGAGCCTGTCGATTTCGCCGACCTTCGCCAACCCGACGAACGCCTCGAGCGCGCCGCCGGCGATCACCGGTTACAATGTCGGCAACATGGTCACCGTCACCGCGCGCGACCTCAGCCGCCTCGGGACGCTGCTCGACAACGCCGTCGGCAGCGGGGCCAACGCCATGGTCGGGATCGCCTTCGGCCAGAACGACCCGAGCGCGCTCCTGGACAAGGCCCGTCCGCTGGCG
>CAVXOV010000011.1:0-35526 GCA_963763345.1 uncultured Candidatus Saccharibacteria bacterium
CAGCATACGGGTAATTAATCTTCTTAACCAGGGTTGTATGCGCAGTTGTATGTGCCCCTCCATAATAATTTGTCCGGCAAGGGTGCCGGTAATGGTACTGCTTTGTCCTGATGCAATTAAAGCAACGGCAAACAATATGGGAGCTAAAGAACTTCCTAAAAGCGGTTGGAGAAACTTATAGGCATCTTCAATCTGACTACACACCAAACAAACCATGACCAAAAAAGGTAGAGGCGGCAAGAATTAAGATAGATGCGTTTACAAACAATGCTAAGTTCAGTGCAATGGCAGAATCTATCAGATTAAATCGAATAGCTTTTTTAATACCAAGAGGAGTACGGTTAAACTTACGTGTTTGTACCAAAGAGCTGTGTAGGTATAAGTTGTGAGGCATAATGGTAGCTCCCAAAATGGCAAGTGCTACATACACCGCATCATTTGATTTAAAGTAAGGAACCAACCCACCGGCTATTTGACTTACATCGGGTTTGGCAAAGAACAGTTCAATTAAAAATGATATGCCGATTATAGAAATCAACGCTATAATGAAGGCTTCTACTTTGCGAATGCCAATCTTTAATAAAAACAATAACAACAATGTATCTACTATCGTAATTGAAATACCCAGCCATAAGGGAAAATGAAACAAGAGTCCCAAACCAATAGCCATACCCAATACTTCGGCTAAATCGCAGGCGGCAATGGCTATCTCTGCAAAAATGTATAAGCAAATATTAATGAATGGAGGGTACATATCACGCGATGCTTGCGCCAAATCTTTACCTGTAACTATACCCAACCGTGCCGAAAAGCTTTGTAATAACAGGGCGATAAGGTTAGATACCACCAGCACCCATAACAGGGAGTAACCAAATTTGCTTCCGCCAGCAATATCGGTTGCCCAGTTGCCGGGGTCCATATAACCAACGCTAATTAAGTAAGCAGGTCCTAAAAAAGCTAAGAAACGCTTTATAGGAGATTTAATGGTGCTTGTATCAACGCTGTGGTGTACTTCGCTTAGGGACTTGTTCATATAACGGACACAAATATAATAAAGTTATGCTAACCTAACAAATTAGTTTAGAATTATGGTATTCAGGGTGTTCCGTTGGTTATTCTCATTGTTTAATAACGCTCGCAATGACTTATGAAGTTAAAAGCCGTTCGGAAACGAAGGGCTTTTTTATTTGTACCTTTGGGCTTTGCATTGCGTAGCATTAAATTAATGCCTGATAAAAGATTAAACATTCTGTTTCTTTCCGGCTGGTATCCCAACAGACTTGTACCAACAAACGGCAACTTTGTTCAAAGGCATGCCGAGGCTGTTGCCCTGCAGGCAAATGTAGCTGCGCTGTTTGTTTGTTCGGATAACAACTGCAAACAAAAATTTGAAAGCGTTGAAAGCACCTTAAACAATGTATTTACCGTAAACGTTTATTACAAAAAAGTAATACATAACATTCCGGTTGTTTCACAATTTCAAAAGGCCATACGGTACATTCAGGCACATTTAAAAGGATTAAGAATTATACATCAAAAATTCAATAAAATTGATGTAGTTCATCTCAATATATTATATCCCGCAGGGATAATAGCCCTGTATTTGAAGTTATTTAAAAACACACTCTACATCTGTACCGAACATTGGACGGGCTATTTACCTGCTGATGGCAGCTATAAAGGTGCTTTTAGAAAAATGCTTACCAAAACAATTGCCAACAAGGCAACATATTTGGTACCTGTTTCTAAAGATTTGCAAATAGCCATGGAAGGGCATGGTTTTAAATCTAATTACGAGATTGTTCCTAATGTGGTGGATATACAATCGTTTTATCCCCTGCAGCATAAAACAACCAACTCGCCAAAACGCATCATTCATATCTCTACCTTAGATGATCAACAAAAAAATGTTTCAGGGATTTTAAGAGCAATCAAAAAACTGTCTGAAAAAAACTCAGATTTTGAATTACATATCGTAGGTGATAACCTAGACAGAAATAAACTTGAACAATTTGCCAAAGATTTGGGTTTATTTAATAAACAGGTATTCTTTTTAGGATTGAAAAACAAAGAGGAGCTTGCAACACTATTGCGCCAATCTGATTTTCTGGTCTTGTTCAGCAATTATGAAAACCTACCCTGTGTATTAATAGAATCTATTGCCAGCGGAGTACCCGTAATAGCTACCAAAGTGGGAGGGATACCCGAACATATTACTGACAAATTAGGTGTTTTGGTTAATCCAAATGACGAAGCAGGTTTTGAAAATGCTATGCAATGGATGCTTGCCAATTATTCAACCTTTGATATTGCTTACATGCAAAAATATGCCGAAGAGCATTTTAGTAATGAAAAAGTGGGTGAACAGTTTAACCGGATTTATTTAAAAACTCTCTCGTAATACGTTTTTATACGCTTACTTTGTTTCCTGTATATGCTGCGTAAAATAATACATACCATATTTTCTAAGGGAATAATTTCTATCATCAACTTTCTGGTAGTGCTTATAACAGCACGTTATCTGGGTGCAGATGGGCGTGGACAAATAAGTATTTTGTTTTTAAACGTAACCGTTATTTTATTGTTTAATGATATCATAGGCGGAAGTGCTTTGGTGTATGTAATTCCTAAAAAGAACCCCTACAGTTTATTACTACCCGCCTTGTTTGTTGGAGTACTTACTAGCATTTTATTTCCTTTACTTTTTCATGCATACTTCCGTTTTCAAACACAAGAGTTAATTTACTTTATCCTGCTTGCTTTATTATCTAACCTTAGTAGCATTAGTAATGTTTTCTTAAATGGGTTTGAAAAAATAAAACAAAACAATCTGGCAAGTATCTCTCAAAGCATTGCCATTATTGGCTCTTTAGCTTTTCAGTTTTTTGTTTTAAACAGGTATTCTGTATTTTCTTTTTACCATTCATTAGCTTTAGGGTATTTGGTTAATTTTCTAATCAGTACTTTTTATTTAAAGAATAGTTTCAACCGTATTTCATTTTCATGGAAAGAATCTTTTACCCTAATGGCTCGTTATGGTTTAATAATTCAGGCAGGGAATATTTTTCAGCTTTTAAATTATCGTTTTTGTTACTACGTTTTAGATAGCGCTAATGATTTACAAAGCAAAAAGAATGTAGGTGTCTTTTCTACCGCCTCTTCTATAAGCGAAGTTGTTTGGGTAATCATGAACGGCATTGCTATGGTTCAATACGCCACACTCTCTAATAGAGATAATCCTCAGTTGGCAATTAATATTACTATTAAGTTAGCCAAAGTAAGTTTTGTTTTATCTGCATTTGCTTTACTTGTCTTAAATTGTTTACCTACCGAAGTTTTTACTTTTTTGTTTGGGAAAGATTTTACCGATATAAAAACATATTGCCTGTTACTTGCGCCCGGTATAGCCATGGTAGGACTTACGGGTGTTTACGCTCACTACTTTTCTGCTACCGGAAACATGAAAACAAGTGCAATAGGTGCATTGGTAGGATTAGCTATAACACTAAGTTGTTCTTTTATTTTAATACCGATATACGGAACAAAGGGCGCTGCATATACAAACTGTGCATCTTATTTTGCCTCTTCCTTGTTTCTAATATTTATGTTTAAAAAACAGAGTCGAACTTCTTTTTACAATCTGTTTTTCAGATGGAATAATTTATTTCCTTTGGTAAGTAAACAATAAGATATGTGTGGCATAGGTGGAATAATTAACCTTGAAAATAAAAGCATTGACATCATCAATGGTGCTGCTATTATTAGTAAAACACTCCGACACAGAGGGCCTGACGATGAAGGTTTTTTATTCTTAAAGAATGATAAAACTGTTTGTGCCTACGGAGAAGATACACAACGACAGTCTATTAATAATAATTTACAATTTGGTGCAGAAAAACATATCTCTCAAATAGAACAGAATTATAAGGGTGTATTTGTTCATAGAAGATTATCCATTATTGACCTTAGCGAAAGTGGTCATCAACCCATGTGTACGACCAATAGAAAAACATGGATTACCTTTAACGGAGAGATTTATAACTATATAGAATTACGTCAGGAATTAGAACAATTAGGTTATCAATTTAAAACGCAAAGTGATACAGAAGTATTGCTAAATGCGTATCAGCAGTGGGGAACTGAATGCTTGCATAAATTGAATGGTATGTTTGCATTTGCCTTATATGATATAGAAAAGAAAAAGCTTTTTTGTGCCAGAGACAGAAGTGGTGTAAAACCTTTCTACTATTATTTTAAAGACAATATTTTTTGTTTTGCTTCTGAAATTAAAGCATTACGTGCACTTCCTTTTGTTGAAACATCTTTAAACGAACGTGCCTTACAACATTATTTATTGCATGATGCGCTCGAATATGAGCCTGAGGGATTCTTGAAAAATATTTTTGAGTTATTTCCTTCTCATTACATGGAATTAGATTTCCAAACCAAACAATTAAGCATAAAGAAATACTTTGATATAAAGATAGAAGGCAACTTTATTAACTATAACGAAAAGGATTTTATTACGGATAAAGAAGAAACCAATAAGCTTGTAACTCAATCTATCCTTAAACGATTACGTGCTGATGTGCCGGTTGGTTGTTGTTTAAGTGGTGGCATTGATAGCTCTGTTATATCGGGAGTGATAGCAAATCACAACAAAAACTTTAATGCTTTTACAGCTACTTTCCCTGAAGAAACAATCGATGAAAGTAAATACGCAAAAGATGTTGTAGATTTTACTCAAGCAAACTGGCATACTGTTACACCAAGTGCTGATGAGTTGCAGAAAGATTTTAAAGACTTAATTTATGCGCTTGATATTCCTATTTGGAGTACCAGCACCTATGCACAGTATAGGGTAATGCAATTAGCCAAACAAAACAATATAAAAGTTGTTTTAGATGGTCAGGGAAGTGATGAGCTGTTTGCGGGGTATCCTCATTATTATACAACTTACATCAACGAATTAATGCGCAATAAACAGTTTAGGCAGGCTGCCACTGAAATAAAAGGCTTCGGGAATAACTTTTGGCTTTCTTATACCAAAGAGAATGCAAAGAGACAACTGCATTATAATTCCAATAAAAAGCAGTTGAATATTGATTTCGTTAAACAACATACTCCTCCCGAAGATTTACAACATAGTTTTTCTACCTTAAACGAACATTTACATTACGATTTTTTTGGAGGAAGATTAAAAACTTATCTTCGTTGCGAGGACAGATGCAGTATGCATCATTCGGTAGAATCGCGCACACCCTTTGCTGATGACACAAGTTTAATGATAAAAACATTGAATATGCCTGCTTCGTACAAAATAAAAAATGGTACAAGCAAATATATTTTACGAGAAAGTATGAAGAATAACCTGCCTAATTCTGTGTATGAACGGAAAGATAAGATGGGTTTTGTTACTCCACACAACAAATGGTTAGCCCATTTATTGCAAAATAGCTCCAATTTAATTAATTCAAACAGGCTAAAGCCGTTTTTTTCTGATCGTTTTTTTGTTAAAATTGACCGCTTATCGAAAAAAGACTACCGTTTAAAAAGTTCTTCCGATTTTAAGGAAGATGCGCTTACCTTCAAAGCACTTGTGTTTACAGTATGGGCAGACTTAATGAAAATTTAACACACTGATAATCATTTTATTAAAACTTAACAAGAGGCAGGTTGTTTTTTAATAAAGTATTCATACATTTGCCTCAATAAGAATTTAAATGTTTAACTAATAAAAAAAATCATGAAAAAAACACTATTAATAGGGTCTGCTTTGGTGATTTGTTTTGCGGGATTTTCGCAAAGCAACGCTAAAAAGGTGGTAAACCCGAAAATTACGAAAACAACGCTTGCTCACAAAAGAGTAACAGCAGAGGGGTTAAACTCTCATTCTAACATTAACTGGCGTCCTACGGTATTTTCTAAAACTGCGTCAACAGGATGTCTTACTAACATGCACGTTAGTGATTCTTGGAATCCGAATGGTGTAGGTGCCAGCGAAGATGCAATGGCTCAAAATTGTTTAGTTTATAACAAAGACTTAAACACCATAGCTTGGATTATGCGCGGTTCTTGTGATTGGACTGCCGCTTTCCCAACCAGTGGTGGATACGAAGCTTCTATCATTTCTAATGTAGCTGCAAGTTCTACAAACACAGTTACCAATGTTCAGGATTCTGTTGCTCTTTGGAGGGATGTTGCAGCAAACAATTATGGAGGTCGTTATCCTGGCGGTTCTTGGTTAAACCCCCCTACTACATTAGGTGGTAGTACACCTAATACCAATTGGCATAATGCTTATGCCTGTGTAATAGGCCCATATAATGCACAAGCTACAGGTAACTGGAGAGGTGCTCTTTATGTGCCAAAACCATTATGGAGTCAAAGTGCTGTTAATCATACCGCACCAACTTCTGATTCTTTATTTTGTGTTTCCGGAACTACTCCTTTTGGCCCTTCTCCTATAGGCGGAAGTCCTGTTTGGTTTGGTGCCCCTAATACTGATGGACAACAAGTTGGTAACACCATGTGGTCAACTGGTTCTCTTTTAAATTTAGCTTATTCAGGTTCAACTACTGCTCCTTGGCAGCAAATGAAATGTGGTCTTATATCAAAGGCAACAATATCTAGCACTACCCCAGGCCTTGTTAATTGGACCATCGATTCTATGTCATTAAGACCAAACTTTTATACCGGAACTGTGGGATACCTTAATGCCGGTAACCCTCGTTTAGCATTTGGTTTGGATGGTCAAACAGGTTATGCTGTGTTTCTTGGAAGATTAGCTACTAACTATAACAATTCTGCTGATTCTGCCATGACTCCAATTCTTTATAAAACAACCGATGGAGGTACCACTTGGACACAACTATTAGCCGGATACGATTGGATGTGCAAACACCCTGAAGTAGATAAAAACGTTGGTATGGGTGTACTTGCTGCTAACCACAGAGGTTTTTATAGCTTTAGTTCGGGATATAGTGGGGTTGATTTAACAGTTGATGCGAATAATGTACTGCATTTTGTTTGTACAGTTAACGAACCGGTTAAAACTATCGACTCAATTGCTGTATATAGTTATACTTATGATTATGATAACGTAAACTACCACCCTATTATTTGGGATTTTATGACAGATGGTACTGATTGGACAACTATGATGGTTGACTCTTGCAAAGTGGTCAGTGTAATGGTACAGGAACAGATACAACTTCAGCATTTTCTGCTTGGACAAGTAGTACTGATTTTTTAACTGTTGGTGCACACTTAACAGTTAGTCGTTCTGCTGATGGAAACTATTCTCTACGGTTGGGCAGATACTCCTAATGGAGTTACAGGTTTTACCGACAATGCTGGTAACCCAATAAACCCAAATACAAATCCTGATATTTTTGTAAAAGGTTATGATGTAAGTACAGGTATGACTACTGTTACTACTGATATTACTAGCAGCAGTCCGCTTTCCGGAGCATGTTTCTTCCCATACCTTGCTGATATGTCATATTATGACACTACTCAATCTGCATGGGTTGTTCCTGCTGTTTATACGGTTGGTCGTTCTAGCTCAAATAAAGCACCTGGTTTTACACTATACAATGGTGATGGTACTTCGGCTGCTACAGGGGTAAACTATTTCTATACTAATTGTGGTACATTTACACAAGCTGCTTTCTCTACTCCTGCTACGGTTAATGTTGCTGCTACAGGAACAGTATGTACATCATTAGGTATTGAAACACATAACAATAATGCTTTTGCATCTTCTATTAGCAACTACCCTAATCCATTCAACAATACTACTACCATTGCTGTAACATTAACAGAGTCTAAAGCTGTTAGTATTAATATTTACAACACTATTGGTGGTTTAGTATTTAGTAAAAAAGTTGATGGTAACGTTGGGACAAATAACGTAACATTTGATGGTGGTCAGTTAAGTTCTGGTGTTTATTATTATACAGTAACTGCCGGTAATGAACAAGCTACTAAGAAAATGATTATCCAAAAATAGTATTAGGTTTTACCTTCTATTTCAAAAGAGCGGCTTAGGTCGCTCTTTTGTTTTTATATATTATTGTCAATAAATATAGTCAAATTGGCAATTCTATTTCTACTAACTACCTTTAATGACAGCCTTTTCTGAAAATGTCTATTAACTTATATTAAATGGCATTGGCATGAAATTAGCTTAGCTTTGCTCATTATTAAAAAACTAATTAACCCATAAAAATAAAACACATGTCGAAAGTAAAAGTGTCAAAACCATTGGCAGACAGAGTGCTTGTAGAAGCAGCTCCTCCCGAAGAAAAAAACAAAAGGCGGAATCATCATTCCGCGATACTGCAAAAGAAAAACCAATACGGTGGTAAAGTTATTGCAGTTGGTGCAGGTAAAAAGACAACCTACAACCGTAAAACCCGGAGATTATGTTTTATATGGCAAATATGCCGGAACAGAAATCCAAATTGAAGACAGACATACCTTATCATGAAAGAAAGCGATATCTACGCTATTATTTAATCAATTAATATTTAAACAAAATAAAAAAACGAAACAAAAATGGCAAAAGACATTAGTTTTAATTTAGAAGCCCGCGATGCACTAAAACGCGGTGTAGATGCTTTAGCTAACGCAGTCAAAGTAACCTTGGCCAAAAGGACGTAACGTAATTATCGATAAAAAATTTGGTTCTCCGCAAATTACCAAAGATGGTGTAACAGTTGCAAAAGAAATTGAATTAACAGACCCAATTGAAAATATGGGTGCTCAAATGATAAAGGAAGTTGCATGAAAAACAGCCGATGTTGCCGGCGATGGTACACTACCGCTACTGTATTAGCACAAGCAATAGTTACTGCAGGTATTAAAAAACGTAGCTGCCGGTGCAAATCCAATGGATTTGAAACGCGGTATTGATAAAGCCGTTATTGCTGTTGTTGAAAGTTTGAAAAAACAATCTCAGGCAATTGGTAACGATAACAAAAAAATTGAACAAGTGGCCACTATCTCTGCAAATAACGACAGCGAAATTGGTAAACTGATTGCAGAAGCAATGGGCAAAGTAAAAAAAGAAGGAGTTATTACTGTTGAAGAAGCAAAAGGTACTGAAACTGAAGTGAAAGTGGTTGAAGGTATGCAGTTCGACCGTGGTTATATCTCTCCGTATTTCGTTACCGATGCAGAGAAAATGCAAACCGTGTTCGAAAATCCTTACATATTAATTTATCGAAAAGAAAATTTCTTCTATGAAGGAGTTACTACCTGTATTAGAAAAAGCAGTTCAAACAGGTAAACCACTTTTAATTATTGCTGAAGATTTAGACGGAGAAGCTTTACAAACATTGGTTGTAAACAGTTTACGTTCTAACTTAAAAATTGCTGCTGTTAAAGCTCCCGGCTTTGGCGACCGCAGAAAAGCTATGTTAGAAGACATTGCTATCTTAACCGGTGGTACATTCATTAGTGAAGAAGTTGGCTTTAAATTAGAAACTGCTGAACTTACTAATCTTGGTAAAGCAGAAAAAATTACCATCGATAAAGATAATACTACTGTTGTAGGTGGTGCTGGTAAAAAGGCTGATATTTTAGCTCGTGTAAACCAAATTAAAGCACAAATAGAAACTACTACTTCTGATTATGATAAAGAAAAACTACAAGAGCGTTTGGCTAAATTAGCCGGCGGTGTTGCGGTTCTTCATATTGGTGCTGCTACCGAAGTGGAAATGAAAGAAAAAAAGACCGTGTTGACGATGCTTTGGCTGCTACACGTGCTGCGGTTGAAGAAGGTATTGTTGCAGGTGGTGGCGTTGCATATATCCGTGCTATTGCCAATTTAGAAAAACTAAAAGGCTTAAACGATGACGAAAACACAGGTATTGCTATCGTGAAACGTGCTATCGAAGAGCCTCTTCGTCAGATTGTAGCTAATTGCGGACTTGAAGGAAGCATTATCGTTCAAAAAGTAAAAGAAGGTAAAGACGATTATGGCTTTAACGCTCGTACTGAAGTATATGAAAATTTACTAAAAGCAGGCGTTATAGACCCTACTAAAGTAACTCGTATTGCTTTAGAAAATGCAGCATCTGTTGCAGGTATGTTATTAACTACCGAATGCGTTCTTGCCGACAAAAAAGAAGCTTCTGCACCGGCTATGCCAGGTGGAATGGGCGGAATGGATGGTGGAATGGGCGGAATGATGTAAATATGCCCCTTTTGATAAAACAAGAAGCCTCGTAGTAATACGAGGCTTTTTTTATTGATTACAAACCCAAAGGTATAACAACCTCATTGTTAGAGGTTATAACCTTTGAGTTAGAGGTCATAACTGTATGGTGGCATAACCTAAACACCCAAATATACCCCGAATGAGGTATTACATACTACATTCATACTTCCTATCTTTGTAAGAGATGGAGGTTATTACAAAAACATTGGCGCAATTACCTAAAGGCAAAACGGCTATCATTATGGGTTTTGCCGATGAGAGACTTGCATTAAAGTTAATGGAAATGGGTTACCTGCCGGGAGAAAAAATAACGCTGCAACATATAGCTCCGCTTGGTTGTCCATATGCTTTTGAGGTGAACGGCACGCTGGTTAGTCTGCGTAAATCAGAAGCCCAATTGGTGCTTATCAGTTTGTAAACAAGTGCCTGCAACAGATTTATTTTCTGACCTTAAACAAAAACTTACTTTAGCCCAGCAGGTAAAGGTAGTCTTGATTGGCAACCCTAATTGCGGCAAATCTACCCTGTTTAATGCCCTTACGGGGCTTCACCAAAAAACAGGCAATTACCCCGGCGTTACTGTCGATAAGAAGATTGGGGTTTGTAAAGCGCTTAACCCTAAAACTAAACAAATACATTCTTTTAAATTGATTGATTTACCGGGCACGTATAGTTTGTTTCCAAAATCATTAGACGAGCAGGTTTCGTTTGATGTACTGATGGATGCAGCCAATGAAGATTACCCCGATATTATTTTGATTGTTGCCGATGCTTCTAACCTCAAGAGACATTTATTACTTGCCACCCAGTTAATTGATTTGGGCAGACCCTGCATGCTTGTTTTAAACATGATTGATGCCGCCAATGCTAATGGCATTCATATTGATATAGAGAAACTAAAAGAGCTTTTGCAAGTGCCTGTGGTTAGCTGCAATGCAAGGCATAACGAAGGTATTGATGACGTAAAGAAAACCTTTTTTGCTTTTGCAACAGATGCCAAACAACAGCAACCTATTATAAACATACTGGCTATTGTAAATAAAGATTATGCCGAAACGGTGCACAAACATATAGAGCAAACAAGCGTATATGCTTCTCTGTTAAGCCAAAGGAACAATGCTGAGCAGGATGAGAACTTAAAGCAATACAACAAGAAGTTTTATGAAGGTTTTGAAAGCAGAGATACCCTCTTCCGCTTTGAGAAGATAAAGAAGATAAGTTTGGAGTGTGTAAATTATTCTGCCGTAAGAAAAGATTTAAAAGCCACCGACAGGCTGGATGATTTTATTACGCACCCCATCTATGGCTTCATCATTTTTATTGGTGTGCTGTTCTTAATCTTTCAAAGCATCTTTTATTTGGCTGAGTTCCCGATGCAATGGATAGAAACGGGCTTCTCTTTCTTTACCCAAAAAACAAAAGAATATTTGCCCGATAGTTTCCTTACCCGTTTACTCACCAATGGCATACTGGCAGGGCTAAGCGGCATCGTGGTGTTTGTTCCGCAAATAGCTTTGTTGTTTGGCTTCATTAGTCTGCTGGAAGATAGCGGATATATGGCTCGCGTAAGTTTTATTATGGATAAACTGATGCGCAAAGTCGGTTTAAACGGAAGGTCGGTAATACCGTTGATTAGCGGTATGGCTTGTGCAGTGCCAGCCATTATGAGTACACGCACCATATCCAACAAAAAAGAAAGACTGGTTACTATATTAATCACTCCGCTAATGAGCTGTTCGGCACGCTTACCTGTGTTTACATTACTTATAGGCATTATGATTCCGGGAAACGAAAGGTTTGGTTTCTTCGATTTTAAAGGCTTATTGCTTACAGCCCTTTACCTGATGGGCATTGTGGTGGCTGTGTTGGTAGCAGCCGTATTAAAGTATGTTTTAAAAACAAAAGAGAAGAGCTATTTTATGATGGAACTGCCCATGTATCGTATACCACAGCTAAAAACAATAATGCTAAACATGTTGGATAAAGTAAAAGTGTTTCTGTTTGATGCAGGAAAAGTAATTATGATTATCTCCATCATACTTTGGTTTTTAACCTCTTACGGACCAAGCAAGGAGTTTGCCATCATAAATAAGAATTATGCTGAAGCCGTTGCTCAAACTAGTTCTGATAGTGTAAAGAGGGAGCTTGTCACCACCATGGAATCTCAAAAACTACAGGCTTCTTATGCAGGGCATTTGGGTAAGATTATAGAGCCTGCTATTAAACCTTTGGGCTTTGATTGGAAGATTGGTATCTCTTTAATTACATCCATTGCCGCACGAGAGGTGTTTGTGGGGACTATGGCAACGCTTTATCAAAGCGGAGATAAAGAAGATAACCTGTCTATCCGCCAAAAGATGATGCGCGAAAAGAACCCAACCACCGGTAAGTTGGTATATAACTTTGCCGTGTGCCTTAGTCTGCTTATGTTTTATGCCTTTGCCATGCAGTGCATGAGTACCCTTGCCGTAGTAAAGCGAGAAACCAACTCCTACAAATGGCCCATTATACAATTTATATACATGAGCATACTGGCTTATACCGCAAGCTTGCTGGTTTATCAGTTGTTGAAGTAAGTCAGAAGATTAGCACTGTATCAACCCGCAACTAAAGTCTGCTTTTTCATTATGATGGTTTGTTTCCTATCAGGTCCAACAGATACAATACTGATAGGAACACCTGTACTTTTCTCTATAAAACTAATGTAGCTGAGTAATTCTTCCGGTAATTTATTGGCAGAAGTAATGTTTTGTTTCCAGCCTTTCATTTCTTTATAAACAGGAGTTATCTCCATATTAATCACATCAAATGGCAACACTTCTGTTTCTTTGCCATTAATTAAATAATGTGTACAAATTTTTATGGTATCAAAATCATCCATTACATCGGCTTTCATCATGGTAAGTTCGGTAACACCGTTTATCATGATAGCATATTTTAGTGCCGGTAAATCAAGCCAACCACAACGACGAGAACGTCCCGTAGTTGAACCATATTCATTACCAATTTTGCGCATGGTTTCTCCGGTTTCATCATTCAACTCAGTAGGAAAAGGACCACTACCCACACGGGTACAATACGCTTTAAAAATTCCAATTACATTGCCTACGGAATTGGGAGGAATACCTAATCCGGTGCAACACCCTGCCGTCATAGTATTAGAAGAAGTAACAAAAGGATAAGTACCAAAATCAATATCAAGCATAGAGCCTTGCGCACCTTCTGCTAATATCTTCTTTCCGGCTTTTAATGCTTCATTCACATAATATTCACTGTCAATAAGAGTAAGTTGTTTTAATGCTTCAATGGCCTCAAACCAAGCAGGTTCTAATTCATTAAGGTTGTATTCGTATTGATGAAAAGCCAATAGCTGTTTATGTTTCTCTACTAAGGCAGTATATCTTTCTTTAAAATTACCCAACGTAATATCTCCTACACGTATACCATTACGTCCGGTTTTATCCATATATGTTGGACCAATTCCTTTTAAGGTAGAACCAATTTTCTCTTTCCCTTTAGATGCTTCAGAAGCGGCATCCAACAAACGATGTGTAGGCAATATTAAATGTGCACGTTTACTTACTAATAATTGCTTCTTCACATCAACACCCATTTTTATAAGCGCATCAATCTCTTTCTTTAAAATAACAGGATCAATTACTACACCGTTACCAATAACATTTTTGCAATGGTTATGAAATATACCGCTGGGTATAGTATGCAGTACATGTTTAATGCCATTAAACTCTAAAGTATGTCCGGCATTAGGACCTCCTTGAAAACGACAGATCATATCATACGATGGTGTTAATACATCAACTACTTTACCCTTGCCTTCATCGCCCCACTGAAGACCTAACAATACATCTGCTTTATTCATTTGTGTTTTATTTTTTTAATATTGTATTCATGTGTTCGCTTCGCTCGGCTATTCATAGTAAAAATTAAGAAGCGTAAAATTACGCTAAATACAAGCTATGCAACATTGGTTTAATAATTTGTTGATAAAGAATTTCTACAAAGAAAATTTATATTTTTACAGATATGTTTAAAAATCAGGTATCAAGTATCAGGTATCAGGTATCAGGTATCATGCTTTATGCTACTTGTTACTTGTTACCTGCTACCTACTACCTGTAATGCTCAAACTAAACTTCAGTTCGTAAAGCGAGTGCATTCTTTTAAACATCCAGAAGGTGTTTGTATCATAAACATAGATAAGATTTTTATCACTGATATAGGCAAATCATTTAAAACTACCGAAAGAGACAGCGATGGAGTTATTTACCAATGCCCTGTAAATAATATAAATGCAAAGAATAAGTTTAATAAAACCTTTAAACTAAACGCCCCAAAAGGTATGGCATTTAATGGCTCTAAACTTTTTATTGCCGATATAGACAGGATAGTTGTTGCCGATATAGAAACAGGTATTAAAACAGATGAGATTATTTTTTCTGATACTACTGTTTCTTTAAATGATGTTTTTTTGATAGATGATAATACCTTGCTAGTCAGCGTTATTAATAAGCATGAGTTGTATGCTATTACCTTGAATTCTAAAGATATTATAAACCTCTCAAACAGCAGTACCGAAGGGGCAAACGGTTTAGGAAAGTATGAGAAGAAAGTATATGTATGTGGTTTCTCATCAAAAGAGAGAGGTAAAGGAAGTATTTATGAGTATGATTTAGAGACCAATAAAACAACTACCGTCATTAAAGAACTTGGGCATTTAGATGGAATAAAACTATTTAGCAATAAGCTTTTAATAAGCGATTGGGGAACAGATTATAACCATGGTAAGATTTGGGAAATAGATATTAAAACAAAAAAGGCAAGAGTAATATGCGAGGACGAAGATTTAAAAAGCCCTTCGGGTTTTGATTTGTTGGATGAAACACTTTTGATACCTTGCCTGGATAGCGGCTCTATCTTGGTTTATAAACTAATTACTACCGATAATAAACCAACTGCTGAAAAGAAATAATAGCGAACAGACATCTATGTCTGCTCGCTATGAATGAATTATTGTATAATAACCTTTTTAGAGATACGTTGTCCGTCAACTGTAATGTTTACCATATAAACACCTGATTGATACACATTATCAGAGCCAATGGTTAAAGTAGTTTTTCCGCTTTGATAAGATTTAGGAGCAATCGTTTCAACCATGCGACCTAACATATCGCTAACCGTAATAGCAATAGCATAACTTTCAGTTAAATTAAAATCAAGATTTACTTTACCAGTAGATGGATTAGGGTATAAATTCAAATCTACAAGTGTTTCAATACTTTGAATACTCTCCGGTTCCGTAATATCTATATCATCAATGTATAAATTATTACCCATAGAGGTTGTACCTGCAATAAACTCCCATTTAAACATCACATTATGGCTGGTGCTTACTGCGCTAATAGGAACTGTATAGGTGGTAAACTGAGATGGGCTTGGTATATAAGCAGCCGTTCCTGTTCCACCGGCTAAAGAGGCTAAGGTAGTGCTGGTAATGGTTTTTCTGGCTGTCCAGGTAGCACCACAATCGGTAGAAGTAAATACTTGCAATTTATCGGTGTTGGTGGTAGCTGTTTGCTGGTAAGCTGCTTTAAAGGTTAGTAAAGATCCTGTTGGAAGCGTAGTCATGTCGTAAAAAGAATTGGTTTGCAATATGCTGGTGGTTCCAAGTATGTTGTTTATATTGTTTAACATAATAGACTTAACCCCTGTTGCCGCTGCAGCAGAAGTAACTTGAAAATCTGAACCACCGGTAAACGTGTGCGATATACCCCACATAGCATCAGGCAAATTAGCAGTAGTTTCAAAACCTTCTGCAAATGGTAAAGCCCCGCCAGAAATAACATTAAACGTAATACGGGTAGTATCGTTAGCTGATTGATCATCTGTAAAATTATCAGGATTGCTACTATAACAAACAAACGAATGCGTACCAACTGATGCCGTAAAAGTAGGCAAGGTAATAGCCGATGTTTGAGTGGTAGTTAAAGAACCATTCCAAGTTTGTGTTACAGGAGGGTTGTTATCTATCTGATACGTAACCCAGCAAGTAGTCATGAGTTGTGTACCGTGGTTTTGCACATTCATAGATAAATTAACGCTATCGTTGCAACTGGGTGCTACTGTAACATTGCGCATTCCTGCATCATAGGTATATAAAGGGGTAGAAGCATAAGCTGCCTGATGTACACGCTTGTTTGTATATTCTTGCACAAAAGCCACAAAAGCAAGCTGACTCTTATCATGAATGTAGCTTGGTATGGCTGCATTTAAGGTAATGGTATAGGTATCGCCACTTGACCATGTGTTGGCAAGTGGGGTGCCGCTTGTAGAAGGAATCATTTTGCGCATCACATCAAGAAATGTTTTTTCGCCATTGGTACCGGTAGGGGTAGAAAAATAAACCCAAGCTTCTTCCATAGCCACCTGCAATACTAAAGAGCCGTTGGTGATGGAATTATAGTTTTGTGCTGCTGTAATTACTGCGGTAATGGTTACCGAATCCTGCGTGGCATTCATCACATAATTTACGATTAAACCAAAAGGTGCATTAACAATAGAACTATCATTAATAATAGTAGGGTAAACAATAGGATAGGTAGATGCATTTGGCGTAGTATCTGAAATTAGAAAGCCATGCCCTGCACCATACATACCTGTTGGGTCAGGCAATTCAAAGCCATTAAAACGTCCGTAGGGTGCAGATTCTACTGTGTAATACGATTGCCTGGTAAGCACTTCGCTTGAATTATCTGTGTACAAAGAGCCTGCCGGAGGTGTGGCAGGTATATTTCCCTGCCAGTTTATTTTTACTATTTTGTTGGGGTAATTGCCTGCTTTATGCACCGTAGGGTTAATAAACGGATTAAACAAGGCACAAAAAGAACAGTCTTCGCCTGTAAACTCTTCATACAAAATAGTTCTTTGCACTTGCGCAAAGCTTGTTAGGCTTAAGCAGATACTTGCTGCTATTAGTAGTAAATGTTTTTTCATGAGATGAGGTTTAATGAAATTTGTTCTACAAATATATAATAAAATTTGAATTACTTATATCAAGGAACAATACACGAGGTAATTACTGGTGTGCTGCTAAGTGCTGTATAAACATTTAATCCACTAAGTGGGTCTGTATAAACGGAACTCTGACTATAAATATAAGTTGCTAAATAAACTGTACTTCCGCTTGTAAAACCATAATTATAAAGGGTAGTAGTAGGAGATATCCCATAAGTAAAAGTTGTTAACCCAGCACTAGCACCTCCGGTAAAATAATAGCAGTAATTACCAAAAACACCATTTACTGAAGGATTAAAAGATATAAACGTAATTAGATATGTCCATTCTGTTGAGGAAGGTATAGTGCAATTTACTTGCAATTCATTTACAGTTGTGGTTCCTGATACAACAGTAGTAATACTAGTTGTAGCCGAAATTACATTAGTAGTAGGTATTTGAGATAAATTAAAATTTCTATAAGCAGTTCCTCCTCCTACCCACAGTTACATCGCCCGCATCAATAGCAGCATCGTTGGCAATGCCTTTTAAGTAGTTCACTATTTTATTGTAAGATGTTATTACCTTGTTTTGTTGGGTAGTTACCTGCCCTTTGGTATAAGTTGGTGGGGTTGCATTAGAGCCCAAGTAATTTGTTTGCAAGCTATTTACCTGTGCTTGCAGCACCAAATCGGTTACCGGAGGGGAAACCGCCAAGGGTCACCGGTAGTTTTAATAAGCAAGGCACTGTTTATTACGTTTGTAGTAGAGGCTCTGTCGTTAACTCTATTACTTGAATTTTGGCAAGTTTTTCATGATTTCTTTTTTTTATTATTTTATATTATGGTATCGCGCTGTTCACCTATCGGCTCCAGTCATGGTATTAGTTTTTAAGTTTACCTGATTGCCTTTATTGTTATGCTTTAACGCAAAAACCATGCCAAAATTTTCCTAATTATCAAGTTAATTATGCACTAATTTTTAAATAGCTGTTGGTATATTTTGCTTTGGTATTACAAGGAAAAACTTATATTATACGGACGCTACATTTGTATAAAACATTGTCAGTAAAGAGTTAATGTTAATTTAACATTGGGTTTGACAAAATGTTTTATCTTCGCCTAAAATTATAATCTCATGAAGAAAATAGTACTTGCAGCAGCTATACTAATAAGCTATTTAGTAAACGCACAAGAAAATTGGATTAACTGCATACCTTATGGGTTTAACTCGCAAATAACCAGTTTTAACCAGATACAATCTTTTAACAACAAGCTTTATCTTGCGGGGGATAGCAGTAATAACCATATATTTTTATACTCTACCACAACTGGAGATAGCACTACTACTGCTGCTACTGCCGAAGTAGGTTTAACCGCTTTGCTGCAAGGCGGAAATGAAACAAGTATTTCGAGTATGGTTGCAAACAGCAATTATATGTTTCTTGGTTCGGCTATCAGTAGTTATACCACGCAGGTACCACAGGTTTATCGTTATGATAAAACAAACTACGTTAACTATGGTAATATAAACTTCAGCTCATTATCGGGTGGCAATCAGTTTGGTGCAAATAATCCAGCATCTATTTCAAACATGGCACTATACTCTCCTACCGGAAGCAATGATACTATTTATGCCTTTTTAACCCCCGGTATGGGCGATAGCAGCGGCTTTTATCATACGGTATCTATTTGGAAAGCACCTGCTACGTTAACAGGAACTAATTCTCCTACATGGGTTAACTCGTATAGTTTTCCTTATGCGTCTCAGGTTACTACTACATACGATGCCATAGTTTGGGGTAGTTATTTATATGTAACGGTTAATAGTGCTGATAGTGGCGGTATGATTTTGCGTACCAAAAATGGAAGCAAATGGGATACTGTTTTAACGGCGGCTCATATTCAAAACAAAATAGGCAGTAATTATACTTCGGCTCAATTTACAGCCTTAGAAATATATAACCATACCTTAGTTGCAGGTATATCTAATCCAAGTAATGAGGGTAGTGGAGGGTATGCGCTTTGGTATATTAATGATAGTATAGCAACTGCACCAACTTGGATGCATTTAACCGATAGTACCTACGAGTCTACTCTTTATAATATAAATAGTATTAACGATTTGCAAACGGCAAATGGTAAGCTTTGGATACAGACCGGCCTTTACAATACAAATAATAGCACCCCTGCCGTTTATTATTATGGCAAAGTTAATGGAAGAGATACCTTATTACAATCTACCGGATCAAATATAAGTTATGAGGCATATTATAATCCCAGTACATATCCCTTTAAGCTGGCTTATTTTAATAACCAAATATATTCTTCGGGTACCCGTAGTGCCTATGGAAGTAGGTTAAATGGGCACAATGGTGCTACAGGTGCTCCATCAAGTTATGCTACTACCTGGCGGTTTAATATGCTTAACCCAACACCTGTTAGCTTTGCTGATTCTGCACAGGCTGGTTCTGGTTTTTGTACGGGTAATACCATTAATTTATACAACACATCTACCAACGGATATTATGCAGCGTGGTTTATGAAGGGTATTACGATGAACGATTCAATGATAACTAATAATAGCGATGGCCCAGCTTATTTTTATCCTAACAACCCAGGTACTTATACCCTAACCATGGTTACCAACAACGGTACTTACCAAAGTTATTTTATGGACTCGGTTACACAAACAATAATTGTTTATCCAAACCCTACAGCCGTTATTGATACAGGTGCTGCAAAAACTTATACGGTCTGCCAAGGTCAGTTAGATACTTTAAAGGCAATAGCCAGTGGCGGAACAGGGCCTTATACATATACATGGACAAATCAATACACCAATTCCGGAAACCCTGCAGTTTATTATGCAGGAAGTAATGTAAATGCGGTGATTCCTTTTGATACCATTCCTCTTCAAAATCCTTACAATTATATGACTTTGAAAGTTTCAGATGTGCATCATTGTATTGGGGATGCTTCAGGGTATCTAAACATTTATGTTAATCCTGCTGATAGTTTAAGTGGTTTAGTAACCGATAGCAATAGTGTTTTTATAACAAAGGGTAAAGTGTATTTGTTTCAGAAAAAAACAACCAATGTAGGGCAGCTTGATACTATGCATATTGATAGCCTTACAGGCACTAACGGTAAATATACGTTCCCAAGTTTATACTATGGTAATTACTATATAAAGGCAGTTGCAGACACCAATATCTACCATGGTTATGCGGGTACTTATTATGCCGATTCTATAAATACCTATAGACATACAGCCTATCAATGGGATTCTGCTCTTATTATTAAGCACCATACATGCCATGGGGGTAACGATACTGGATTTAATATTAAAGTAATACAGGTGCCCCCCCAAGTTGGAACAGGGGTTATTAAAGGTAACATTAGTCAAAGTAATGGCTATGGTATGCGCTTGGTAAACAACGGTAACCATGTAATGGGTGCCCCACTAAAAGGTATAGATGTGAAACTGGGCAAGAATCCGGGAGGTGGTTGTGCAGCACGTACTACTAGCGATAGTTCAGGAAATTATACTTTTAACAATGTAAATAATGGCAGTTACAACATATTTGTAGATATACCCAACTATGGTATGGAGAGTACAATATCAGTAAGCATAAGCCCAACAAATACAACCAGTATAAATAATAACTATTATGTAGATTCTACCATGGTGCGTGTGTTACCCACTAATATTATTACTGCCTCTATTTGTGCCGGAGACAGCTTTCAGGTAGGAACTCATTATCATAAAATAGCAGGTTTTTTTTCCGATACGGTGCAAACGGCCAACCATACAGATAGTTTAGTAATACTAACGCTTACCGTTAATTATACACCAACCCTTACTGTAACGGCAAATAATTATACAGCTTGTGCAGGTACTGTGGTAACCCTAACCGTAATCGGAGCTGTTACTTATACCTGGAGTACAAGCGCAACTACCACCAGTATTAGCCAAACACCTTCGATAACTACTACTTATACCGTTACTGGAACAGGTGCAAATGGTTGTAAGACTAAGTATACACAAGCTATAATCGTAAACCCAATGCCTAATACAGGGGTTACTATATCATCAGGAAGTGTTTCACTAACAGCTAATGCTACACCACCGGCAACATATCAGTGGATAGATTGTGGCAATAATATGCTTGTTAGCGGAGCTACATCTCAAACCTATTCTAATGGTGCGGTAATGAATAATGAACCTTATGCAGTAATCATAACTCAGAATAATTGTACGGATACTAGTGCTTGTTATATTCTAAATCCATCTAGAATTGCTTCTTATACAAGTAACAACAGTGCTATAATTATTTATCCCAACCCAAACAATGGTATGTTTAGTATTGAAACAAATTCTCAATCGCAATGCAATGTGTTTATGTATGATGTGAATGGTAAGTTAGTGCTAAGTCAAACCATCACTAATGGTAAAGCTGGTATAGATGCAAGCTCTTTAAGCAATGGTGTTTATAACATAAGTGTGATAAGTAAAGATGGTGTTGCCAATAAAAGGTTGGTAATTACCAGATAAATATACGAGACAAAAAGATGTAAAAGAGCCTCGTAGAAATACGGGGCTTTTTGTTTGTGTAGATTTTTAAAGGTTGTTTTATTGCCCTACACTAATATTAAAATTACACTTTTGTTTTCTCGAAGTAACTTTAACCTCTCGCCCACCCGTTACCTGAACTGATTGGTTTTGAGAATCAATATAAGTGCCCACAGCCAACAAATAATAATTGCCTTCGTACATAGTACCAAAATCATAATTACCATTAGCATCTGTACTTACAAGCGTATCATATTGCGTAACATCACTTCCTGCATATGAAGTAGCACCATATTTCATATATACATTGGTGCTATTAGAAATTCTCACATTGCTAACATACGTACCCTTAATCATGCCATTAAGCTCTATATACCCATAAATTTGGGCTTTACCACCTTTTGCAAATTTATCTGTTTTGCATCCGATAAGCGAGACACATAAAAGAACTATAAAATAAATTTTACCTCTCACCATTTTTCAAAGCTAATAAGTATTGTTATTGCCCTGTGTTAAAGAATTATATTTAACAAAAACATCTTCCTTAAAGGGCAATAGCCTTGCGGCAAAAAACATTGATGCAAACAATTTAAACGAAGGTGTTTATAATATAAGTATTATCACTACAAATGGTGTTGCCAATAAAAGGTTGGTAATTACCAAATAAAAGTAATATGCGATATTATAAGATATTAAAAAAACTCGGCATTTCTATCGCGCTTTTTAATTTAATTTCTAACCAATCTATTACTGGCTGATAATTTTATACAGCTTAAAAATTCCATTAACTTCTACCCTTAAAAAATAAACGCCGGGCATCTCTATAGTTATAGGTACTGCGTATGTTCCGCGAGCCTGCGTACTATCACTAACTTTAATTATTGGCAATATAGTTTGACCTAATAAGTCTAATACATCTAAACTTACAGTAGAGCTTTCAGTAAGCGTATATTTCATTACACAAGTATTAGAAAACGGATTAGGTGCTACGGAAATAGTATTGAAAGCTGATATGGTAGAAATTCCCGTGACACCAATAGATATTGTATCATATTCGGTAACTGTGCAAGCAGAAGTAACCAATGTAAGAGCTACTACATAATTACCTGGGCTAAAATATGAATGAGAGGGCGTTTGCAATCCGGATGATGAACCATCTCCAAAATTCCAGCTATAGGAAAGTGCACCAATATAACTTGAAGAGAAGGTTAAACTACTACCGGCAGCATAACTGCCTATTACATTTATAGAAGCTGATAATGAATTTACGGCGATAATCTGGTAATACACAGTACTTCCAAAACTGTTAGCAGCAATAAGAGTTACAGTATAAGTACCGGATAACGCATAAGCATGAGTTGGATTCTGCAAAGAAGAAAGCCCCCCATCGCCAAAATTCCATTGCCAACTGGTAGGGTTGTTTGTAGACAAATCGGTAAAACTAAAACTGCCTGTGCAGCTATTGGTGCTCAAATAAGAGAAGTTAGTAGTAGGAGGTAAACTGTTTGGACTAATAATAACAGTATAATCTTCGTATTGACCCTCATAAGGAACTGAACAGCCTGTGAGTGTATACGAATTTTCATCATCGCCCACACGCATCCTTAAAGGAGTGTTTAATATAGTTGTAGTAGGTATGCTTATAGTGCCAGTATGATTGGTAAGAACATCTACACTTGAATAAACCAGCTCACCACTATCCCATGTACCATTGTTGTTAAAGTCTATCCAAACCTCTACGGTTTCGTAATAAGAAGGTCCGGTAGTAATAGAAACGTTATAGGTGTGTCCGCTAATAACCGTTGTACTTGCAGTACAAGTAAAGTCTTTATACCCTTCGGTACTTGCTCCCGAAGAGTTATTAATGGTATTAAAAGTAACATTATATATACCATAAGTACAGCAAGGGCTTGCGGCTTCCGGTGTACATAAAGCTGCAGAAGGAGGGTTTCCAAGGCTTACGATTATATTTTTAGTAATAGAATCGCAACCAAAAGAATTGCAGGTTTTAAGTTTTACGGAATATGTACCTGCAGTTGTATAATTATGCGTAGGGTTAGCTTGTGTAGAAGTTGTTCCGTCGCCAAAACTCCAATACCACGAGTTAGGTAGGTTAAGGCTTGAATCGGCAAAAGCAATAGTAGAACCGCAAGCACCGCCAGAGTTATGGTGTGTAAAATTAGTACATGGATTATAAGATACATTTAGGGTACATAAAATCGTATCGTAGGGGTTTCTTGGGTCGTTTGATTGTATAATAATACTGCCGTTATAAGTACCTCCTGTTAATCCTGTACTACTAATGGTTACATGAATGCTGTCAGCCGCATTAGGAGCCACATTACCTGCGCATGTTGATAAACTAATCCATGAAGGAATACTGCTAGAAGCTAATTTTATGGCATTTGCAAGTATGTGTTCAGAATTAACATCAATATAATAATAATCATTACCTATATAAATAGCTGTGCCCGAACCAATGGTACGGGAGCTAACTACGTCATAGGTATTATATTCAACAAGTTTTTTCTTATCTGTGTTTGTTATAGCTTGATAATCTGTATAATAATCTGAGCTAATAGCTAAAGGAAGGTCTTTAGTTATTCTGTTAGTTGTATCAAGTACAGTTAAAGAATACCCTGAATATAAGTAACCCTGATAAGAACCTGAAAATAAACCAAGCTCATATAAATTAGAAGTTATATTAGTAGAGCCGCATACGATAGCTATTCCTCCGTTAGAAACAAAATTCTGTACTACACTTGCCATTTGAGCGTAATTATCTGTTCCGCTTATTTGAGAAGGAAAAAGAAGCACCTGTTTGTTTAACAAAGCCGAAGATAAAGCAGAAGGTGTTGTATAAGAATGCTGAGTGAATGAAGCCAATGAAAAAGACTGAGTAATGGAATTTATCATATTAGAATATCTGGTAGTCATATCTACTCCATAAGTCATTACCAAAACATATACCGTATCCTGAGAAGCTACATTACCGCAACCCGGTATAGAATAAAACAGAACTCCCTGTCCGCTGTTTTGTGAGGCAACTGCTATGGTAGTTGAAGAGCCACAAGCAGGCATGTTTACCATTATGTTTTTTGGTGCTACACTAAAGGTTGGAGCTGGAGAAGCATTGCCAGTAACACAAATTATTTCGGTACCAATATTGGTTGTAAGAGTAAGTGTAGAACCTTGAGTTCCTGTTACAAGAGGGCTAAACGTAATATTAATACCTTTGGTATGCCCCGGCATAATATTAAGTGCTATAGGAGAAAAGGTATAAATAGAAAGACCCGAGGAAATAGAAGTAATTTTAAGGGTATCGCAACCTGTATTGGTAATAAAAACAGAATCTGATTTGGAAGCGTATTGCATAACAGTTCCGAAATTAACACAGGATGAAGGATTAGCAGAGTAACCTGCCAATCCATCTACTGTCATAATACATGGAATGGTAACGGAAGGATTAGCCGGATCGTTTGATTGAACAATAACTGAAGAAGTGTATATACCATCATTATATCCGGCAGATTTAAACTTTACTAATACAGAATCCGTAGAAGATACGCCTACTGTATCGCTATATTTATTTAAACTTATCCAGGGAGATAAGCCATGAGGTAATCCATTTTTTACCGTATTGGAAATTAAACGTTCACTGGATGCCACATAATTATAATAATCAAACCCCATATAAACAACCTTTCCTAAACCAGTGTTACAATACGTAACCACATCATAGCCGGCATAATTCACCAACTCTTTTTTATTGGAATTAGTTATAGTATGGTAGTATGCATAATAAGGTGCTGTAAAGCTAAGCGATAAGCCTTTTGTTATTTGGTTGGTAGTGTCAGGTACATTTAAAGTTCCCGAACCATATAAATCTCCTACATAAGATCCCGAGAATAAACCCAGTTGATACATTTTTGAAGTATTATAAGGGCATCCTGTAACAATTACCGTTCCACCCTGATTGGCAAAATTCTGCACTACAGTTGCCAGAGACGTATAATAACTTGCATAAGTAATTTGTGGCGGGAAAAGTAAGACATCTTGCTTACTAAGAGCAGGTTGCAGTGCAGCAGCTGTAGTTCCTGAAAACAGCGTAATTTTTATTTTCTGGAAGTATTGTCTTATAGAAAGTATAATATTTGAATAATAGGTAGAGTTATAACTATCTGTAAAGACTAAAATATTTACAGAATCTGTGTAGTTTCCTGAAAGAGATGCAGCTAATTTTCCATTACCCGAGTTTTGTATTTTTAAATATAACATAGCAGAATCGTTACAACCTATAGATGCTTTTAATGTGTCGGGTAATAGATGCATAGATGGGGTTTGCTGAACAGTAATAACTTTATAGGCAGTATCAGAGCTCACACAATTGGTAGCAATTAAGGTTACAGTTTTTGTGCCGGAAGTTGTATAAGAATGACTTGGATTTTCAAGAGTGGAAGTTGCACCATCACCAAAATTCCATTGCCAGATATTAGGATATTGAGTGGTATTATCGGTAAAGTTTACAGGAACATTAAATGCAGGAGTTAAAGAAGAAGGGGTAAATTGTGCAATGGGTGGTTGATTTGTTTTTAAAACAGATGTCCAGCTTGCCTGATAGCCACTAAAGGTATTGGTCGCATTGCTCGTCCATTTAATAAACATTTGGCCAGAAATAGCTGTAACACTGCTTGGAATATAATTACCGTCGGCAGTTAAAAGTAAAGTGCCGGAGGTGCTGCTTCCATCATAAACTAAGAGTTCATCATAATAAGATTCGGTATTAAAGCTTTGAAAAGAAAGGGTAATACTTGATGCACAACCCGGATTTATTAATAGCGAGCAGTTTTCATTATTATTATAATTTCCGGAAGGTCCTCCACTATCAAACAAAGTTCCAGCAGATAAAGATGTAGTATTTACTGAGCACATAGTGATGCCGTTTACTACATTAATATATGCTGTTTTTGTTAAACTGTCTGCTCCAAACGAATTACTTACCTTTAGTTTAACAGGGTAAGTACCTACCGTATTATAAACTATAGATGATGGATTTTGTGTGGTAGACGCAGGTGGAGTTCCTCCGGAGAACGTCCAATTCCATGAGGTAGGAACATTATTAGTTAAATCGGTGAAGTTAACCATGCCTCCCTGCAATATGGTTGTTACATTTGCAGTAAAATTACATACAGGAGCTATAGTATTTGCATTAAAAATAACGGTATAATCTTCTGCCTGCCCATAACTTGGGTTATAACATGGTCCTGTAATAGTATAACTTGATGCATCATCTATAACACGTAAACGTAACGGAGTATTTAAAACAGCTGTTGTAGGTGTAAAAATTAAACCGCTGTTAGCTGCACCTATCATAGCATTAGATGTAAATACCAATTCGGTACTTGCGTTAAGTATTCCGTCATTATTATAGTCTATCCATATTTTTACGTTTTCTGCATAATAAGGACTGGTAGTAACTGTTATTGAATAATTATTTCCCGCAGTTAAAATAGTTGAATTGGTACAGGTAAAATCTTTATACCCTTCATTAGCATAACCAGAGGCGTTATTTATAGTATTCAACGCAAAGTTAAGGATGCCATAGTATGTACTTCCATATACAGTAGGTGTACAAGAAGCCACATGAGGACCACTGGCAATGTATATGGTGGAAGTAGTAGAGTCTGCACTTGTACAAGATGAAAGTCCTTGAGCGACTAATTTAACTGTATAAGTTCCTACTGCTGTATATGTATGGCTTGGGCTTAAGGTAGTACTGGTGCTTCCGTCGCCAAAATTCCACGTATAGGAAGCAGCGTTTAATGAATTATTTGTAAATTGTACAGTAGAGGGAAGATTACACAAAGAAGGCTGAGTGAAAGAAAAAACAGCTTTTACACCATATTGAAAAACGCTTACAGATTTATCGTTACTTGTATTACTGTCTGCAACACCATTTGGATTACTTGTATAACATGTAAAGGTATGAGTTCCTGCAGTAGTAGTAAAAGTAGGTAAACTTACGCTAGCCGACTGATTGCTTAACAAAGAGCCTGTCCAACTTTGGGTTTGAACGGACTGATTATCCAAAAAATAATTAAGTGTGCAAGAGGTAAGTGCACCGGTTCCAAAATTTTCTAAACTAACCGAAGGGCTTACAGAAGTATTACAATAAGCCCCCGTTGGGCTAATAATAGATTGGATTCCTGCATCGGAAGCAAAAAGAGAAAGAGGTTGAATACCAGTTAACGCTTCATGTTTAGTTGAAAAATCATAACCGCTTCCTCCCCCCGGAGTTAAAGAACTAATAGAATAAAAACCATCATCTGCTCCACCCCAGCCCCAATTCATATCAAAGTTACTATCTTCATCAAAGCCATCACAAACCCATGTGTGTCCTCCTGCACTAGGATCCCAGCCTGCGTATTGAACAGGTCGCCCATGAGTTAATTCATTTTCTAATAAAACAACCCATGCTGTATCCGTATAATTAGAACGTAACAAACCTTGAATAGTACTTGGGTTATATTTAAAATACTTCACATAAGACCTTTGTGCACAAATACTATCATCTGCTGTAATAACCCATGCACCACTTTCAGACGGAGTGTAATCCATTTGCACACTTATACCGCAATGATTCATAAGCATAGCAACAGCTGTATTAGTAGTAGCTACATTTAAAGGCATGCCTGCCCAGTTATAAGTAGATGTTCCATAATTGGCAGATAAAGTTCCGTAGTTCTCCGAAAAATTTGGTGTACAATCGCAATAAGAACTATAACCTGTACCATGAACCGGGTAATTCCAATATCTCATTATTTGTGCCATAGCAGTTGCTACACATCCAGTAACAGACCCTCCTGGGCATTGATCATTATAATAAGGCGATTGGTTCCAAGTAGTTTGAACCAAAGGTGCAACGCTTGTCGTTAAAACAGAATTAGAATTTATTAAACGAGCAGAGCTATTAGTATAAGCCGTCCATTGTTTAATAACTCTTTCATCTGCCCGAGTTACAGTTGTCTGAATAGACATTATTTCTTCTTTACGTTTATCCATCCAAATACAGAAAGGAGATTTTTTATTTGGAATTACATATTGTCTTTTTGTTGAATAACCTATTATAGGAAAGGCTCTGTCATCGGCAGAGATAATAACAAACCCATTATTTGTATTTACGTTAAATACATAATAAACGGGTACACCGCTACCTGTGGTTTCGGTAAACGCCAGTTGTAGATTGATATTATCTACATGTGTTTTTTGTTTATAATAATTTGCAGCTACACTTTGTGCAGTAGTTTGCGAAACAGGATTTGCTTCAAGATGTCCTATTCCGAAAACAAAAACAACGAGTAAAAATAATCTTGAAGTCATAACAAAATGTTTTTAGTTAATCAAAGTGCCCTTATTCCTACGAAAATAATAATTATTTTAACAAAACTTAATATTCTTTGTCTAAATTAACGATTTAATAATATTGGGGGTGTTTGGGTGCATAGATTGTTGTTCTGAGATACACATTTTTTCATTTTAACGATGTAAGAAACTTCCTTTCCAACGGTTAAGTATTTTATTTATATTGCATAAAATATTGAATCGGTTGAACAACATTTCTTTAAAGTTAAAATTACAAATGCAAAAAAACTATACAAGTAACTTTAAAATAATCAACAAGTTATATATAACATTATTGATGATTATTCTTTTTACTAAGCCAGATAGGGCTCAAGGTACATGGACACCACTATCTAATATACCACCTGATAATAATACAGGAGTTATGCTTTTGCTTAGCGACGGAACTGTAATTGCAAAAACCAATTCAGGTGGTTTTGATGGCTCTGGGAATGTTTGGGATAAACTAACTCCCGATTCTTTAGGCAGCTATGTAAACGGTACATGGTCTACCATTGCGCCTATGCATAATACACGACTTTACTTTTCATCTCAGATTTTAAAAGATGGCAGAGTGTATGTGGCAGGTGGTGAATATGGAACAGGAGGCTCTGATGCTGAAGTGTATAACCCGCTTACCGATGTTTGGACTATGGCTCCGTCTCAAGGAACTTACATGGGAGAGTGCTAACTCCGAAATACTGCCTGATGGCAGAGTGCTAGAGGCTTTGTTAGATACCTTAACCTATAATTACGATTCTACTATTATTTATAATCCGGTTACCAATACATGGTTTGGCGGACCAAGCTGTTATAATAATCACGATGAATCTGCCTGGGGTAAAGTTTGCCGACGGTAGCATTTATTTATTGATACCGATAGCAGAACTTCCGAAAGATATATACCCGCACTAAACCAATGGGTGGTTGATGGTATTGTACCTGACTCTCTTTACGATCAATATTGGTCTGAATCGGGTGCAGGATTTCTTCTGCCTAATGGGCAGGCATTCTTTTTAGGGTCATCAGGGCACACGGCTTATTATACTCCTACAGGCAATACCAGTCCGGGAATCTGGACTGCCGGGCCTGATTTCCCGATTACATACGGAAAGGAATACGGAACTGTTGATGCCGCAGCAGCCATGATGGTTAATGGTAAAATACTTTGTACGGCTTCGCCTATTAATACGGGTACTGCAAGTTCAGCAGCATTTTACTCGCCTACTGCTTTTTATGAGTTTGATTATCTTGCCAATTCATTTACACAAATTAGTGCTCCGGATGGGACAGACACTTTAAGTATTTCTTGTTTTGAAACCAACTTTTTAGATTTACCTGATGGCACTGTACTTTATGGCACTCAGTATTCATCGCAATATTATGTTTATACACCAGGCGGCATACCCTTGGCCGCAGGAAAACCAACTATTGGTAGCATTACTCAAACAGGTTGCGATACATTTAAAATAACTGGTACTCTTTTTAATGGCATCTCAGAAGGCGCAGCGTATGGCGACGATTGGCAAATGGCTACCAACTACCCTATTATAAGATTAACTAACGGAACAAAGGTATACTATGCACGCACGTATAATTGGAACCATACTGGTGTGCAAACAGGTACTATGTCCGATACTACACTTTTTAGTATTCCTTCACACTTCCTTACGGAAGTTATTCGCTTGTAGTAACTGCCAATGGTATTAGCTCCAACCCTGTTACATTTATTAATAGTTCGTGTATCATGGGAATAAATAAAATGGATATATAAATCAGGTTGTGTTTATCCAAATCCAAATAATGGCAACTTTATTATAGAGCCAAACACTACAACCAAACAAACCATACGGGTTTATGATATAAATGGTAAGGCTGTATTAAGCCAAACTATAAACGGCAAAACTACTATTGATGCAAGTACCCTAATGAAGGGGTATATAACATTTGTATTAGTAGCGATGAAGGAGTTATAAATAAAAAGTTAGTTATTGTTAGATAATAATTCTAAAAATAAAGCGTTCCTTTACTTCAATGTAAAAGGCACACTATTTTTGTTTGTGATATAAAATCAGAACTCAAAATACCAATAAGGGTTTAAGAGTTCAAAATCTCTTTACTTCTAGCAAGCAAAATAGTTAAATAACTTTTTTAGGAAATAGCAGTATCACATTTTTGATTACATTTGATTAAGATTATATTATAAGCATGATGAAACTACTTACTCTTTTAACCTTAGGAGTTTGTTTACATACAAACGCACAAATAATAAACACCATAGTTGGAAGCTCCCAAGGTTATGCTGGAGATGGGGGATCTGCCACGCTTGCACAATTAAATCAACCTCAGGGGATGACTTTTGACGGAGCAGGCAATATGTACATTGCTGATTTTAGTAACAACGTTATTCGTATGGTAAATACTGCCGGGTATCATAAGTACCGTTGTAGGGAATGGTTATGGGGCTGGTCTGCATCAGGCGGATATACAGGAGATGGGGGCGCGGCTACGGCCGCCGAAATGTATTGGCCTGCTGCCGTAGTTTTAGATGCCTTGGGCAATATGTATATTGCCGATAATGGAAACAATGTTATTCGTAAGGTAAACACGGCGGGTATCATAAGTACGTTTGCCGGAAATGGAACACAGGGCTTTTCGGGAGACGGAAATGCAGCTACAACAGCACAACTATACGGTCCGGAAGGACTTGCGGTAGACGGTGCAGGCAATATATATATTGCTGATAGAAACAATAGTGTAATACGTATGGTAAATACAGCTGGTATTATAAGTACGGTGGCGGGTAATGCTACGGCAGGTTATACTGGCGATGGAGGGCAGGCTACAGCAGCAGAACTAAACTATCCTAATGGAGTGGCTACTGATGCCACGGGCAATCTTTATATTTCGGATAGTGGTAATAGTCTTATTCGTAAGGTTAATTCTTCGGGTATTATAAGCACAGTGGTAGGGTATACCACTACCCCCGGTTATAGCGGGGATGGAGGTCAAGCAACAGCAGCCTCGATTAGCCAACCATATGGAGTAACCTTTGATGCTTCGGGCAATATGTATATTCCGGATGAGTTTAATAACGTAGTACGCAAAGTAAATACCACCGGTATCATTTACACGTTAGTGGGCAATGGCACATCGGGTTATACCGGCGATGGAGGCCCTGCTGATTTAGCTGAAATGTTTTTTCCTTCGCAAGTAGCTATAAGCCCTTCGGGTAGTATTTTTATTGTTGATAATGGCAATAATGTGATACGCACCCTTTGTATACAAAATGATAGTATAACAGGCCATGTGAAAGAGACCCTAAGGTAACCCCATAACAGCAGGCAAGGTATATGCTTTTAAGCAACAACCTTTGAACCCCGGTTTGTTTGATACGCTTGGTTATGTAAACCTTGGTACAAACGGCTATTATGCATTCTCCAATGTTATTGGCAATAATTATTTTATACAGGCGCAGGCAGATACAAATGTTTATCATACGGCTGTGCCTACCTATTTAAGCAATAGTGTTTATAAATACCGTTGGGATTCTGCCATTGCTGTGCATAATAACCCTTGTACTACCACCAACAGTACAGGCAATAACATTTCGATAATATAGCTGCCTGTGCTTAGCGGACCCGGCAGTATATCGGGTCATGTTGCCGAAGTAGACTATGCAACAAGATTAAGTAATAACAATCAGGTAATGGGTGCACCGCTAAAAGGTATTGATGTAAAACTGGGTAAGAACCCCGGAGGCGGATGTGCAGCACGCACCAGAACACATGCAATGGTAATTATAGTTTCAACAATCTTCCATTACAGAGTTATAATATATATGTGGATATACCTAATTATGGTATGGATAGTGTACTTACTATTACACTTGCAAGCGGTTCTGCTAACTCGTCCAACAATAACTATTATGTAGATTCTATAAAGGTACATGTAGATACAGCCCAGTATAGCTCAGGAATAAAGCATTTTGCAGGCAATGATAATCAGATAAGCATCTACCCCAACCCAAACAACGGCAATTTTACAATTGAATCAAACAATAATGCAAAACAAACTATGCAGCTATATGATGTAAACGGTAAGCTTGTATTAAGCCAAACTATAAATGGCAAGACTATGATTGATGCAGATATTCTGAATGAAGGTGTTTACAATATCAGCATTATCAATGATCAAGGTGTTGTAAATAAACGATTGGTTATTGTTAAGTAGTATTCCTGAAAATTACATTTTTATTAGTCTATCTTTAAAAATTACCTGTGAAGGCAGATTTTATGAAGATGGAAGAAGACTTTGAAACACTTATTACAAGTTTTATTAAAAACAAGGTAGGTATATCCGAACATTTTTTAAGACCTACACAAGGCAAGGCTGTTTTCTTTAAAAGCAATGAATTGGAACATGAGGTATTACTAACTAATCAAACAAGAATAAGTATTACCGGTTGGCTTAAAGGAAGATAAAAGTCCATTCGTTTTACTTTTACATTCACAGCATATTACTCTTTAACCCCCTGCCTTTGGGCCCATCGCCCTCGCGTAGCACAGCTTTAGAATGTAGTAGTTTTACAGCCTCTGCAGAATCTTTCACTTTGCCCGCACTGCGTGCCAACATTTCTTCTTCAAATGCGGTTAGTACACTTTTTCTTATTTAACTTCTCTCCATTTAGATAAAGACTTACACGCTATTGCAATTCCTCGCGCCAGCGCTAGTGCATCCAATAGTGCCTGATTAGCACCCTGCCCTTTAAACGGACTCATCGGATGAGCCGCATCTCCTATAAGCGTAAAAGCTCCGCCTTTTTGCAATAATTCAGGTTTAAGTAATTCTCGGTCATACACCGGGTAACCGGAAATTTGCGCAGGCAAAGTTGCCGCCATAATTTGTGGAATAGGATGGTGCCACCGCGTTATGCGACAAGCTTCTTCTTTAAGTGCCTCAGCTCCTTTAGCACTTAAGGCCTTAGCATCTTCTTCTTGCATCGGGAAACTAAGTTGCCACATAACCGAATTAGCAGAAAAAGGCATAATATAAATACGCTCTTGTCCATTAACGGTTTGAAACACCGTGGCCGAGTCTAACAAAGAACTCTCAACACCTGTAAGAGCCTCTAAAGGACAAATACCCAAAATTACCATATAACCCAGGTACCGTAAAGGCATCACATCCTCACCAATAAGCAAGCTGCGCACCACGCTGCGTATGCCATCGGCACCCACCACCAAATCTGCTCGGGCATTTTTCATCGCTCCGTTTACCTCAAAGTGTAACTCAACAGCTTTACCTTTCTTCTTGTTTAAAATTTATCAGGCGGTGCCCCCATTGTACCACATCTTGTTTACCCAGTTGTTCAAGCGATGCCAGGCGCAAAGCCTGACGCGGTATATGCACATTTATACGCTTGGGAGATTTTTTAGTATTTGAATGCGTACGCATGCCCCATTCAATAATTTCTTTTCCATCGGTAGTATGCACCACATGGCGTGTAGATTTAATCCCTTTCTTTTAACGAGAAAAGTCCCAAGCCCTTGATGGCATTACTGGCTTGCTGCAAAGTAAGTCCGTAGCCCTGCGCACGGGCATCAAAACCGGTATCGCGCTCATACAGCGTAAAAGGAATACCGCGGTGCAAACAAGCCACAGCCAATGCCACGCCACCTATACCGGCACCAATAATGGCAACATGCGGGTAGTTTTCTGTATCTGCTAAAGGATTTCCGGTAGCAGGCATCAAGCCGGAACCATTGCAGTTATCACATACATATCGAGGAACTTTAGGACGAACCGAATCTTTTCCTTCGCCCTTTGTTTTTTCAAATGCATCAACTTCCATCTGGTAGCGGAATCTTGATTTCTTGCGCAGCCTCAAGCTTTTTTTACCACGCCCGTCACATTCCTTACAAATAGTCCAGCAAGCCTCTTCGTTTTCCACTTTTTTTCAACCTAATCTTCAATACCTTGCAAATATACGAACCTCTTACCACTGCAAGGTTAGTAGAATTTATGGATTCCTATGATATAAGCTTTTCCCCATAAAATCAAAGCGTAAAAAAACCGACGTTTTTGTCAAAACTGACCGCTTATCGAAAAAAACCTACCGTTTAAAAAGTTATTCGCTTAAAAACAAATTCAGTGTTTATGTTTGCGATTAATAAAAAAGAAAATATATGAAAAGTAAATTATTATTCATTTTAGTAATCTCTGCATGCTTAAACACAGCTAAAGCTCAATTAAGCTGGATGCCATTAGCAACAGCACCTAAAAGTTATCGTTGTGACGATTTCTATTTT
>CAVXOV010000012.1:0-77913 GCA_963763345.1 uncultured Candidatus Saccharibacteria bacterium
ATTCATAAAACAAGTTACATTTATTCGCAGGTTTTTGCGATTTGAAGGATAAAGTCTTCTTACTATTAATACAAGCGTACTAATACGAGCATGATAACTAAAAATATAATGCAAACTTTATTTAGTACGTTATTAATTCTGTCGATTCTTTTTACTTCGCCCTCATCCTCAGCATATTTAAAAGGCATTTGTTTTAATGCAAGCTATCAGGTGGCGGCATTGGCAGGTGCTATTGTCAGCATTTTATGAGGGTTAATATCTTCCTTTTTAATTTCAGCAGTAATCATGGGTATTTTGTTATCTATTGATTAAGTAATTTAAAAAGCTCCTTGAGATTAGGCGATAAAATAATTTCAGTTCTTCTGTTTTTTTGCTTTCCCGCCTGCGGTTGAGTTAGCAGCTACCGGATAAAATTCAGACTTTCCGGATGCAATAACCGTTCTTGGGTCTACTTTATAATCAGCAGTAAGAATACGGACTATAGAAGTTGCACGAGCTGTACTAAGTGCCCAATTATCTTCATATTTCCCGCTTTAGAATTATCCGTGTGCCCTTCAATTGTTATGCCAATATCCTGTGTGGTATTAAGTACGGTTGCCAATGTTTTAAGTGCTTCCTTCCCTTTGGGATAAACTTCAGCACTTCCCGATTTAAACAATAGTTTTTCCTGAAGTGATACATAAAGCTTACCATCTTTCAGTTCCACCGTTAATTCATCCGGTTTAAAATTGATTAACGCATCTGCTATGGTCTTTTTAAGTTTGGTAAGAATATTTTTTTGTGATTGAATCAGGTTTTGCAAATCAGCCAATCGTTTAGCCTGATCGGCAATAGTCATTTTAGAATTTTCAATGGTACTCCGAGAGCTTGAAGAAAGATTTGACATCGCATTTTGTAGTTCTGATTTATCACCTTGCAACATGGCTACTTGTGCATTACAATCATTCAGGTTGTTATGTGTAGCAATACTATCTGTTTTTAAAACATTTATACGAGCTTGTCCCTGATGAAATTTCTTTTTAGAAACACACGAAGAAACGATAACGGCAAGACTTAAAGGGATAATTAAATATTTTTTCATAATTTATTTTAATGTTTATTTTTTAGGGGAAATAATTTTCACCACGCAAAGGTGCGCCGCTTTAATAGGTATATGTTATAGAATCCCTACAATAAGTTACATCATTCACTTATTTTATTGGCCCGACAGCGTAATCGCCAAAATGCTCAAAGAGATTGGTTTATTCTTTGCAATTTATTTAGTCAGTGAAACCATGAATGGGAACAGGGAAAATAAAGTCGACTAACAAGTTCTTTTTATCTGCATTTTTAACATGCTCTGCATATTTTGATAAACTCTAATTCAAAACGATAGCAAACTCTTTATTCAATTTAAAAATAACCTTATTTAATTCATTAATCTCTTCTTTTAAAGACTCTCTTTTCAAATCAGTAAAAGGAGCAAACCCCTTTACAGTTTCATCAAAATATTTTTTAAAATTCTTTTCAACCTCTCCATAATAAGAAATCAATAGTGGATTGGCTGTAAAAGTTTTTAAGTGAGCCATTTTTATTGCATCTGCCTTTTGTGCCGAACTAATTTCGTGACTCCAGCTTGCTGCCAATGCAGATACCAATTCAGGCGCTTTTAGCAGCAATTCTCTTTCTTCGATAGTAAGCTTTCTAAATTCTTTTATCATGGTTGTTTTATTTAATAAATTTTAAAAAGGTAAATCGCCTACTAAATAGGTTCCATGTGTCACCATGTCGGGATTGGAAAACACAGGAATACTTAATATGGGAATAACGGAGTGATTTCCGGATTCCTCGGAGTAAACTCCTTTTACCAACTGAGTTAAACTAAAATCGTGTTTTTTCATTACCACAATTAAATCGGCATTGTTTTTCTTGGCGTAATCAAGTATCTCTTTGGTAAAGTTATTGGCAAATATGGATGTTGATGTGTGTTTTACATTGCATTTTGTAAGGTATTTTTCTACCTGCTCTACATATTGTTTTACTTTAAATTGTTGCGATTCATTTTTATCATCGGTATAGCCTACGATAAAAATAGTGGCATCAAACAAACGAGCCATTTCAATAGCATAATCTACTTTCTGTCTGGAAGTTATTTCTAAACGAATGGGAAGAATAATGTTTTTATAACTTTGGTTGTCGGGCTTTTGCTGAATGGTTAGCACGGGGCATTCGGCATGATTAACCACTTTGTAGGCATTGCTTCCGGCAAAAAATTCTTTAACGCCCGAAGTGCCGTGTGTGCCCATGATGATAAGGTCAAACTTTCCTTCATCTGCCATAGTGCAAATTTCATCGCTTACGTTTCCTACTTTAACCTCAAACTCAACACCTATGTTATTGACTTCTTCTATTTTAGCAGCTATTTTTTTTAAAATCCTGGTTTGACTGATCTAAGATGGTAGTATAAAAAGTATCGCTTGTTGGTATTAACGTATTTCGGGACGTAAAATTAACGGGGGTTACTACGTGAATTAATTTTATAATGGCTTTATTTAGTTTTGCCATGTATATTGCCTCGAGATAAGGCATTGCCTGCTGTTTCAGAAAAATCAGTAGGAACTAGTATTTTTTTAATTTTAAATGTGTCCATAGTTTTATTCGTTTTTTAGTTAGTTATTTTTATTTATAATTATTAATAATCCTTATTCCATTTCATTACATATAACCATTGCCGATGCGCCACCACCGCCATTGCAAATACCGGCTACACCATTTTTACGCTTTATTTTGTTTTAATACATTTATAAGGGTAACCAATATTCTTGCACCCGAACGACCGAGGGATGGCCTGGTATGGAACCGCAGCCGCCGTTTACATTTACTTTAGCAGCATCCAAACCTAATAGTTTTTCGTTAACCAAAACTAACTACTGCAAAGGCTTCGTTTATTTCATAAAAACTAATGTCTTCTTTTTTTAAACCTGCGTTTAAAATGGCTTTTGGTATGGCTTTGGCAGGTGATGTGGTAAACCACTCTGATGCCTGCTCGGCATCGGCAAAGCCGATTATTTTTGCCAGGGGTTTTAATCCTAAACTAACTGCTTTTTCTTTGCTCATTAATATTACGGCAGCTGCCCCATCGCTTATTTTGCTTGAACTGGCGGCTGTTACCGTTCCGTCTTTTTGAAATACAGTTTTTAGTTTCTGTATTTTTTCAAAGTTTACTTTTTTATACTCTTCATCTTCTGCAATCAATAAAACTGCACTTTTCATTTTTCTCATCTACAGGTACAATTTCATTTTTAAACTTACCTGCTGCCCATGCTGCTGCCGACCGTTTATATGACTCAACCGCAAAAGCATCTTGCTCCTCTCTGCTAAACTTATATTCTTTAGCGCATAACTCAGCGCATTTGCCCATAGCCTCATTACTAAATGCATCGGTTAAACCATCTTTTGCCAAACCATCAACGGTATCTCTCTCCAAATTTTGCTCCCCATCTGTTATCTTCTAAATAAAAAGGTACTCTGCTAATACTTTCCATACCACCTGCAACGATTACATCTGCCATGCCCAGCATAATGCTTTGTGCAGCAATAGAAATAGATTTCATGCCACTGGCACAAACTTTATTTATGGTAGTGCTAATTATGCTATCGGGTAACCCTCCCAATTTTGCTGCGTGTTTGGCGGGCGCTTGTCCTAAATCAGCTTCCAAAACAGAGCCCATATATATTTCTTCAACCAATTTACCATCCAGCTTTATTTTATCTAAAGCTCCTTTTATAGCTATTCCTCCTAATTTTGTAGAAGAAATATTTTTAAGCACTCCTCCAAACGAGCCTATTGGTGTTCTTACGGCTGATACAATGTACACTTCTTTCATTTATTACTTTCTTATGGTTTCTTCTGCTTTTTTGCCTTTAGGCGTATTGGGCTGTTCTTTTTTAACGAATGGTTCATCAGCATGTGTTTTCCATTTATCTTTGTCTGTTTTTAAATGCTTTTCTGTATGGCGTTTATCTCGGTATCTTTACGCAATTTTCTCCTGCCTTTCATAGATGTTTTAGTTGGGCTTTCTACCTTGCCCTGTGCATGAACCCCTATACATAAAAATAGAGAAGCACTTAAAGATATTTTACGATTGTTTTCATGCGTTATTATTTTACAAAAGCTTTTAATAAATCATCCGATAAACCTGTGTTAGAAAAACCTCCATCATGATACAGGTTTTGCATGGTTACCATTTTTGTATAATCGCTAAAAAGCGTTAAACAATAATTGGACAGGCATCGGCACTTGCGTTTCCTAAAGGAGAATTAAGCTGGGCAAAATCATATGGGTCTTCAAAGTCTTTGAGCGGCCTGCACTTGTTTTAGTAGGCGATTGAGACACACTGTTTACCCGTACTTTGCGATATTTACCATAATGGTAGCCAAAACTACGCACTATAGATTCTAACATAGCCTTAGCTTCTGCCATATCGGTATAAAAAGGAAAGGTGCGTTGGGCAGCAATATAAGATAGGGCTACCACGCTTCCATGTTCAGCTATCGCATCCATTTTATACGCCACACTCAACATGCGGTGCAACGAAAGCGCCGAAATATCTAATGTTTTTTTGTATGCTTCATAATTCAATTCGGGGTAAGGTGTTTTGTTGCGAATGTTATCACTTAAGCCTATGGCATGCAATACAAAATCTATTTTGCCGCCCATTACCTCCTGCGCCTTGTTAAACAAGTTCTTCAACTCATCCATATTCGTGGCATCAGCCGGTATAGCCTCACTTTTTAGTTGAGTGGCTAATTTTTCAATTCCACCTTTTCCAAAAGCAAAATGCGAATTGGTTAACACTATTTTTGCACCCTGCTCGTAGGCTTTTAAAGCTACTTTCCAGGCTAAGGAATCTTCGTTTAAAGCTCCGGTTATAATGCCTCTTTTGCCCTGTAATAAATTATTCGTCATAGTTTTTTTAAGTACTGTTATTTAATCAAGGCAATATTCATAATCACAGCTTCACCATTAATGCAAACAAGCTCGGTTGCTTTTTGTTTTACTATGGTTTCAACTACAGCTCTGTTTTTATCTTTTATAATTTCTTTTACGGTAAACCCGGCAACATAGTCGGTATCAACATACATGGGTTTTAAAAATGCAAGCGATTGCTTCAGGTAAATAGTTCCCTCGCCGGGAAATAAAGTGCCAAACACTTTAGAGAATACCGAAGCACTTAACATACCATGCATAATGCGCCGTTTGAAAATAGATTTAGCCGCAAATGCTTCATCTAAATGCACGGGGTTTTTATCTCCGGTAACGTTTGCAAAAGCAACCACATCTGCCTGAGAGAATTTAAAATCGTAGTTATACGTTTGTGCAATGGTAAGGCTCATGTTTTTCTTTTTTTATAATACAGCGCAACCGCAAGTGATATAGCCAGTAGCACCCATAAACCCCAGCCCTGAAACCATATCCAAATATCGCCGCTTGCCATTTTAATTTTATTACCCGCACAAAGGTTGGTGGTTTGGTTGTGTAATGCTTTACACAATTCATAAAACAAGTTACATTATTCGCAGGTTTTTGGGCGTTCCGTTGATTACAAAGGGCGGGCTTTACGCGCTGCACGGCAGCTTGCTGCAATCCCATAACGCGAAACAACAATTATCTGCTCCGCAGAAAGTATTTTTTACTCCAAAAGAAGGATAATTTACTCCGAAAAAAGGTTTATTTACTCCGCAGAAAGGTTTTTTTGCTTCAAAAAAAGGTTCTTTTACTTCGCAGAAAGTATATTTTACTCCAAAAAAAGGTTTTTTTGCTCCGCAGAAAGTATTTTTTGCTCCGAAAGAAGGATTATTTGCTCCGCAGAAAGGTTTTTTTGTTCCGAAAAAAGGTTCTTTTACTCCAAAAGTTAAGCTGTTTGCGCTATAGTGGTGTGCAAAAACGGACTAAAATTGCTTATTTCGCCCGATTCGGATATATAGCAAGCGGTGTACCACACATCTGATTTTGCCTGAGCAGCCAAAAAGTTGCTAACGTTGCGAAATTTGGTGCAAAACTTCAGATGAGAGAACTGCGTCCATGCAGTTGGAGCAGTTGTGCCAACATAAACCAACAACCAAATAAATGCCACACCATCAGGCAATCCTTTGCTTTCGGGTGTTTCGGGGTTGTGTGCATCAATCACATGTTCTAAATGTTTAACCGTATACATGCTTAGCACGGGTGCTGCATCGGCAATTCTAAAACTCTCTGCAAGGTTAGTGCGCGGGTTTGGCTCGGGTATAAAAAATGCTTTGGCATCGGTTGGTGTTAACGTGCCGGGTGTTGCTTTTTCAGTAGCTTTTAATATGTTGCGCTGCGAGTGTATAATAGCCAGCATTTTTTTCTTTAGCGTATTTTTTTGTGTGGTTAGTGTACCTGTGCGCGTAGCTTTGTTTTTTTCTAAGGGATAAACATACAACCATGTATTGCTTGTAGTAGTTGTACCAAACAATGCAAGCAAGGCGTTATAAACTGTACTCGGAATGTTTAACCTCGTCCATGTAATGGTGGTAGAACCACTATCAGGGTCGGCAATGGCAAGGTGCGCCATCAGGGCTCTAACACCTGCATCAAACAAATCATCTTTAGTTGGGAAATTTTCCGGCTTCTTTTTAGTTTTACTCATGGTTTTATTTTTTTAGGGTTATGTTTATTTTGTAATGATTGGTTTTAACTTTTAAAAGCGGCAGCATTTTCTTTGCACCATGATTCAAATGTTCTTGGTTTATTTCCTGTTATTAGCTGAACGTAATTTGTGCAATGAGCAAAATCTCCTGCTCTTACATAGTTAAATGTGTGCACAAATCCTTCTGCCGCATATCTTGGAATTTTGAAACGAATCATTTCTTCTATAAAATCCTCATCGGATTGCTCTACATATTTAAGAGGTTTTCCAAGCACTTTTGCAAGAATGTTTGTCATATCTATCATTGATAGTGGTTCAAATCCTGTCAACTCATATCCTCTGCCATCATGTTCTTTTCTAGTTAGTGCAGCAATAGCAACGGCTGCTACATCAGCAGGATGTATTGAGGGTATTTGTGCTAAACCTCCTGGGTATGTAACCAAATTTTTTGTAATGATTGAATACTTCCAGAAAAGAGAAATACTCATCAACTGAGTGGGACGCAAAAATGTCCATGCTAAACTAGAATCTTCAATTAGAATTTCTCTGTCACGATGCCATTGCCCATGTCCTTTTATTGGTGTCCAACCTGCTTCTTGGGTAGATAGCTTAACAATTTTTCTGCAACCTGCTTTCACCGCAGCATTAATAACATTAATATCTTGCTGATTACCTGCTGTAAGAAGAAAAATACTATCAATTCCGGCTACTGCTTTTTCTAATGTTTCGGGTTTGTCCAAATCACCAATGGCACGTTCAATTTTTGAATCAAGGTATTCTACCTTTTTCGGATCTCTTACCAATATACGGAATGGTATTCCCATCTCAAGTAATTGTTTGGTCATTGGAGTACCTACATTTCCTGTTGCACCCGTTACTAGAATCTTCTTGTCGTTACTCATTTGAAAAATTATTTTTGCAAAACACGCAATATATATGCGATATTGCATTACATATTCGGGAGTTTAAATTATATAATAGGGAGTATGTCAATAATTAAAAGTATAACAGATAAAGAGACTTTTATTGGAACAACCACTCAAGAAAGCTTTGTAAGTACTGAAGTTGTTGAAAGCAACAATGAGATTAATTTTCCAAATTGCACAATAAAAGCACGTGGATGGTTTTTTGATGGAGTTAGAATTATACATAGCATTTCATCCTTAAAAAAGCCATCCGCTTTTGATTGGGAAAATGATTTAGATATAGTACATCTACATTTTAATTTAAAAGGAAAAACGACCATTAAACATAATAGTTTTAATAAATTCTTTAACTACCAACAACTTGAACACAATATAGCTTATGGTAATGGCTTTAAAGGAATTGTAGAGTATGAGGATTTATTAAATGAAAGTTTAATTATTCAATTTACTAAAGAAGCCTTTTTGAAAATTACATGGAATGCCAATGAATGGTTAGGAAAGTTTGCCGAAGAAATATTGAAAGGCGAACCTATTAGTCTATCACCCGAAAATTTAGTTATTGATATTCAAATCTATTCAATCATTCAAAGTATCATTAATTGCAAATTTGAAGGCAAGCTGAAACGAATGTATCTATGGTCGAAGTGTATGGAGTTGTTAGTATTACAAGCCGATTCATTTGATAAATTAAATAGCAAAGGCAAAACATCTTACAAGACAGATTATGATAAGGAGAGATTGAATTTTGCCAGAGATTATATTTTAAGTCATATCAACAATCCACCAACCATAATAGAACTTTCCCGTATAGTTGGTATAAACGAATTTAAATTAAAGAAAGGGTTTAAAGAATTATTTGGCAATACTATTTTCGGTATTCTTTCTGATTACCGTCTTGAAACAGCACATAAAGAATTAATTGAAAACAAGAAAACGGCTGCTGAATTGGCAAATGAACTTGGTTATTCTTCTCCACAGCATTTTAGTAATGCTTTTAAAAAGAAGTTTGGCATCTCACCAAAGCAAATTAAGTAACGCGTTAGGGATTGCAGTGAAAGCCCACAGCCGTAATCGGCGAGGACTTGGGACGGAAAGCCCGACGGCGCACTTCGTCAGGCTCAGTGTGACGGCGCCGGAACGCCCATAAATAGATGGTTAAACAGGCTAAGCTTAGTGTGCCAAAGCAGTTTCCTTTTTTGCGGGTTCTTTCTTATCAGCCGTAGCATCCTGCACATCGGTAAGAATTACTTTAGCATCAAAAATTACAAGTCCTTTATTTCCTTCCAGTACTTTAATGGGGTTTAAGTCCAGTTCTTTCAGTTCAGGAAAATCGGTTACCAATTGCGATATGCGTAAAAGATAATCAACAATGGCATCAACATCATAAGCAGGTTGCCCCCTGAAGCCTTTTAAAATTTTATAGCCCTTTGTTTCTTCAATCATATTGATGGCATCTTGCTTGGTGAGCGGAGCCAGGCGAAACGCCACATCTTTAAATATTTCTACAAATGTGCCGCCAAGCCCGAACATAATGAGTGAGCCAAAGCCTTTGATGGCATTTGCACCTACAATTATTTCGATACTCTTTTCGGTAAAATATTGTTCTATTAAAAAGCCCTGAATTTTAGCATCGGGTTTTTTGCTCTTAACGCTTTCGGAAATATCTTTAAATGCTTTTTTTAATTCGCTTTCATCTTTCAGGTTTATGATTACACCGCCCACATCAATTTTGTGGAGTATATCGGGCGAAATTATTTTTAATACCACCGGGTAACCTATTTTATTGGCAGCGGCAATAGTGTTATCTAAATCTTTTGCGGTTATGTGCTGAATAACCTTCATTCCATAAGCTTCCAGCAATTTGTATGATTCTGTTTCAGACAGGTGTATTCTTTGGTCTTTTCTGATAGTGTCTAATACTTCTTGCGCCTGCTTTTTATTTACTTCAAATTTTGTTGGCTTACCCTCGGGTTGTTTAATCCATTGGTAGTATTTAACCATGGCAGCAAGCACTCTGATATCTGTTTCAGGGAAATCGAAATTGGGGATATTGGCTTCGTTCAATAATTTCTCAAAAGCAGGTTCGGGTTCTAAAGACATGAGGTTGCCCAATATAGGTAAATGGGGATGCGCCTTTGCAAAAGCACACAGATTGGTGGCTATCGCATCCATATCGGTTTCTACCGTTGGTAAAATAGATACCACTATGGCATCTACATTTTTATCTTTTACAATGATGGAAAGTGTATCGCTTAACCTTTGTGCATTGGCATCGCCAATAATATCAACCGGGTTGCGGGTACTTGCGGTAGGAGGTAGCTTTAATTTTAAAGCTTTTATAGTTTCAGGTTCAAAGGTTACCATTTCCAAGCCATATTTTTCGGCAGCATCTGTAGCTATAACACCCAAGCCGCCGCCGTTGGTAACTACCACCACTTTGTTTCCTTTTGGTTGTTTAAAGCAGGTAAAGCCTTCGGCAAATTCAAATAATTCGGAAAGTGTTTCTACACGAATAACGCCGCATTGGGCAAAAAGTGCATCATAAGCCGTATCAGATGTTGTTAATGCGCCGGTGTGCGAATGTGTGGCAATAGCACCACGAACCGAGCGACCTGTTTTTATAATGAGGATGGGTTTAAGTTTAGCACTTGCTTTTTTTGCTGCTTCTATAAAACGGGCAGGATGACTAATATCTTCAGCATATAAGGTTATTATTTTGGTTGCTTCATCATCAATCAAATATTCAATCACATCGCTTTCATCTATTACAGCTTTGTTACCGATAGAAACAAATTTTGAAATACCCAAATCATGCTGATGTGCATAATCGAGCGCAGCAACACCTATGGCTCCGCTTTGCGACACTATCGTCTCGTTCCATGCGAAGATCTCTTGCGTGACCGTCTGGTTGCCGTCGAGCGCGGGGATCGAGGAGAACAGTTCGTAGGTACAGAGGTATTTGCTTTCCAGCATGCGCCCGCCGCGCAGCACGTAGCCGTCCCGAGAGGAGCCGGAGCCGTCAAGGCTGCCACCAAGCCTATCGAGTTCTTCAAGGATGGTGATGTTGTGACCGAGAATATCGCCATCACGAATCATGAAGGCGGCGGCCGCCAAAGAAGCGATCCCGCCGCCGATCGAGTGACCTTGGTTGTGCTTCGATCAGCCCTCTGCCGTCCATCAAGAGAGAAGATTCTGAGACGTGCTCTGAAAGTATCATCGTAACTCCTTATGGTACCGTCTTATGCTGATTGCACCCGACCAAATCTGCGTCACGCAATCTCAGCACTGGCGCCCCCCACCGCAATATTCCACATGGTATTCGGCGGCTTCATCGTCATGGAAAATGGATTGCTCGGCGTATCCATTTGCGATTTGCGCTTCCTGAGCTGCTTTGGCGTAATCGTTCCCGACAAAGTGTTCGGCCGCTTGGCGGTGATGTTGCGCCGCCTTATCATGGTCGTCGGCTGCGGCGGCGTGGTGCTCTGCGCCGTTGAGCTTGATATCCGTTGTACCTGTCACTCTGACCGTATTGCCAAAGGCGGACCCTGGACTGGCCGGCGGGGCTCCGACGAGCTCCTCGTAATGCCTTTGGGTTTCAATTCCGTGCCAGGTCGCCTTCAGCGCATGCCCATGTGCAGCCAATGCCATATACGCCGCGTGGGCGTAGTCTTTCCCAATCAGATAATGCTTCGAGGCCTCGCGGTGATAATGCGCCGCCTGCCCGTGGTGATTTGCGGCACAACGCCCGCTTCGTCCCCTTCAACGCCGTGCTCGGCGGGGTGCCGGAGCTGCGCGAGATCCTCGGCGAGGCCAAGAAGGCCCGCGCCTACGAGGGCAAGCGGACCTCCTCTTCGTCGACGAGATCCACCGCTTCAACAAGGCCCAGCAGGACGCCTTCCTCCCCCACGTGGAGCGGGACATCACCCTCATCGGCGCCACCACCGAGAACCCCTCCTTCGCGGTGAACGCGCCCTTGCTCTCCCGCTGCAAGGTCTTCCGCATGGGCCTGCTCGGCGCGCCCAAAAGCTCGAAGCGCGTGCTGCTCCGGGCCCTCGAGGCCCCCGAGGGCCTCGCCGGCGCCTTCACGGCCGAGGACGAGGCGCTGGACGCCATCGCCGCGCTGGCCCAGGGCGACGCCCGCCGCGCGCTCACCACCCTGGAGGTCGCCGCGGCCGAGGCCGAGCGCGCGGGCCTCTTTGCCATCACCCCCGCCTGGTCGCCGAGATGGGCGGGGGTGATGGCAGAGAGGCCCGCGCGCTCGGCCTCGGCCGCGGCGACCTCCAGCAGCGCGCGGCGGGCGTCGCCCTGGGCCGCGCGGCGATGGCGTCCAGCGCCTCGTCCCTCGGCCGTGAAGGCACCGCGAGGCCCTAGGGGGGCCAAAGCAGCAGGACGCGCTTGGCTCGGGGCCGCACGAGGAGGCCCATGCGGAAGACCTTGCAGCGGGAGAGCAAGGGCACGTTGGCCGCGAAGGAGGGTTCTCGGTGGTGGCGCCGATGGGTGATGGTCCCGTCCTCGACGTGGGGGAGGAAGGCGTCCTGCTGGGCCTTGTTGAAGCGGTGAATATCGTCGACGAAGAGGAGCGTGCGCTTGCCCTCGTAGGCGCGGGCCTTCTTGGCCTCGCGGATCTCGCGCAGCTCGGGCACGCCGCCGAGCACGGCGTTGAAGGGGACGAAGCGGGCATTGTGCACAAAATCACCACGGGCAGGCGGCGCATTCTAGCCACAAGCCTGTTCGAAGCCGTATCTGATTGGGGAGGACCCGCCCAGCACAGGCGTATATGGCATTGGCTGCACATGGGCATGCGCTGAAGGCGACCTGGCACGGAATTGAAACCCAAAGGCATTACGAGGAGCTGGTCGGAGCCCCGCCGGCCAGTCCAGGGTCCGCCTTTGGCAATACGGTCAGTGTGACAGGTACAACGGATATCAAGCTCAACGGCGCAGAGCACCACGCCGCCGCAGCCGACGACCATGATCAGGCGGCGCAACCTCACCGCCGAGCGGCCGACACTTTGTCGGGAACGATTACGCCAAAGCGGCTCAGGAAGCGCGAATCGCAAATGGATACGCCGAGCAATCCAACTTCCATGACGATGAAACCGCCGAATACCATGTGGAATATTGCGGTGGGGCCGGCCCCAGTGCTGAGATTGCGTGACGCAGATTTGGTCAGGTGCGATCAGCATAAGACGGTACCATAAGGAGTTACGATGATACTTTCAGAGCACATCTCCAAAATCCTCTCGATGGACGGCAGAGGGCTGATCGAAGCACAACCAAGGTCACTCTCATCGGCGGCGGGATGCTTCTTTGGCGGCCGCCGCCTTCATAATTCGTGATGGCGAATTCTCGGTCACGACGTCACCGTCCTTGAAGAACTCGATAGGCTTGGTGGCAGCCTTGACGGCTCCGGCTTCTCTCGGGACGGCTACGTGCTCCGCGGCGGGCGCATGCTCGGAAAGCAAATACCTCTGTACCTCAAAATATTCCTCGATCCCTGCGCTCGACGGCAACCGGAGCGTCACGCAAGAGAATCTCACCATGGAAAGCGACGATAGTGTCGCAAAGCGGAGCCATAGGTGTTGCTGCACTCAATTATGCACATCGGCATGATTTGGGTATTTCAAAATTTGTTTCTATCGGTAACAAAGCTGTAATAGATGAAAAAGCGATGTGATTGAATATTTGATTGATAATAAAAAGCAACCAAAATAATAACCCTATATGCTGAAGATATTAGTCATCCTGCCCGTTTTATAGAAGCAGCAAAAAAAAGCAAGTTGCTAAACTTAAACCCATGCCTCATTATAAAAACAGGTCGCTCGGTTCGTGGTGCTATTGCCACACATTGGGGCAGCAGCAGGGGCAACATCTGATACGGCTTATGATGCACTTTTTGCCCGATGGGGCCCGTTGTTGGTGTAGTAAAACAGCTTTCCAAAATTATTTGAATTTGCCGAAGGCTTTACCTGCTTTAAACAACCAAAAGGAAACAAAGTGGTGGTAGTTACCAACGGCGGCGGTTGAGTATTATAGCTACAGATGCTGCCGAAAAATATGGCTTGGAAATGGTGACCTTTGAACCTGAAACTATAAAAGCTTTAAAATTAAAGCTACCTCATACCGCAAGTACCCGCAACCCGGTTGATATTATTGGCATGCCAATGCTCAAATTTTAAGCGATACACTTTCCATCATTGTAAAAGATAAAAATGTAGATGCCATAGTGGTATCTATTTTACCAACGGTAGAAACCGATATGGATGCGATAGCCACCAATCTGTGTGCTTTTGCAAAGGCGCATCCCCATTTACTATATTGGGCAACCTCATGTCTTTTGCAACCCGAACCTGCTTTTGAGAAAATATTGAACGAAGCCAATATCCCCATTTTCGATTTCCCTGAAACAGATATCAGAGTGCTTGCTGCCATGGTTAAATACTACCAATGGATTAAACAACCCGAGAGTAAGCCAACAAAATTTGAAGTAAATAAAAAGCAGGCGCAAGAAGTATTAGACACTATCAGAAAAGACCAAAGAATACACCTGTCTGAAACAGAATCATACAAATTGCTGGAAGCTTATGGAATGAAGGTTATTCAGCACATAACCGCAAAAGATTTAGATAACACTATTGCCGCTGCCAATAAAATAGGTTACCCGGTGGTATTAAAAATAATTTCGCCCGATATACTCCACAAAATTGATGTGGGCGGTGTAATCATAAACCTGAAAGATGAAAGCGAATTAAAAAAAGCATTTAAAGATATTTCCGAAAGCGTTAAGAGCAAAAAACCCGATGCTAAAATTCAGGGCTTTTTAATAGAACAATATTTTACCGAAAAGAGTATCGAAATAATTGTAGGTGCAAATGCCATCAAAGGCTTTGGCTCACTCATTATGTTCGGGCTTGGCGGCACATTTGTAGAAATATTTAAAGATGTGGCGTTTCGCCTGGCTCGCTCACCAAGCAAGATGCCATCAATATGATTGAAGAAACAAAGGGCTATAAAATTTTAAAAGGCTTCAGGGGGCAACCTGCTTATGATGTTGATGCCATTGTTGATTATCTTTTACGCATATCGCAATTGGTAACCGATTTTCCTGAACTGAAAGAACTGGACTTAAACCCCATTAAAGTACTGGAAGGAAATAAAGGACTTGTAATTTTTGATGCTAAAGTAATTCTTACCGATGTGCAGGATGCTACGGCTGATAAGAAAGAACCCGCAAAAAAGGAAACTGCTTTGGCACACTAAGCTTAGCCTGTTTAACCATCTATTTATGGGCGTTCCGGCGCCGTCACACTGAGCCTGACGAAGTGCGCCGTCGGGCTTTCCGTCCCAAGTCCTCGCCGATTACGGCTGTGGGCTTTCCACTGCAATCCCTAACGCGTTACTTAATTTGCTTTGGTGAGATGCCAAACTTCTTTTTAAAAGCATTACTAAAATGCTGTGGAGAAGAATAACCAAGTTCATTTGCCAATTCAGCAGCCGTTTTCTTGTTTTCAATTAATTCTTTATGTGCTGTTTCAAGACGGTAATCAGAAAGAATACCGAAAATAGTATTGCCAAATAATTCTTTAAACCCTTTCTTTAATTTAAATTCGTTTATACCAACTATACGGGAAAGTTCTATTATGGTTGGTGGATTGTTGATATGACTTAAAATATAATCTCTGGCAAAATTCAATCTCTCCTTATCATAATCTGTCTTGTAAGATGTTTTGCCTTTGCTATTTAATTTATCAAATGAATCGGCTTGTAATACTAACAACTCCATACACTTCGACCATAGATACATTCGTTTCAGCTTGCCTTCAAATTTGCAATTAATGATACTTTGAATGATTGAATAGATTTGAATATCAATAACTAAATTTTCGGGTGATAGACTAATAGGTTCGCCTTTCAATATTTCTTCGGCAAACTTTCCTAACCATTCATTGGCATTCCATGTAATTTTCAAAAAGGCTTCTTTAGTAAATTGAATAATTAAACTTTCATTTAATAAATCCTCATACTCTACAATTCCTTTAAAGCCATTACCATAAGCTATATTGTGTTCAAGTTGTTGGTAGTTAAAGAATTTATTAAAACTATTATGTTTAATGGTCGTTTTTCCTTTTAAATTAAAATGTAGATGTACTATATCTAAATCATTTTCCCAATCAAAAGCGGATGGCTTTTTTAGGATGAAATGCTATGTATAATTCTAACTCCATCAAAAAACCATCCACGTGCTTTTATTGTGCAATTTGGAAAATTAATCTCATTGTTGCTTTCAACAACTTCAGTACTTACAAAGCTTTCTTGAGTGGTTGTTCCAATAAAAGTCTCTTTATCTGTTATACTTTTAATTATTGACATACTCCCTATTATATAATTTAAACTCCCGAATATGTAATGCAATATCGCATATATATTGCGTGTTTTGCAAAAATAATTTTTCAAATGAGTAACGACAAGAAGATTCTAGTAACGGGTGCAACAGGAAATGTAGGTACTCCAATGACCAAACAATTACTTGAGATGGGAATACCATTCCGTATATTGGTAAGAGATCCGAAAAAGGTAGAATACCTTGATTCAAAAATTGAACGTGCCATTGGTGATTTGGACAAACCCGAAACATTAGAAAAAGCAGTAGCCGGAATTGATAGTATTTTTCTTCTTACAGCAGGTAATCAGCAAGATATTAATGTTATTAATGCTGCGGTGAAAGCAGGTTGCAGAAAAATTGTTAAGCTATCTACCCAAGAAGCAGGTTGGACACCAATAAAAGGACATGGGCAATGGCATCGTGACAGAGAAATTCTAATTGAAGATTCTAGTTTAGCATGGACATTTTTGCGTCCCACTCAGTTGATGAGTATTTCTCTTTTCTGGAAGTATTCAATCATTACAAAAAATTTGGTTACATACCCAGGAGGTTTAGCACAAATACCCTCAATACATCCTGCTGATGTAGCAGCCGTTGCTATTGCTGCACTAACTAGAAAAGAACATGATGGCAGAGGATATGAGTTGACAGGATTTGAACCACTATCAATGATAGATATGACAAACATTCTTGCAAAAGTGCTTGGAAAACCTCTTAATATGTAGAGCAATCCGATGAGGATTTTATAGAAGAAATGATTCGTTTCAAAATTCCAAGATATGCGGCAGAAGGATTTGTGCACACATTTAACTATGTAAGAGCAGGAGATTTTGCTCATTGCACAAATTACGTTCAGCTAATAACAGGAAATAAACCAAGAACATTTGAATCATGGTGCAAAGAAAATGCTGCCGCTTTTAAAAGTTAAAACCAATCATTACAAAATAAACATAACCCTAAAAAAATAAAACCATGAGTAAAACTAAAAAGAAGCCGGAAAATTTCCCAACTAAAGATGATTTGTTTGATGCAGGTGTTAGAGCCCTGATGGCGCACCTTGCCATTGCCGACCCTGATAGTGGTTCTACCACCATTACATGGACGAGGTTAAACATTCCGAGTACAGTTTATAACGCCTTGCTTGCATTGTTTGGTACAACTACTACAAGCAATACATGGTTGTATGTTTATCCCTTAGAAAAAAACAAAGCTACGCGCACAGGTACACTAACCACACAAAAAAATACGCTAAAGAAAAAAATGCTGGCTATTATACACTCGCAGCGCAACATATTAAAAGCTACTGAAAAAGCAACACCCGGCACGTTAACACCAACCGATGCCAAAGCATTTTTTATACCCGAGCCAAACCCGCGCACTAACCTTGCAGAGAGTTTTAGAATTGCCGATGCAGCACCCGTGCTAAGCATGTATACGGTTAAACATTTAGAACATGTGATTGATGCACACAACCCCGAAACACCCGAAAGCAAAGGATTGCCTGATGGTGTGGCATTTATTTGGTTGTTGGTTTATGTTGGCACAACTGCTCCAACTGCATGGACGCAGTTCTCTCATCTGAAGTTTTGCACCAAATTTCGCAACGTTAGCAACTTTTTGGCTGCTCAGGCAAAATCAGATGTGTGGTACACCGCTTGCTATATATCCGAATCGGGCGAAATAAGCAATTTTAGTCCGTTTTTGCACACCACTATAGCGCAAACAGCTTAACTTTTGGAGTAAAAGAACCTTTTTCGGAACAAAAAAACCTTTCTGCGGAGCAAATAATCCTTCTTTCGGAGCAAAAAATACTTTCTGCGGAGCAAAAAAACCTTTTTTTGGAGTAAAATATACTTTCTGCGAATAAAAGAACCTTTTTTTGAAGCAAAAAAACCTTTCTGCGGAGTAAATAAACCTTTTTTCGGAGTAAATTATCCTTCTTTTGGAGTAAAAAATACTTTCTGCGGAGCAGATAATTGTTGTTTCGCGTTATGGGATTGCAGCAAGCTGCCGTGCAGCGCGTAAAGCCCGCCCTTTGTAATCAACGGAACGCCCAAAAACCTGCGAATAATGTAACTTGTTTTATGAATTGTGTAAAGCATTACACAACCAAACCACCAACCTTTGTGCGGGTAATAAAATTAAAATGCAAGGGCGATATTTGGATATGGTTTCAGGGCTGGGGTTTATGGGTGCTACTGGCTATATCACTTGCGGTTGCGCTGTATTATAAAAAAGAAAAACATGAGCCTTACCATTGCACAAACGTATAACTACGATTTTAAATTCTCTCAGGCAGATGTGGTTGCTTTTGCAAACGTACCGGAGATAAAAACCCCGTGCATTTAGATGAAGCATTTGCGGCTAAATCTATTTTCAAACGGCGCATTATGCATGGTATGTTAAGTGCTTCGGTATTCTCTAAAGTGTTTGGCACTTTATTTCCCGGCGAGGGAACTATTTACCTGAAGCAATCGCTTGCATTTTTAAAACCCATGTATGTTGATACCGACTATGTTGCCGGGTTTACCGTAAAAGAAATTATAAAAGATAAAAACAGAGCTGTAGTTGAAACCATAGTAAAACAAAAAGCAACCGAGCTTGTTTGCATTAATGGTGAAGCTGTGATTATGAATATTGCCTTGATTAAATAACAGTACTTAAAAAAACTATGACGAATAATTTATTACAGGGCAAAAGAGGCATTATAACCGGAGCTTTAAACGAAGATTCCTTAGCCTGGAAAGTAGCTTTAAAAGCCTACGAGCAGGGTGCAAAAATAGTGTTAACCAATTCGCATTTTGCTTTTGGAAAAGGTGGAATTGAAAAATTAGCCACTCAACTAAAAAGTGAGGCTATACCGGCTGATGCCACGAATATGGATGAGTTGAAGAACTTGTTTAACAAGGCGCAGGAGGTAATGGGCGGCAAAATAGATTTTGTATTGCATGCCATAGGCTTAAGTGATAACATTCGCAACAAAACACCTTACCCCGAATTGAATTATGAAGCATACAAAAAAACATTAGATATTTCGGCGCTTTCGTTGCACCGCATGTTGAGTGTGGCGTATAAAATGGATGCGATAGCTGAACATGGAAGCGTGGTAGCCCTATCTTATATTGCTGCCCAACGCACCTTTCCTTTTTATACCGATATGGCAGAAGCTAAGGCTATGTTAGAATCTATAGTGCGTAGTTTTGGCTACCATTATGGTAAATATCGCAAAGTACGGGTAAACAGTGTGTCTCAATCGCCTACTAAAACAAGTGCAGGTAAAGGCATTAAAGACTTTGAAGACTTATATGATTTTGCCCAGCTTAATTCTCCTTTAGGAAACGCAAGTGCCGATGCCTGTGCCAATTATTGTTTAACGCTTTTTAGCGATTATACAAAAATGGTAACCATGCAAAACCTGTATCATGATGGAGGTTTTTCTAACACAGGTTTATCGGATGATTTATTAAAAGCTTTTGTAAAATAATAACGCATGAAAACAATCGTAAAATATCTTTTAAGTGCTTCTCTATTTTTATGTATAGGGGTTCATGCACAGGGCAAGGTAGAAAGCCCAAGTAAAACATCTATGAAAGGCAGGAGAGAATTGCGTAAAGATACACGAGATAAACGCCATACAGAAAAGCATTTAAAAACAGACAAAGATAAATGGAAAACACATGCTGATGAACCATTCGTTAAAAAAGAACAGCCCAATACGCCTAAAGGCAAAAAAGCAGAAGAAACCATAAGAAAGTAATAAATGAAAGAAGTGTACATTGTATCAGCCGTAAGAACACCAATAGGCTCGTTTGGAGGAGTGCTTAAAAATATTTCTTCTACAAAATTAGGAGGAATAGCTATAAAAGGAGCTTTAGATAAAATAAAGCTGGATGGTAAATTGGTTGAAGAAATATATATGGGCTCTGTTTTGGAAGCTGATTTAGGACAAGCGCCCGCCAAACACGCAGCAAAATTGGGAGGGTTACCCGATAGCATAATTAGCACTACCATAAATAAAGTTTGTGCCAGTGGCATGAAATCTATTTCTATTGCTGCACAAAGCATTATGCTGGGCATGGCAGATGTAATTGTTGCAGGTGGTATGGAAAGTATGAGCAGAGTACCTTTTTATTTAGAAGATAACAGATGGGGAGCAAAATTTGGAGATGGTGTTACCGTTGATGGTTTGGCAAAAGATGGTTTAACCGATGCATTTAGTAATGAGGCTATGGGCAAATGCGCTGAGTTATGCGCTAAAGAATATAAGTTTAGCAGAGAGGAGCAAGATGCTTTTGCGGTTGAGTCATATAAACGGTCGGCAGCAGCATGGGCAGCAGGTAAGTTTAAAAATGAAATTGTACCTGTTGAGATAAAAATGAAAAGTGCAGTTTTATTGATTGCAGAAGATGAAGAGTATAAAAAAGTAAACTTTGAAAAAATACCGAAACTAAAAACTGTATTTCAAAAAGACGGAACGGTAACAGCCGCCAGTTCAAGCAAAATAAGCGATGGGGCAGCTGCCGTAATATTAATGAGCAAAGAAAAAGCAGTTAGTTTAGGATTAAAACCCCTGGAAAAATAATCGGCTTTGCCGATGCCGAGCAGGCATCAGAGTGGTTTACCACATCACCTGCCAAAGCCATACCAAAAGCCATTTTAAACGCAGGTTTAAAAAAAGAAGACATTAGTTTTTATGAAATAAACGAAGCCTTTGCAGTAGTTAGTTTGGTTAACGAAAAACTATTAGGTTTGGATGCTGCTAAAGTAAATGTAAACGGCGGTGCGGTTCCATATAGGCCATCCCTTAGTCGTTCGGGTGCAAGAATATTGGTTACCCTTATAAATGTATTAAAACAAAATAAAGTTAAATATGGTGTAGCCGGTATTTGCAATGGCGGTGGTGGCGCATCGGCAATGGTTATATGTAATGAAATGGAATAAGGATTATTAATAATTATAAATAAAAATAACTAACTAAAAAACGAATAAACTATGGACACATTTAAAATTAAAAAAATACTAGTTCCTACTGATTTTTCTGAAACAGCAGGCAATGCCTTATCTCAGGCAATATACATGGCAAAACTAAATAAAGCCATTATAAAATTAATTCACGTAGTAACCCCCGTTAATTTTACGTCCCAAAATACGTTAATACCAACAAGCGATACTTTTTATACTACCATCTTAGATCAGTCAAACCAGGATTTAAAAAAAATAGCTGCTAAAATAGAAGAAGTCAATAACATAGGTGTTGAGTTTGAGGTTAAAGTAGGAAACGTAAGCGATGAAATTTGCACTATGGCAGATGAAGGAAAGTTTGACCTTATCATCATGGGCACACACGGCACTTCGGGCGTTAAAGAATTTTTTGCCGAAGCAATGCCTACAAAGTGGTTAATCATGCCGAATGCCCCGTGCTAACCATTCAGCAAAAGCCCGACAACCAAAGTTATAAAAACATTATTCTTCCCATTCGTTTAGAAATAACTTCCAGACAGAAAGTAGATTATGCTATTGAAATGGCTCGTTTGTTTGATGCCACTATTTTTATCGTAGGCTATACCGATGATAAAAATGAATCGCAACAATTTAAAGTAAAACAATATGTAGAGCAGGTAGAAAAATACCTTACAAAATGCAATGTAAAACACACATCAACATCCATATTTGCCAATAACTTTACCAAAGAGATACTTGATTACGCCAAGAAAAACAATGCCGATTTAATTGTGGTAATGAAAAAACACGATTTTAGTTTAACTCAGTTGGTAAAGGAGTTTACTCCGAGCAATTTGTAAATCACTCCGTTATTCCCATATTAAGTATTCCTGTGTTTTCCAATCCCGACATGGTGACACATGGAACCTATTTAGTAGGCGATTTACCTTTTTAAAATTTATTAAATAAAACAACCATGATAAAAGAATTTAGAAAGCTTACTATCGAAGAAAGAGAATTGCTGCTAAAAGCGCCTGTATTGGTATCTGCATTGGCAGCAAGCTGGAGTCACGAAATTAGTTCGGCACAAAAGGCAGATGCAATAAAAATGGCTCACTTAAAAACTTTTACAGCCAATCCACTATTGATTTCTTATTATGGAGAGGTTGAAAAGAATTTTAAAAAATATTTTGATGAAACTGTAAAGGGGTTTGCTCCTTTTACTGATTTGAAAAGAGAGTCTTTAAAAGAAGAGATTAATGAATTAAATAAGGTTATTTTTAAATTGAATAAAGAGTTTGCTATCGTTTTGCATGAGAGTTTATCAAAATATGCAGAGCATGTTAAAAATGCAGATAAAAAGAACTTGTTAGTCGACTTTATTTTCCCTGTTCCCATTCATGGTTTCACTGACTAAATAAATTGCAAAGAATAAACCAATCTCTTTGAGCATTTTGGCGATTACGCTGTCGGGCCAATAAAATAAGTGAATGATGTAACTTATTGTAGGGATTCTATAACATATACCTATTAAAGCGGCGCACCTTTGCGTGGTGAAAATTATTTCCCCTAAAAAATAAACATTAAAATAAATTATGAAAAAATATTTAATTATCCCTTTAAGTCTTGCCGTTATCGTTTCTTCGTGTGTTTCTAAAAAGAAATTTCATCAGGGACAAGCTCGTATAAATGTTTTAAAAACAGATAGTATTGCTACACATAACAACCTGAATGATTGTAATGCACAAGTAGCCATGTTGCAAGGTGATAAATCAGAACTACAAAATGCGATGTCAAATCTTTCTTCAAGCTCTCGGAGTACCATTGAAAATTCTAAAATGACTATTGCCGATCAGGCTAAACGATTGGCTGATTTGCAAAACCTGATTCAATCACAAAAAAATATTCTTACCAAACTTAAAAAGACCATAGCAGATGCGTTAATCAATTTTAAACCGGATGAATTAACGGTGGAACTGAAAGATGGTAAGCTTTATGTATCACTTCAGGAAAAACTATTGTTTAAATCGGGAAGTGCTGTAGTTGATCCCAAAGGGAAGGAAGCACTTAAAACATTGGCAACCGTACTTAATACCACACAGGATATTGGCATAACAATTGAAGGGCACACGGATAATGTTCCGGAAAGCGGGAAATATGAAGATAATTGGGCACTTAGTACAGCTCGTGCAACTTCTATAGTCCGTATTCTTACTGCTGATTATAAAGTAGACCCAAGAACGGTTATTGCATCCGGAAGGTCTGAATTTTATCCGGTAGCTGCTAACTCAACCGCAGGCGGGAAAGCAAAAAACAGAAGAACTGAAATTATTTTATCGCCTAATCTCAAGGAGCTTTTTAAATTACTTAATCAATAGATAACAAAATACCCATGATTACTGCTGAAATTAAAAAGGAAGATATTAACCCTCATAAAATGCTGACAATAGCACCTGCCAATGCTGCTACCTATAAGCTTGCATTAAAAGAAATGCTTTTTAAGCATGCTGAGGATGAGGGCGAAGTAAAAAGAATCGACAGAATTAATAACGTACTAAATAAAGTTTGCATTATATTTTTAGTTATCATGCTCGTATTAGTACGCTTGTATTAATAGTAAGAAGACTTTATCCTTCAAATCGCAAAAACCTGCGAATAATGTAACTTGTTTTATGAATTGTGTAAGAGGTATCTTTTAAAGAATGCCGATTTTTGTTCCATCATCATAACTGGTTGTTATACTGTATAAATTATGCACTCTTTAGGGTTAGTGTGAAAACTAACCATACTGGGTGCATTTTTATTGTTACAAGAAGAGTCATTGCATAAAGCAGGCTTTTTATATGTGAATGATGTAACTTGTTTTATAAATTGTGTAAAACATTGCACAATTAAACCACCAACCTTTGTGCCGTTGCGAAAATTCTTTCGCAATTAAACCAATAATAAATAAAATGAAAAAAATAATCACTAAAGTAATTGCAGGAAGTGCGTTGCTTACTTTTTTTGCAGTAAGCTCGTTTGCACAAACTGCTTCAACCACTACAAAAGCCGATGGAAAAAAGAAGGTAAAGATTGAGAAAAACAAAGTGCCTAAAGTAGTAACGGAAACTTTTTATGTAGACTATCCGGTAACAACGTATGAGAGTTGGTATGGCTACCCTACATTTGATAATGATTTGTATTGGTATGATTATGATCCTTTCTTTTACTCAAACGATTATCCGGAATATTATGTAGTAGATTTTACTAAAGATAATACGCCCTATAAAGCTGTTTACAATAAGAGCGGAAAGAAAATAGCTATTCATAAAAAACTGTTGGATTTACCAAAAGCAGTTTTATCAGCTATAAGCAGTGGAGCCTACAAAACATGGACAGTAGCAAAAGACAAAGAAGAAATATTTAAAGACAAAGATTCTGACCAACTGAAAGTTTATAAAGTTGAAGTAGAAAAGGGCAAAGAAAAACATGCACTTTACTTTCAGCCGGACGGTAAATTATTGAAAGATAAAGTTTGTACTAAGTAGATAATATCACATCATAATTCTACTCTTAAAGCTGCATAAGCAATAAGAGTAGAATTATTAAAATTAAAACATATATCAGTCATATTACTGATATAAATCAATCACACCGATTTTATACTTCCTTACTATTGAGAATATAAGAAAGACAGGTTTATATCAAAATTTTAAATGAAAGACAGAAATAACTATAAATATGGCATCGGTTTTTGGTCAGGTGCTGGTATTTACAGCTTAATCAATATGATTATGAATCTTAATCAGGAAAGTCATAGTAAGATTTCAGTTTACGACTGTATAATGACATGCGTGGCGGTTTTTGGTTTGATTTTGAACATTTATTTAATGAAGAGAAATAAAGTAAACATCAAAATTTAAAATGGAACAGAAAGAAATATTGCATGAACTCTTTGTTGAGTTAGTAAAGTTGCAAAAAGAGGTTATAGCATCCGACCTTAAACTTTTGGTAATACTGGAAGGAAGAGATACTGCCGGAAAGGACGGAACCATAAAAGTAATTACGCAACATCTTAGCCCGCGCGAAACAAGAGTAGTGGCATTAGGCAAACCATCTGACAGGGAAGACAGACAATGGTATTTTCAGCGCTATACAGAACTGTTGCCTGCCTCAGGAGAATTTGTGCTCTTTAATCGAAGTTGGTATAACCGCGCTGGGAGTAGAAAAAGTAATGGGCTTTTGTAGTCATAAAGAATACAACTCCTTTTTTAAGAAGTAGAATTATTTGAGAAAGATGTTGGTTGATTCAGGGTTTATTATTTTAAAATATTACCTTGATATTAGTAAAGAAGAACAGGAAACAAGATTAAAAGACCGCGAGAAAGACCCACTTAAACAATGGAAAATAAGCCCGATTGATAAGCAGGCAACCAAACATTGGAAAGATTATTCTGATGCCCGAGATGAAATGCTTGCCCGAAACAAATTTTAAACACGCTCCTTGGTTTGTAGTTGATGCCGAGAAGAAAAAGAAGCGCATATAGCACTTATAACCCATCTGCTTAGCCGCTTGAAATATCGGAATAAGAATGAAAAATTATTGTCTCACGACTATAAATTAGTTTATCCTCCCACGCCTGAAAACATTAAAAAAAGACTTTTCTAGTATCAAATGACAACTGATATTCAACCCATAAAGACAATACGTTAAACACCGGAAAAATAGTTTCTGTGCGAGGCAGCGTTATAGACGTATGGTTTGAAAATAAAATACCTGCTATTTATACCTTGCTTCATTCGGGAAAAAACAAAGAAATAGCTATTGAGGTATTGGCCCAGATTGATAACCACCGTGTGCGTGGTATTGCATTAAATCCTACGCAGGGTTTGGCACGTGGTATGGCTGTAGAAAACAATGGCAAGCAACTTACGGTACCGGTTGGCAAAGATCTTTTGGGCAGGATGTTTGATGTTTTTGGAAATACTATCGATCACGGGAAACCATTAACAGATATGGAATGGCGCAACGTACATCAGGCTCCGCCGCCGTTATCAAAGCAATCTACAAAATCAGAAATTTTTGAAACAGGTATTAAAGCAATTGATGTATTGATACCCTTAGAGCGAGGTGGGAAAGCAGGATTATTTGGCGGGGCAGGCGTAGGCAAAACTGTTTTGCTAACCGAGATGATCCATAACATGGTTGGGCATCACAACGGAGTAAGTATGTTTTGTGGCATAGGAGAACGTTGTCGCGAAGGGACAGGAACTCTATCATGATATGAAAGAAGCAGGTGTGCTAAAAAACATGGTGATGATGTTCGGACAGATGAATGAGCCGCCCGGTGCACGTTTTCGTGTGGGTCATGCAGCTTTAACAATGGCAGAATATTTTCGTGATGATGAACACCATGATGTATTGTTGCTTATTGATAATATTTTTCGGTTCATTCAGGCAGGTATGGAAGTATCGGGCTTAATGGGGCAAATGCCTTCCCGCCTGGGTTATCAGCCAACTATGGGAACAGAATTGGCAAAACTGGAAGAACGTATTGCTAATACCGATACAGGAGCTATCACGTCTATTCAGGCAGTGTATGTACCTGCTGATGATTTAACAGACCCTGCTGCTGTTCACGCATTTTCTCATCTTTCGGCATCTATTGTTCTTTCCAGAAAAAGAGCCAGTGAAGGTCTTTATCCTGCCATTGATTTATTACAATCCAACTCAAAAATGGCAACTCCCGGCATTATTGGGGAAAGGCATTACAATCTCTCTCAGCAAATACGGCAAACATTTGCACAGTATGAAGACCTGAAAGATATTATTGCCATGCTGGGTATGGAACAATTATCTGTGGTTGATAGAAAAGTGGTGAATCGTTCCAGGCGTTTAGAAAGGTTTCTTACCCAGCCTTTTTATGCAACCGAACAATTCAGTGGAATTAAGGGAAAGGAAGTCAGTTTGAAAGATGCACTGGATGGTTGCGAACGTATTCTTGCCGATGAGTTTAAAGATTTACCCGAGAGTGCATTTTATATGATTGGAACGGTGGATGAAGCAAAAGAAAAAAGTAAGGATAAGAAAAAATCAGAGCCTGAAACAAAAGTAAAACCGGAAGTAAGTATTAAGTAAGATGGAAACAACAGCAATGACTTTAAAAATTATGCTCCCCTTTAAGGTTTATACCGAAACAAAAAATGTTACACGCATTGTTGCTGAAACAAATAATGGCTTTTATGGTTTCCTGCCTCAACGACTTGATTGCGTAGCTGCTTTAGTCCCCGGTATTTTTACGTATGAAACAGAAACAAGCGGAACACATTATGTAGCTGTTGATGAAGGCATATTAATAAAAACAGGCGGGCAGATTTTGGTATCAGTGCGTAATGCCATAGGAGGAACTGATTTGGGTAAACTACATGAGTCGGTAGAAAAGGAGTTTGTGAATTTAGATGAAAATGAAAAAAACACGCGTACCTCAATGGCTAAATTAGAAAGTGGATTTATACACAATTTAGAAAAGTTTCATGCCGACTAAAATGAAACCTACCGATATAAAAAAACAGGAATCGTTTAGTGAAAAGATAGCGGAAAAAGAAAAACGTAAAATGAAAGCACTTAGTCAAGATAAACAAAGCGTTTGGTCGGGTTTAGGAACGTTTGGTATGGTGGGTTGGTCGGTTGCCCTTCCGGCATTATTAGGCGCAGCATTAGGAATATGGTTAGATAAAAAGTATGCTCAATCTTTTTCATGGACCTTAACCTGTTTAATTACAGGTTTGGTGGTAGGTTGTGCAATTGCATGGAATTGGGTGGCTAAAGAAGATAAAAAAATGCATGAGGATAATGAAGGATAAAACATGAATGAAATTTTGTATAGTATAATAACCTTTATAATAGGGTTGCTTTTAGGAACCCTATTTTTTGGCGGACTTTGGTTTACCATAAAAAAGGCTGTAACATCAAAAAAGCCTGCATTATGGTTTGTGGGTAGTTTTCTTTTTCGTACAGGTATTACCTTAATGGGCTTTTATTATATTTCGCTTGGCAATTGGCAAAGACTTCTTATTTGTATGCTTGGTTTTATCGTAGCACGGTTAGTAATCACATATCTAACCAAACAAAATAAGGGAACAACAGTAGAATTAAAAAAGGAGATTAGCCATGAAGCTTAGCCCCGATGAAACCATCTTTTGGCAATATAATTTTGTTACCATTAACCTAACGGTGGTTACTACCTGGGCATTGATGTTAGTTATGGCAGTCAGTTCCTGGTTAATTACAAGAAAACTTAAAAGGGATGTTCAGGTATCGCGCTGGCAATGTATTCTTGAAATGATTGTAATTGGAATTAAAAATCAAATTAAAGAAATAGGGTTAAACAAGCCCGATAAATTTATCGGCTTTATCGGCACCTTATTTCTGTTTATAACCCTATCTAATATTTGCATTATTTTTCCGGGCTATGAGGCTCCAACAGGTTCACTATCTACTACTGCAGCGCTTGCCATCTGCGTATTTTTAGCTGTACCCTTTTTCGGCATTTCAGAAGTGGGCATATTGGGTTACCTTAAATCGTACTTACAACCTACATTTATTATGTTGCCCTTTAATATTATCAGCGAGATTTCGAGAACGCTGGCATTAGCCATCAGATTGTTTGGTAACATTATGAGCGGGGGAATGATAGTAAGTATATTGCTGAGTATAGCTCCCTTAATATTCCCTGTGTTAATGACCATACTTGGTTTAATTACCGGAATAGTGCAGGCATACATCTTTAGCATTTTGGCCATAGTTTACATTGCCGCAGCAACACAGGAACCAAAATCAAAAGAGAAAAAAGTAACCGTTAAAACAAAATAATTTAAAAAATAAACAAATGGAAAGTTCAACTTTAATTGCCATAGCCTCTATAGTTACCGCAGGTATAACTACGGGTATAGGAGTTATGATGCCTGCTTTGGGTCAGGGTAAATCTATTTCATCAGCCTTAAATGCAATGGCACAACAGCCCGATGCTGCTCCAACCATTACCCGTACTTTATTTGTGGGTTTAGCTATGTTAGAATCCTTGTCGATATACTGTTTTGTTATATCTATGATTCTGATTTTTGCCAACCCGTTTTGGAGCCATGTTATAGCGAAATAATCTATACAAGATGAAAATCAACTGGTTCACCGTAATAGCACAAATAATTAATTTCCTCATTTTGGTGTGGCTATTGAGGCGCTTTCTCTATAAGCCAATCTTAAAGGCTGTTGATGCGCGTGAAAACAAAATTGCTTCTCAACTGAAGGATGCAAAAGCTGATAAAGCCGATGCTAAAAAAGAAAAGGATGAATTCGAAAAAAAGAATGAAGACTTTGATAAGCAAAAAAAGGACTTGATGGATAAGGCTGTTGCCGAAACAAAAGATGAACGCCAGAAACTTTTGGAAGAAGCAAGAGATGATGCTAAAAAACTAATTGCTAAGCTGGAAGAAGCATCAAAAGCAGCGCTTGAAACTTTAAACCATGAGATTGCACAAAAAACACAACAGGAAGTTTTTGCCATTGCAAGAAAAGCACTTGCAGACCTTGCTTCGGTTAGTTTGGAAGAACAATCTGTAAACACTTTCATTGAACATTTGGGCGCATTAAAAGCCGATGAAAAGAAAAAATTTATAGAAGCTTTTGCATCCGATTCAAAGCCGATACTTATACGAAGTACATTTGATTTGCCCCATAAACAACAAACAGAAATTAAAGATGCTGTTAAAGATATACTTGGAGCAAAAACCCATTTTCAATTTAGTACAGTACCCGAATTAATAAGTGGTATTGAACTTACGGCAAACGGGTATAAACTGGCGTGGAGTATTTCTGAATATATAAGTTCATTGGAAAAAAGCATCTCGGAAACCATAAAGGAAAAAACGAAGACTGAACCTAAAAAGAAAACAGAAACAAAAAGGAAGGATAAAGAATTGGAAAAGAAATCAGAGCCGGAGAAATAAAATGTCCATAAACGAATTAAATAAAACTATAAGCAACACATTCGATGAACTGGATGAAGGCAGAAAACATTATACGTTCTCTTTTGTTCCAAGAGAGGTGGGTACGGTTATCAGTGTATCAGCCGGAATTGTGAAAATTGCAGGTCTGCCCGGTGTAGGCTTTGAAGAATTGTTGAAGTTTCGGGGTAATTTATACGGTATAGCTTTTAATGTGGATGAAGAGGAAATAGGTGCTATTCTTCTTGGCGAAGATTCCTTATTAAACGCAGGTGATGAAGTAGAACGTACAAACCGTGTGATGGATATTCCGGTTGGTATTAATTTAATCGGAAGAGTGGTTAATCCGTTAGGAGAACCTATGGATGATAAAGGCGCCATAGTTTTTGATAAGCGATTACCCATTGAACGTCCTGCCCCTGCTATTATGGATAGAGCCGCTGTAAATGTTCCTTTACAAACAGGGTTAAAAGTAATTGATGCGCTTATTCCCATTGGTCGCGGACAACGTGAGTTAATTTTAGGAGACAGGCAGACAGGGAAAACTGCTATTGCCATCGATACCATACTTAATCAGCATGATAAAAACGTGCTTTGTATTTATTGCGCTATCGGACAACGTGCATCATCTGTTGCTAAAGTAATTGCTCACCTGAAAGAAAAAGGAGCAATGGAATATACAACTGTAGTAGTTACCGAAGGTAATAACACACCCGGATTGCAATACATTGCTCCGTATGCTGCTACCAGCATTGCAGAATATTTTATGGAACAAGGTCGTGATGTACTTATTGTTTACGATGATTTAACCAACCATGCACGCGCTTACCGCGAACTTTCTCTTTTATTGAGGAGACCGCCAGGACGTGAAGCGTTTCCCGGCGATATTTTTTATATCCATTCAAGGTTACTGGAAAGAGCTACACACCTGAGTAAAGAATTAGGAGGAGGGTCTCTTACTGCTTTACCCATTATTGAAACCGAAGCTCAAAATATTTCGGCCTACATCCCTACAAATCTTATTTCTATTACTGATGGGCAGGTGTATCTCTCTCCCAAGTTATTCGAGTTGGGTATTTTACCGGCAGTCGATATAGGTAAATCAGTTTCCCGTGTGGGTGGTAAAGCACAATTGCAAGCCTATAGGTCTATCACATCAAACTTAAAACTAGCCTATTCGCAATTTGAAGAATTGGAAAACTTTGCCCGCTTTGGTACAAGACTGGATGAACAAACCCGGAAAATAATTGAGCACGGAAAAAGAATACGTAGCTGTTTTAAACAACAGGAACTCCAACCTATGTCGGTTCCTGAACAAATAATGGAATTACTTGCTTTAACAAGTGGGTTGTTTGATACTATCCCGATTGAAAAAATACAGGATGCTGAAACTGCTTTACTCAATGCAAACGAGGAATTCCCTTCTGAAATATTAAAGCAGTTATTTACAAATAAGGAATTGAGTGATTCATATCATGAAGCCATATTAGATATTGCAAAAAAAATACTTGCTACTTTTCAGGATAAGCCTGAAGAAAAAGAAAAGCAAACATAATGGATACCTTAGAAAGTTTAGGTAGAAAAATTGATGGGGCAAAAGACCTTAAATCTGTTGTAAAGACGATGAAAGCTGTAGCGGCTTCCAATATTGGGCAGTACGAAGCAGCCGTTAATTCATTAGAAGACTATTATAATACCGTAGCATTGGGTATTGTTGCCTATTTTAAAGAAGAAAAAATAGACATCATTAATGAAAAGAAAAATATACATGCAAAGAATGAAAAATTAATTTGTGCCATTGTATTTGGGTCAGACCAAGGACTTGTTGGGCAATTTAATGATTCACTTACCGATTTTGTATCTCAATCACTTAAGGCTTTATCAGGCAAAAAAGAAATTTGGGCTGTTGGCGAGCGTGTTCAACTGCTTTTAGCGGATATTGGGTTTATGGCTACAGAGCATTTTTCTGTTCCTAATTCGGTAAACGCAATCACTTCTCTTATCGGGCAAATTCTAATTAAAAGCGAAGAGAATTATGAAAAGGGAACTATTAAAGAATTTTATATTTTTCATAATAAACAAAACGATGGAGCGGGGTATACCCCTGTTAGTCAACATTTATTACCTTTAGATGAAAAATGGCGGCAGGGATTAACTAAACTTCAATGGCCAACAAAACAAACACCACAAGTAATAGGAGAGCAAAGATTAACTTTGCAGGCGCTTATTCATGAGTATCTTTTTGTTTCCTTGTTCAAAGCCTGTGCCGAATCTTTAGGTAGTGAAAATGCAAGTCGTTTGGCTGCTATGCAGCGTGCCGAGAAAAACATAGGAGAATTGCTGGACGATTTAAACCATAAATTTCACCGCTTACGCCAGAGTTCAATTGATGAAGAACTGTTTGATGTAGTTTCCGGTTTTGAAGCTTTAAAGGATAATGTTAATTATAAAAACAGAGAAGAAAACGACAAAACTCTTACCTGATAAAGCAACTAATGAAAGATGAAATCAAAAAATATTTATTTAACCATACGCTGGATAAAATTGCTATTGTACTAATTGGCATTATACTTATTTGGATAATTATAAAAATCGTACAACGGTATCTTGTCACAAAAATCAAGCATCACGGCAATCGCTATAAGGCCAAAAAATTCAGCGATTTTATTGGTTATATTCTCTGTATAGTTTTACTTCTTATTATATATAGTAACAAGCTTGGTAGTTTTACAGTTGCTTTAGGAATTGCCGGTGCCGGTATTGCCTTCGCTTTACAGGAAGTAATTGTTTCTTTTGCCGGTTGGTTAGCCATATTATTAGGTAGTTTATATAGAACGGGTGAGCGGGTGCAAGTAGGCGGCATTAAAGGTGATGTAATGGATATAGGAATTCTGAGAACAACTATTATGGAACTTGGGCAATGGGTTGATGGTGATTTATATAATGGCAGAATGGTATTTGTTGCCAATAGTTTTGTTTTTAAAGAACCTGTGTTTAATTATTCTGCAGATTTTACCTTTTTGTGGGATGAAATTAAAATCCCAATTCAGTATGGTAGCAATTATGACAAAATCAAACTGATACTATTAAATATTGGTAAAGAAGTTGCCGGAGATTTATCACAAAAATCAAAAAGAGAATGGAATACATTAGAAAACAAATATCGTTTGGAAGATACACAAACCGAGCCAATGGTTTCATTAGTTATAAATGATAATTGGGTGGAATTTACTTTGCGCTATGTGGTAAATTATAAAAAGCGAAGAGCTACTAAAACAGAATTATTTTCCCGAATTTTAAAAGAGATAGATGCCACTAATGGCGAGATAAAATTTGCTTCAGCCATTTTTAATTTGCAGATGAGTCAGAAAAATTAAGACAGTTTATGACTAAATTCTCATATAAACATCAGCAATTTGTTCCTGAGTGATACCGATATATTTTCTGGTGATTGCGATAGATGAATGAGAGAATATCTCACTCAGGTAAATTAGGGCACGCTCACTCTTGTTATCTGATTCATATACACGCTTTCCAAACGTCTTGCGCAAGGTGTGGCTGCTTGGATTCTTTACCGATACTTGATATTTTTTGAAGATGTACTTCAACCGTTTGTTCACGTAGCTGATTGTTACTGGCGCACCCCACCGATTGGCAAACATATATCCGTTTTCATTGAACCCGGATTTTAACCTGACTTTTTTTAAACACAGGTTAACCGCTTCGCCTACTTTAGCATTGATGGTTATTTTTCTCTGCTTACCGGTTTTCTCTTCGGTAAGAATTAACTCACTCTTACTTGCTATATCAATCCAGCGCAACTTAAGCAGATCACCTATGCGCAAGCCGAAGTAACAACCTACGGTTACTAATAGATAATCCCTATACATTTCATCTTGCTTAAGTCTTTGTGTTAATCCAAGCATCGTGTTCCAGTCCATACCGGAAGTGGCCGTCTGTTTCTTTCTCATGGTTGTGATAATTTATAAGCGAGTGTAGCCGTAAATGGCGAGAATAGTCCTCTCTTTTTAGCGTTTTTAGCACTAACTGGGACAAATAATGAAGGCTGTCTAATTAAGTAGCTGGTTATCAATCATAGTCCCACTTTTGTTCTTAGTGGGACTATTTTGGTGAGATTTTCCTGGCTGAGATGGTTAGAAACTTAGAGGTCAATGTTCATACCAACAATTATAGTTTTGAATCAATAATTTTCTTTATCTGGACTTTTTCTGTATTTGAATCCCCAATATTAAAGTCACTTATTTTTTTTAGAGCGACCTTCACATCGTTTATGTTTTCTGTTGTTATCACTTGATTATTTGTGATTTCTTTAACTTTTGATTTTACGTTTTTAATTAGAAAGCGAGGAATACCTAAACTCGCAATAATTGCAGATTCCTTATCGTTTACACCATAGTAAACATAAGAAGGTAACATTTTTGCATCCTCGCTTTCTTTATCATTAGTTAACGATTGATACATATTAAGCCCCCAGGGTAAATAATTTTTTAACTTGCCGTTTATATAGCTGTTGCAAAATCCAATAGCTTGTTGAATGGTTTGGTCATCTTTTTGAACTTCACCGGCAATTGCGCTTATGCTTTTCCCATTTACCCATCCCATTAATAATTTTGCAATGGATATTACATCAAGTGCACCTTTTTTATCCCAAAGAGAAACCTTTAATTCAGGAACAAGGCTTATTATTTTAATAATGTTAGCTAAAGAGTCTACATCCTTGTTGTCAAGAATAACAGTAGAAGCCAAAAGCCTGTCTTCCGCATCAAGATATTGTTCTGATAATTTCCTTTTATATTCTGCAACTGCACCCATTAATCCATTTAAGCTAATATTGCTAATACCAAACACATCAGCTAAAGTAAGACTGCCTTTGTTTTGCCCCTTTAGATAAGCGACATACTTACTGGAAAATTCACTTATTTTTCTTTCGGTTTCTAAGAAGCCCTGTTTAAATGATATTTGCTGGTAATAAAATGAGTTGTTTAAAATTGTTCTGATTTTATTTGAGTCTACATTGTCCAAATCGTATTTATGAGATACTTTTAAAATATGATTTAGATACTGCAAAAAATTAGAAGCTGCCGGATGTGAATTCAATAACTTAAAATTGAAATCAAAATCATCTTCCAGTATATCGAAAAAAGAAGTTAACGAGGATATGATTTCTTTAGCATCATTCTGTATGTATTTTTTTGTTTGGGTAATCGTGTTAGCATTTGAACCAGTGAATCCAATAATTATGTGTCCTTCCTTGTCCATGAATGCTCGCCCTGCTCTGCCTGCAATATTCCAAAAAGTAGGATTATCCATTGAGTTATTACCAGCACCTCGGCCTAAACTAAGCGTATCAAAAATTACATTGGAAATAGGAAAGTTCATACCCTGAGCCAAAGTAGGTGTCGCGCATATTAACTTGACTTTCCCTTCGCTTATTAATGATTCTAATTCCTCCTTAACTAACCCACTTAATTCAGAATGATGAAATGCAACACCATATTTTAAACATTCAATTAGAGGGTCATCTGCCTTACTTTCGTATTTAATAATTGTGATACATCTTTGAATAGATGCGTCATTGGAAATATTAGGAAGTAATCCTGTTTGTGAAAAGTAATCTTTTGCTTTAATGGCAAGTTTTTGGCTTGTTCCTGTTCCTCCGCAAAAAACTAATGTAGATTCTCCTAAACGTAAATACTTTGTAAGTAACCCAATAACTTTAGTTGGGGAATCTATACGTTTTTCTCCGAGCGTTCCTTTTAGAGTGTTCAGGTTTACATTTAAAGGAATTCTTACATCGTCTCGAATTATCTGATTACGCGTGGTTGGGAAATAGTTAATGTAGCTTTCGCTTTTTCCGTTTTCAAGAGTATTACACCCTACAAATTGTTTAGTGGGAGACCAACTAATGCTTATTGAAGCTGATTTTTCGTTGGTTTCCCCAAGCCACAAGGCCAGCTCATCAGCATTCCTTTTTTCTATAAATGGGCTCAGCAATAAATAATTTACGTCGGTTTTTTTTTGTTTAATTATTGAAAGCAGTAATTCAAATTTGGAGCCCCGATCCTTACTGGAAATATTATGTGCTTCATCCAGGATAACCAGTTTTAAATTTTTTACAGCAGGCCTCTCATTGCGAATAAGGAAATCGAGTTTTTCCGGAGTTGTTACAACCACATGAATGTGGGGATATTTTTTTAGTAATTCTTCCTCTAACGAATCATCCTCATAAAAAGGCAGTACACTTTCAATTACATACTCATCTCCAAATTGCCTTTTTAAACGAATTTTAACCTGATTAATTAATGCATTCGTGGGAACAACATAAGCGATAGTTGGTTTTGTATTCCCGTAGGTTTGCGTTTGAATAGTAAAAAGAATAAGCATTTCAGCCAGTAAGGATTTACCTGAACTGGTCGGCATGTTTATCACTATACTTTTCTTGGCTGACAAAACCTGATAGAGAGACTTTCTTTGAGAGGGAAGCAGAGTTAAAAAGAAATTCTCTGAGTTATGAACTGATTTTTCAAAAAATGCTTTAAACACTGGATTGATCTCGGCCAAATTCCATATCGAGTTATCACATATTTGATTCAAAGACCGTCGAATATGGTATGTAATTTTCTTTATATTGGTTTCTGAAATGTTTTTTGTGAGTTCAATGGCGTTGTAACTATAATCCCTTACAATATCTTTTATTTTTTCATTATTTGATGTTTTACCATTATACAAATATTCAGACAAAGATTTTACAATATGAATGATGTTTCCAAATGTCCCTATAAGAAAACCATCTTCTAAATCAAATTGTTCTGCTTGAAGAATTGTTTCCTGTATTCCCTTTAAGTCCCCTAATGATTCTTCAATAAAATAACTTATTTTATCTATATCTGTCTTTTGATTTATTTTCCCTAAAAGAGCTATTAGGACTTTATAAGTAGATGTTTTTAATTTTTCAGTTACATTATTCGTTCGAATATTACTTATCCATGCTGCCTGTTCTCCGATAATCATAGTTACTTCAGGGCTTCGTTCACCACTTACTCCTGTTAAACATGCTAAGACAAGTAATTCCAGTCGCTCTATATCTTGTAATTTATCATTTTCAAACTGAGTGAAATAAAGTTCAGACAATATTTCATACAACTTTGTAAGAACAGGTTTTTTAGCATTTATATCCGTACTAAAATATTTTTCATACTGAGCATTATTAGATAGGAAAGATGCTAAAGAGTCAACCGTTTCAATTTTAGTATTTGCGCGAACCTTTATATTCTCCCAATCTTTATCCTCATGTTGGGGATCAAATTTTTTATACAAATAATATTTTTCGTGCTGATGTAAAATGCTCAATAAGTCAGCTACTTCACCATCCGTTGGTGAAAGCAAGGAGTTAATTTTGTTATCTATATTTTTTAATTCTTCGTTAGATAGCATTTACTGCATTAGTCCATACGTTTTTACAGAAATCATCAATATCATGGTTGAATGACCATATAACCCCCTTAATAGAAATTCCGTTAAAGTCCTCCTTGCCGAAATTTTCAAAGTCGTTTACATTTGAATCGGCCTTTATTTTTTCATTTTTCCTTAGCATAAAAGGAAAAAATATTACGTTTTTTAAGACTAAGTCTTTATCATCCTTTTGCTTTAAGCAGTCTGTCAAAAATGTAATAATCTTGGTGAAAATACCGTCATTAGGATTTATGTCTCCTATGTATGAGAGGATTTCCCTGAACAAACGGTCATTCTCTAAGTTAATAGCATTCTTAATATCGTCAAGTAAGGAAGGAGCAACAGTGGCTGGAATTTCACTGTTAGAAGCCTTCACCTCGCAAACAACAAATTTTAATTCATTACCATTTTCGTGAATACCTGTAACATCAATTCCTTTTGAATGTGTTTGTAATGCCACTGGTCAGATTTTAAACGCCTGTCTGCTTCCTCATAAAAAAAGCATTGGTAATGTTTTTCTAAAACCAATTGGGACATAAATTCAGTTATATACGATCTCTTTACATCAAAAGCTGGTATTTGATTGTCTGCCGGTTTTGTAGCGGAAATCAAGCTCTGCTTTAGCTTCTCGATAAACTCATTTGTTATCCCAGGAGTTTTAATCGAATTAACTACCTGATCTATATTTTTAAACGCTTTTATCTTCTTTATCTGCTCAATAAGCCTTTGCTCCAACAACTGCTTTTGTGCTTCTTGTTGTATATCAACTTCAAAGACGTTTACTTCAAAATTGTTTATATTTTTAGTCAATATTTGGCTAATGGTCGGCACGTCCTTTTTACTTTTGGCTAAGATAGATTTTCTAACTAATCATTATTAAATCAGGTGAACTTATTTTTAAGCGGAACTTATTAACAAGAAAAAATATTACGACATGTGCTTAAGTGAACTCAGGTTAAGTTTTGGGCAAATTTGCCCAAAATATCCCACCCTTTAACATATCCATTCCGTCGCAAACGAAGATATGAACGCAAGGAAGATTTTGCACTCAAGACTGAAACATGCCCTCCGACTGAAACATTACTGAAACATTTCTGTCTCCAATTGAGCGTAATTGAGCACAATTGGCATTAATTTTCGGCTTATTAGAGGGTTTTTCGTTGAAAAGGCTCATATTTTGAAGGTATGAGCCTTTTGATGTGATCCCGTTTGGATTCGAACCAAAGACCCTCAGCTTAGAAGGCTGATGCTCTATCCAGCTGAGCTACGGGACCATTTTTCTGAGCGCAAAAGTACTTTTTTATTATTAAATAAACTATTACTTTTAAGTTGGTAACTATAATTCAAGGCTTTATTAAAAAGTCGTTTTATGGATATTAGTATATAATTCTATACAACAAAGGTCTTGATGGGGCTGCATCATTCTCGAAAGCCGCAACCTGTAAATCTAAAAGATAAGTGCCGTCAAAAATGGTGTTAGGTACATAAATCAATTCAGTAATAGTACGTTGTGTATTTGTGTTTTGCGGATGCTCCCAAAAAACTTTATGTGCAAGTAGTGCGCCATTATCCACTTCTTTATCTACACTCGGGGTATCAAATAATAAATGTTGAATGCCTTTACTAATAATATACTTCATGGCCTCCTCATTTATATAAGCCGGGTTTGTATTGGAATAATTCTTATGTGTTTTTGCTTCAGAGTTTGAAAGTGTTCGTATTACTAATGCTTCAGGAGTTTTATCCAATAGAAAATCTTCTAAGATTCCCTTGGTAATGATTAAATCTCCGTTTACTTCTTTGGGTAAAACAGTTATAAGTTCTGCCATAAACATAAATTGTTTCAGACTTTTGTTTACCGAGTAAAACTCTTTACTGATATGCCCAACGCATTCGGTATGTGTGCCATGCCCGTGAGGATTGAAAGTAATGTTCTTAAAGTTTACAGAACCACCTTGTGCTACTTCTCCAACCCAATCGCCCATGCGCACAGGTTCTATTATGGGTTCGGGCACGTACCATGCCTTTACTCCACCAATGGCAACAGGCAAAGAAATATCAATAGGTTTAGAGAAATCTACCCTGAATGTTTTTTGTTTATGAGTTATTGTTGCAATCATATTGCTTAGTTATTTTTTAATTATTGTAATATGGTGTTCGCCTAAAGGCTCGGGTCATCTTTCTTTGTATAAAATAAATCAGAAGCAATGCCATCGGCAAAATGCTTTCCTTGTTTGTTTAAAGTTACAGAGTTTTGTTTTATATCAATAAAGTTTTTTTGTTTGTGTGTTTCTAATTGGGTTAAAAAATAAGTCAAATACTGTCCTCCAAAAGAAGTTTCTATCTCCTTAACATCACAACCCCATTGGGTTCTAAGGCGGGTTAAAATATATTCGTTGTACTTATCATTAGCTGTTAGAATTTCTTCTTCATAAAATGGTTTGTTGTTTTCAATAGCCTGAATGTACTGCATGTTGCTCCTTACATTAAACCTGCGCGAAATACCATTATACGAATGCGCCGAAGGACCAATACCTAAGTAAGACAAGCCCCTCCAGTAGTTGCTATTATGCACCGCCATATAACCTGGTTTACAAAAGTTAGATATTTCGTATTGGGCAAAACTGTTCCTTTCCGTTTCTTCCATCAATATATCAAACAGTTGCGAGCTTATTTCGCTATCAATATCCTTTTCTTTATTTTCTTTTATAAGATGGTTTAACTGTGTTCTGCTTTCAACGGTTAGGTTGTAGGAAGATATGTGTTGCACATTCAACCCAAAGGCTATTTGCAAAGTATTATGCCATGTTTCATGGGTTTGAAATTTACTGCCATAAATCAAATCAATAGAAATGTTTTCAAAACCTGCTTGTTGCGCCAACTTAATACAATCAAAATTTTGTTGTGCGTTGTGTGCACGGTTCATCCACTTTAATTCCTCGTCATCAAAGCTTTGCAACCCTACACTTAACCTATTTACACCTAATTGCTTTATCGCTTTCAAGTAGTTTATTTCTGCATCTTCGGGGTTTAACTCAAAGGTAAGCTCAGCATTTTTATCTACTTTAAAATTAGAATGAGTAACCGTTAAAATATGTTCAAGCTCTGCAAGGCTTAACAAACTGGGTGTGCCGCCTCCAAAGTAAATAGAGTTGATGGTGTTGTTTTCTACGTAGTTCTTTCGGTTGGTTATCTCTTTACAAATAGCATTAACTAAATGCTTCTTATTCTCAAGATTAATAGAAAAATGAAAATCGCAATACAAACAAGCTTTGCGGCAAAAAGGAATATGGATGTAAATACCGCTCACACAACAAATATAGGTTTAGAAATGCGTACGAAAACAAAAGCCCTTGTGTTTTCTTTTGTCATTCTGAGCATTACGTTTGTCGAAATGTCGAAGGAGGGCGTTCCCCCGCGGCGCGGGGTCGGGCTTTACGCGCCTTACACTAACCAATTAAAACGGTAATATATAAACCACATGGCAAGTATACTTTTTCACTCATGAATAAGAATTAAATGCCTATAATTTTAAAAGCAATCAATTAACGCTTGAATTATAAATAAATCAAAGGGTTATTTTTTCATTTCAATTTTTGATTATCGCATTAGCCATCAGATATTTGATAATCAGATCCTTTTGTTCATCGCTGAATTGGTTTCCGCCTTTTTTGTTTTGCATTCTGTTCACAATACGAGCCCATTGTGAAGCGGGGTAACCCTTCGGGTTTGCGTCATCCAGCGTATGACATTTACTACAAGCCTTCCTCCAAGCTATTTCTAGGATTGGAGGCAACTGTTGTCGTTACTTTTTTGGAAGTACTGCACCCATCTGATAAAATCCATGCCAATATTATGGCACATAAGCCCGGAATTACTCTGTAAAATTTGTGCTTTTTTGTATGCATTCTTCTGCTACGAATATAAATAGAATGTTAAATAACATTCCATTTTATGAAAAAACACTTGACATCAGCTTTTTGATATTGTATATTGCACCTTTAATAGGGTGACCACCTTAAAGGAATTGGAGAAACTACTACAAAGTCCAATTATCCTTAACCACCTTTAAATTTTATATTAATAATTAAATAAACATTTAAAGTATGAAATCAAAACTATTAAGCACGGCTGTGATATCAGGTATAAAAATTAGTACGCTAATGAAAAGAACAAATATCACCTTATCACTTATATTTGGGCTTTCGTCTCTTGCCCATGCTACTATCAGCCAGATTCGCTGGGGAACTACTACTGATCCACTTAATGGGTTAACTCTGACATGGAGCAATACCGGCACAGCCGATTCAATGAAATGGGGATATACTTCATCTTATGAGAAAGGAAGCTTTAAAGCAGTCCGCCGCACGGGTTACACATCCGGAACCTATTTTTTTAAATATGTATTTCCTACGGTAACCGCCAGTACAACCATTTACTACGAACTTTATAATTCAAGCACACATACTTGGGTATCAGCCGGTACTTATGCTACTGCACCCCCACTCAATACAAATGCATTTACTTTTTGTTCTATGGGCGACTGCAGAGATTATCCTTCCGTTCTTACTACTGTTACAAACTTAGCTATAGCCCGCCACCCTACCTTTACCTTGTTTAACGGAGACCTTACGGTTGCAGGCAATTCAAGTTCGCAATACAATACCTTCTTTAATGCTGTATCCGCATTCTTACCCAATAATCTTGTTTTTCATGCTATGGGTAACCACGATGCAGTAGACTCTACCCTTTTCTCTAACCTTTGGGATTTGCCGCAAGTTAGCGGTTCTAATCTTTATTACTCTTTTAAATATGGTAATTGCCTGTTTATTACGCTAAATACTAATGATGCAGGCGATGCTGCTCAGCTTACATGGCTGAAAAACACACTTTTGGCAGCCAACAGCGACCCCACCATTGTTTGGAAAATTGTTTCCTGTCATCATTGTTTTTTTACCGATGGTGCTCACTCTGGCGATATGAACGCTTACCGCTCTACTGTGTGGAAAGCCTTTGATGACTATGGGGTAGACCTCGTGCTTACCGGACACGACCACAATTATCAACGTTCCTTTCCTGTCAACCTCAATGTAAGTTCTACAACACCCGTTGCTGCCTTTGGAAGCCAAACCGGACAGGGAAGGTGCGAGATTATTTCGGGAGGAGCCGGCGCTGGCCTGTATGGCAAAGAATCTACACCCGATGCATGGGCTATGAATGTTTTTGATTCTACCTATAATTATGCCTTTTTTAGTGTGAATGGCTGCAAAATAAAAATGACAGCCTATAACAGTTCTAATGCAGTGATTGACTCACTCACTTTTGATAAGCCCACATATTGTGCTACAACAGATGTAAAGCAATATATAAATAGTAATGAGCAAGTTGACATCTACCCTAACCCCAACAACGGCAGTTTTGTGATAGAACCAATCAATGTAACAAAACAAATCATACAAGTTTATGATGTAAATGGTAAGCTTGTGTTAAGTCAAACTATAAATGGAAAAACTACTATTGATGCAAGTGCCCTGAAAGAAGGAATATACAATATCAGCATTATTAGTGATACAGGTGTTGTAAATAAGAGATTGGTTATTGTAAAATAAATTTGGAATAATTTTGACTATTAAAAGCCTTACGCTATGATGTAAGGCTTTTTCTTTAAAGTTATAAAATAGCATTAAAGCAAATTCTCTTCTACAAACTGCTCACAGTAAACCTTTACCATATCCCTCACTGTTAGAATGCGATTGTATTGTTTCGGATTGGTGGAAAATTGTCTGCCGTAAAATGCTTCTACTAATGAAATTAACACATTTACATACGAAAGTAAAACGGTGAAATTTTGCTTCCCATCGTTATAATACTTTATCATTAAGCTAAAAATGGTACTAATTTCTTCCGTTTCGTTTTCTGTTAAATACAAGGCTTCGTGCTGTCCATAGTCAAGATAGTTTTTGAAAAGAAAACGATTATCATCAATAAACTTTTTTGAAAGCTGAACGTACATTCCTGTATAAGTTGGTTCAGCGTCCCAACCTTCACGTTGGCAAGGACAAATTGGGGTGAGATACCTGTTTTAGACAAGACAAAAAACAGTTACTGATTAAGTTACCTCAACTAAAAGCCCCAAGAAAATTGGGGCTTTTTTGTTAAGGCTTAGTGTTACTTATTCGCCACAAATAAACATCAAAAATCCTTTTTTTAAACCAAAATACTGACCCCAAGAGAAGGGCTTTACAACACTTAGTGAGCCAGAACGCCCAAACATTAATGCACCAGCAAGCCTTGTGCTTTCAGGTAATTAAGTTCGCTTAGTTTGGTGTTATATGCCGCCTGAGATAAGCGGTATTGGGCATCTTCATAACTTTGCTCTACCGTTCGGTATTCTATATAATTAGATAAGCCTTGTTTAAAACGCTGCGCCGCAATAAGCAGGTTTTGATTTGCCATTTGCACACTTTGCTTTTCTATGTCTATAATGTTCAGGTTGTTTTGAAAACTTAAAAAGGCTTTATACAGGTTTCCCTTCTCTTGCAGCTTTGTGGCTTCCAAGCGCATATTATCAGTACTTAACTGCACCGTTTGGTTTTTTATGGCAGTATGTGTGGTAAGGTTATTCAATAATGTCCAGTTACAAACAAAACCTGCATTGTAACCATAGTTTAAATTCTCGCGCAAAAATCCAATTGAGTTAGTAGTCTTTTGCCAAGTATAATTGCCTGTAACCCCTATCTTGGGCATACGATTAGCTTTAAATTCCTTTAAAGCAAGCTCATCTATCTCAATTGTTTTTTGCCCTGCTAATATAGAATTGTTGTTTTTGTCAGTATTATCTAACGCCATCTGATATTCAGGTTTAGTTTGCATAACAATGGTATCAGGTACAGAAAAATCTGTGTCGGCAGGGCGTTTTAGAATGTTGTTTAGGTTGATACGCTGCTCGTTCAATAAATTTTGTTGTTGAATGATTGATACCTGAATGTTGTTATAGTCTATTTGCGTTTGAAGAACATCTACATTAGAGCCTGTTCCGGTTTTAAGTTTTTGGTCTGCCAGTTGTTTTTGGTCGCTTCCTAAAGTTAAGGATGTTTTAAGTGATTTAATATATTGCTTGATGCTAATCATTTGATAATAGGCAGTAAGTGCGCTAAGCAGGGTGTTTTCAACGGTTACTCTGTATTGAATGTTACTTAATTCTTCCGCTCGGTTTAGTTTCTTCTTAGTAACAAACATTTTTAAACCATCAAAAAAATACCAAGTACCAACAATGGAAGGAGCATAATTATAAGAAGTAAGACCTTGTTTATTAATATCTGCTGCAGGTGTAGAGTATTTTAGTGTTGTAACAGTTTGACCAATTCCTAATGGACTTGCAGGGCTACCCGATGCAATAGATATTTGAGGAAGCATACCAGTAGTACCACCCGACACAGTACCTCCGGTAGATTGCCCACCACCTATTAAGCCTATGTTATTGTTGTTTTTGGCTACCTGTACATTGTTCTTTGCAATCTTAATATCAAAGTTGTTTTCAACGGTTATTTTAATAACGTCTTCTAAAGTCAGTAAATCCTGGCTCTTAACCGAAGCAGCTATTAAACAAATACATAAGGTGATAAACTTATACATGTTTTTCATAGGCAATATTTTCTTTTACAGGCTCTGATTCATACGTATTTTCTAATTTCTTTCTATGAGCTTTAGACAGGTAGGTATACATGGCAGGAATTACAAACAGGGTTAGTATTAACGAAAACATAATTCCACCAACTACCACAATACCCATACCCATACGGCTTTTTGCGGCAGCACCTAAGGACATAGCAATTGGCAGGGCACCTAAAGCTGTTGCAATACTCGTCATTAAAATAGGACGAAGACGAGCAGTAGCTCCCTTTTGTATGGCTTCTAGTTTAGATAAGCCTTGTTCTCTTAACTGATTAGAGAACTCTACAATTAAAATTCCGTTCTTAGTAACGAGTCCTATAAGCATAATAATTCCAATCTCAGAAAAGATATTAAGTGTTTGATTAAAATACCATAGCGATAGCAATGCTCCTGCAAACGCAAGCGGTACTGTTAGCATTACAATAAATGGGTCAACAAAACTTTCGAATTGTGCAGCAAGAATCAAATAAATTAACAGAAGCGCTAATCCAAGAGCAAACATAATGTTAGAACCGCTCTCTGCAAAGTCTCTTGAGGGACCGGTTAATGCAGTAGTAAAAGTTGGATCTAATACTTTTTTTGCAATCCTGTCCATAGCTTTAATACCATCATCAATAGTTTTTCCGGGAGCTAAACCAGCGGATACGGTAGCAGCTTCATAACGATTATACTTATACAATTGCGGCGGGCGACTCAATTCTTCAATCTTCACTAAATTATCTAACTGAATTAAATCTCCGGCAGCATTGCGCACATATAAAGATTTCACATCCGACGGGGTACCTCTAAAATCAATATCCAATTGCCCCATTACCTGATATTGTTTATCATTCATAATAAAGTAGCTAAACCTGTTTCCGCTTAAAGCAAGCTGCATGGTTTGTGCAATATCCTGCACAGAGACTCCCAACGATTTCGCCTTATCTCTTAAAATAGTTATATCCAGTTCCGGCTTATTAAACTTTAAGTTACAATCAACACCCTGAAACGTAGGTTCTTTATATGCCTCGTCTAAAAACTTAGGAAGAAATTGTTTAAGTCTATCAAAGTCAGGAGCCTGAATAACATACTGCACAGGTAAGCCACCGCGCGGCCCCCCTCCCGCAGAAATAGTTTGCTCTTGCGATACAAATATTTTTCCTTCAGGGAAGCCTTTGCTTAATTTAGCTACATAATCGGCACAGGCTTGTTGTGATCGTTTCCTATCTTCAGGCTCTTTTAACATCAATCGCATAGAGCCTGAGTTTACAGAGCCGGTACCAAAACCGGGCGCAGTAATTGTCATTACCATACGTTTTTCTTTCAGGCTATCATCAACCATTTTGCCAAACCTATCCATAAACCTGTCCATATACTCATACGATGCACCTTCGGGTGCGGTAGCATTAATACGTACCCAGCTTCTATCATCAAGCGGAGCTAATTCTGATGGAATATTATAAAATAACACTCCTATTAAAGCAATTATTGCAGGAAGAAAATAGTTTCGTACAATTTTTCTCTTTTTTATCTAATTCTAAAAACTTTCCAAGTGTATTAGAATAATTAGTTTCGAGGCGTTCAAAGAAAGGTTCTGTCATTATATAAAAACGACTCTTCTTATGATTTTTCTTTACCAAATGTGCATTTAACATAGGGGTTAGGGTAAGCGAGACAAAAGCAGATATTAATACAGACCCTGCTAGAACTACACCAAACTCACGGAATAACTGCCCCACAAAACCCTGTAAGAAAATAACAGGCAGAAACACTGCCGCTAACGTTATGGAAGTAGAAACTACTGCAAAGAAAATCTCTCGGGAACCTTTATGAGCGGCCTCTAAAGGATCCATACCATCTTCTATTTTTTTAAAGATGTTTTCGGTTACCACTATACCATCATCAACTACCAAACCCGTGGCAAGCACAATAGCAAGCAGCGTTAATACGTTAATGGAATAACCCATGATGTACATAATAAAGAACGCACCTATTAAGGCAACCGGCATATCTATCAAAGGACGGATAGCAATAATCCAATCGCGGAAGAAAAGATAAATAATAATAATTACGAGTATGATAGCAATTAGCAATGTTTCTTCTACTTCAGAAACAGCACGACGAACAAACTTGGTATTATCTAAAGCAATATCTATTTTATAATCTTTCGGGATTTCTTTCTTTATCTTCTCCATCCGTTTGTGAAACTCATCGGCAATATCAATGTAGTTAGCCCCCGGTTGAGGTACAACTCCCAAACCAATCATAGCTATACCGCTAATCTTTAAAGTTGTTTCTAAGTTTTCAGGACCAAGTTCTACACGACCAACATCTCTAAAACGAACCAATTCGGTTCCGTTTGTTTTAATAATCATGTTCTCATAATCATCAACAGTATTTAAACGGCCTTTTGCCTGCACAGTAAGTTCGTTACTTGGTCCAACTACTTTACCTGACGGAGATTCGATGTTTTCTTTATTTATGGCATTTTGTACATCAATGGCTGTAAGCCCATAAGCAGCAAGCTTTGTAGGGTTCATCCACAAACGCATAGCATATTTTTTTTGCCCCCAAACCTGTATGGTACTAACACCAGGGATGGTTTGCAAACGCTCTACTAATACATTCTCTGCATAATCATCAACCTCTAAAATAGAACGCGTATCACTCTGAACTGTCATGCTTATTATGGCATCGCTATTAGCATCGGCTTTGGTAACGGTTGGCGCAGCATCTATATCCTGTGGTAATTGTCGCAATGCTTGTGCTACTTTATCGCGCACATCGTTAGCAGCACTTTCTAAATCTGCACTTAAGTTAAATTCAACCGTAATAGAACTTACACCTTGCGCACTGGTTGAAGAAATCGTACGAATACCATCAATACCATTGATAGATTTTTCCAAGGGCTCTGTTATTTGCGATTCTATAACCTCTGCACTGGCACCTGTGTAGTTAGTACGCACGGTAATAACCGGAGGGTCAATTGCCGGAAATTCACGCACGCCCAAAAATTTATACCCTATTAATCCAAACAAAAGAATAATAAGGTTCATTACGATGGCAAGAACCGGACGATTAATACTGGTAGATGAAATGCTCATGGCTACTTAAGTTTTTTTAGGTTCTGAATTTTAACTTTCATCCCGGTTTTAAGTGCCATAATTCCTGAAGTGGCAATGGTATCTCCAGCTTTTAATCCGGTTAAAACTTCCACACTCGAATCTGTTCTGATACCAATTGTAATAGGTACTAATTTTGCTTTTCCGCTATCTACCACAAAGGCTGTTTGTCCCCGCAAACCGGCTATTACAGCCATGCTTGGTACAACTACAGAGTTCTCGGTATGCAACACCAGCGTAACCTCAGCATAAGAGCCTGCAAAAATCTCTTTTTTACTATTATCAACCAAAGCACGCACTTTTAAAGCACGGGTGGCAGCATCTATCTTAGGGTCGAAGGCATATACTTTACCGGCATATTTATGTCCGGTGCCCGCTATCTTCACAAACACAGTATCGCCTACATGCACTTGCGATGAGTATTTTTCGGGCACACTGAAATCAATCTTCATAGGATTTAGTTGCTCTATAGTTGCAATAGCATCTGATGAACTTATGAAATCACCTTCGCTAACGCTTTTTAAACCAATGGTACCATTAAACGGAGCGCGTATTTCTGTTTTTGCAATTTGCGCCTGCGTTAAATCAATATCGGCTTTAGCTTGCTGAACAACAGATAGTGCTATATCATACTCTTCCTGACTAACGCCTTTTATGGCAAGCAAGGCTTTTAAATCTCGTTCTTTCTCTTCATTAATTTTTTGAATAGCCATTTGCTTTGCCAGTGTTGCCTGCAATTCACCATCATCAAGTTTTAAGAGCAATTGCCCTTTTACTACTTCCGTTCCTTCTTTAAATTGTATCGAAACTATTTTGCCCGCTGTTTCCGGGTTTAGCGTTACCTCTTCATTAGCCAGCATACTGCCCGATGAGGTAATAACGTTATCCAGTTCCATTTTTTTTACAATGGTGGCTCTTATTAAGGCTGTTTGCTGAGCACCGGCTGCCACACCTGCTTTGGCTTTTATAGGCGACAGATAAAATATTTTTAGCAGCACCAGTGCAATTATTATAACAATAACTAATATCAGGGTTTTAGGTTTCATACCTTATGTTTTTTCTTTTGTTTTATAAACTATTACATGCGATGAAGGAAAATGCTTTACATTATGATACACCTTAATAATAGCCTTATCAAAAGCATCTCTTTCTTTTTGTGTAAAACCTTTAAAAGCAATATCGTTCAATTCTTTAATGGCTTTGTGTATGGCAGGTAATATTTTATGTCCTTTGGGTGTAAGCTCTACAAAATACTCACGTCGGTCATTAGAGTTTTGCACCCGTTTAACCAACCCCTGTTTAGTAAAACCATCTATTATTTTTACCATCGATACTTTATCTATCTGCAAGGCAGATGATATATATTGCTGGGTACAATGCTTGTTCTCTTCCAGTAGAATAAGCACCGAGAAATTTTTTTCAACCTTTAAATGCTCCATCTTTTGGGTAAGCGCACCAAAGTAGGGTTTGGTAACCATAGAGCAAAGCTTGCCAAGGGGCATGTGTTGGTATGTATCTTTGTTTTCTTTTGCCATAAAAACGGGGCAAATGTAGTTAACTAACTTAATAGTTAGCAGAACGAACTATTAAATTAATGTTAAATAATGTAATGAAGTATTAAAAAGTTACCCTCTTTTTTTCTTCACTTAAAAAAAGTACAAATAACATGTTGAAGATAAACTAAACTGGTTACATTTGTACTTAACTTAACAATCAAATATATTTTAAAATGAAATCAATCTTTAAATTAGTTGTAGTTGGCTTTATGGCTACAACATTATTAACAGCCACATCTTGTGGAAGTGGCAGCAAGGAAAAAGCAAGCAACCCTGTAGTTGATAGCCTTTCTCATGATAACTCTAACCTTAAAGGTGAATTAACAGAAAAAGAAGCGGCTCTGCAAGATTTTGTAAATGGATTTAATGATATTCAATCTAATTTAGATGAGATTAAAGCTAAAGAAAAAATAGTTACCAATGTTTCAAAGGATGGTGATGTTAAAAGCAAAGAAGATCAGATAAAAAGTGATATTCAGGCTATTTACGACTTGATGGCTAAAAACAGAGCTCGCATTGCTGCTCTCAGCAGTAAACTTAAAACAGCAAACACTAAAATAGATGGTTTGGAAAAAATGATTGCCGGATTGGAAGCTCAGCTTACTGAAAAGGATGGTCAGATAAATGATCTTAAGAATCAGCTGGAGCAAAAAAACGTGGAGCTTAGCAATTTAAATACAAATTATCAAAATTTGCAACAGGATAACCAAGGAAAAGTACAACAATTAAATACAGCTTACTACATTATTGGTACAGGTAAAGAACTTAAAGAATATGGCGTTACTTCTAAAGAAGGTGGGTTCATTGGTCTTGGTAAAAAAATGGAAGTAAAACCTGATTTTAATAAAGATAAATTTACTAAAATTGATATTACACAAGTAACAAGTATACCTATTGGAGCTAAAAAAGCAAGCGTTCTTACCACACATCCAAGTAGTTCTTATAAGTTAACGGGAGAAAAGCCTGTTAAAAGTTTAGACATTAGCAATGCTACTGATTTTTGGAGTGCATCTAAATATCTGGTAATAGTTACTGAATAACTTTTGTTGAAAGATTTTAATTAAAAGCCTCTACATAATGTAGAGGCTTTTTACTTTTACCCTTATTGAAAACCTTCCTCGAAATAGTACCAGGCATATTTGCTAAAAACCAACTTACCCCAAAGCATATTGATGTTCTGCAAAGAAATGAAGTGTATAATATACCTGTTTTTATTTCTCTTTTTACCTGTTGTGCTTTATTTATTTATGTTTATCTGCGTTATTATAAAAAAGTGTTGCAAATATTTTCTTCTGTTATTAGTTATGGTGCATCTCAACAAATTCAACGCGACGGGCATTCTTTCTTTAGATCGTTTTCTATATCCTTGTTTTTAATTTATGTAATATGCTCCTCTATTTTTTTTATGGATATAAGCAGTTATTTTACTTGGCTTAAAAACTTACCTATTGAACGAATTGCTATATTCACTATATTTATAATCATCGCCTTGATTTTTGTCAAAGCGGCATTAGGCCATGTACTGGGGTTAATTACAAAAGAAAGGGTCGCAGCAAGTGATTGCTTTTTTCAATACGCATCCAATCTATACACAAGTGGATTAGTTATGTTGGTCATTTGCCTATTAGTACATTACTCTGGTTTTTCAAACGCGTATTTATTTTTTTTAGGCATAACGTTAACCGGGCTTCTTTTCACACTTAGAATTATAAAAACAGTGGCTTTTGGTTATTTGCGATACGGCTTTTCTATATTTCATTTAGTTTTGTATCTTTGCGCCGTTGAAATAATTCCCTTAGCAATCTTTGTTAAGATAATTGTAAGAAGCTGATAGCTAAAGGTTAATGTAAGTTAAGTAATATGGCAGTTAAGAAAAAAGCTACAAAAAAACATAAGGCTGTTATTGTTAAGAAGAGCAAGAAACAAGCGGGTAAAGTAGTTAAACCTTCTGCCAAAAAAGAAACTTGTTAAGGCAAAGAAAGTTTCTCCTAAAAAAAACAAGCCTACAGCAAAGCAATCTCCCAAAAAGAAACTTACAAATAAATCAGCAAAACATGCAGTAAAGAAGGTAGCCCCTAAAAAGGGTATAAAAGTTTCTAAAAAGCCAGAGATTGATTTACTTAAACCACTAAAGGTTAAAGAACCTAAAATAATTATTCCAAGTATTCCTCCGCAGGTTGCTTATCCCGATAAAGATGCTCTAAAGGCAAGGGTAAAAACCCTTTTAATTTCTCAGCCAAGGCCTGAAAGTGAGAAGAACCCTTATTTGGAGTTAGCTCATAAATTAAATATAAAAGTTGATTTCAGACATTTTATTAAAATAGAAGGCATTACCTCCAAAGAATTCAGACAACAACGTATAAATCTTACCGAACATAATGCTGTTATACTTACCAGCAGAAATGCAGTAGATCATTTTTATAGAGTTTGTGGTGAGATGCGTTATAATGTGCCCGAAACCACTAAGTATTTTTGCTTAAACGAAGCTACTGCATACTACTTACAGAAATATATTCAATACCGTAAGCGCAAGATATTCTTTGGCAATGGAACCATTGCTGATTTAGCTGAAGCTCTACGAAAAAATAAGGATGAACATTTTTTATTACCTGTTGCGGATGTGCACCGTGAAGAAAAAATAATTGATGTGCTTGATTTGCTTAAACTACGTTATAAGAAAGCTGTGATTTATCATACAATTAGTGCGGATTTAAGTGATTATAAAGGTGTTCTTAATTATGATGTATTAGTGTTTTTTACCCCTGCCGGTATAAAATCATTATTAAAAAATTTTCCTCATTTTAAACAAGGAGATACTCGTATAGCAGCTTACGGCGCAGCTACTGTACATGCTTTGCGAGAACATAAATTACGTGTTGATATTGCAGCACCTAACCCGCAAACACCAAGTATGGTAATGGCGCTGGAAAACTACATTCGCGAAGTCAACAAACGCTAAATTTTAATGCGCTTTACTTTTAAAAAGGAAGAGCGGCTTTATGGGCACGCAGCCCTTGATAATGTTTACAACAATGGTAAACATATACAAACTGATTCTATTAAAATAATCTTTATAGAGGTTCCTAAAAACACGTATCCTCCTTGCCGAGTAGTATTTTCTGTTCCGAAAAGGAGTTTTAAAAAAGCCGTAGATCGTAACCTTATTAAACGTAGGATGAGGGAGGTTTATCGCAATCATAAGCATTTACTATACAACGACCTGAATGAAAAGGAAAAAAGCATTCATATTTATATCATTTATCTATCCAAGCAAGTTATCCTTTTTGATAAATTAAAAGATAGTATGGTAAAAGCATTAACAACATTAGTTAACAAATTGAATTAAATATAAACCTTACATTTACGGGTAATTTTCACCATGAATAAAAAGCGTAAACTTTTTTTAGCCATAGGACTTCCGGTTGTTATTGCGGTAAGTATTATCTCGTTTGCATTTACCGAAGACTTATTTGAGGTAAGTAAAAATTTAGACATCTTCACTTCGCTGTTTAAAGAAGTAAACCTGTATTATGTAGATGACACCAAACCAGGGCAGCTTATTAAAATAGCTGCCGATGCCATGTTACAATCATTAGACCCTTATACTGAATATTATACCGAAAATGATATTGAAGATTATAAAATGGTTACTACCGGACAGTATGGTGGCATTGGTGCCGCTGTTCGCGAAATAAAAGATAAAGTAATTATTACCGAACCTTATGAGAATTCTCCTGCAATGAAAGCCGGAATAAAAGCAGGAGATGTGATTGCTCAAATAAATGATGTGGCCGTAAAAGGAAAATCATCGGATGAGATTAGTAAAATGATGAAAGGGCAATCGGGTACTGCTGTTAAGTTATTAATTGAAAGACCGGACGAAACAAAACCTATAGAATTTAATATTGTAAGAGAAGAAATAAAAGTAAAAGATGTGCCTTACTACGGCATGATAAACAGTCAGGTTGGGTATATAAAACTTACCGGCTTTACAACCACCGCATCAAAAGAAGTAAAGGATGCTTTCTTGAAATTAAAAAACGAAAACAATTGCAAGGCTCTGATACTTGATTTACGTGATAACCCGGGTGGCTTACTTAACGAAGCCGTAAATATTGTAAACCTATTTGTAGAAAAAGGGGTGGATGTTGCTGTTACCAAGGGACGCGCCAAAGAATGGACTTCAGCTTTTAAAACCGTTAATAACCCTATTGATTTAACTATGCCATTGGCAGTTATTGTAAACCGAAATTCAGCGTCTGCATCCGAAATTGTCTCGGGTTCTTTACAGGATTTAGATAGAGCAATTGTTATCGGACAACGTACCTATGGCAAGGGATTAGTGCAACAAACCAAACCATTAACCTATAATGCACAGGTTAAAGTAACGGTTGCAAAATACTACATCCCAAGTGGCAGATGTATTCAGGCTTTAGATTACACCCATCGTAACAAAGACGGAAGTGTAGACCATGTGCCAGATTCTTTAATTACAGCTTTTAAAACACGCAACGGTCGCATTGTGTATGATGGCGCAGGTGTTCTGCCTGATATACAAACCGAACCGCAAGTTTTAAGTGAGATTAGTTATGTGTTGGTTACCAAGAATCTATATTTTTGATTACGCCACTAACTATGTAATTAAAAACCCTAAGCTAAGTGTAGATGCAAGTACCTTTAAAATAACCGATGCAGACTATAGCGATTTTGTAAACTCCCTTCAGGGAAAACAATACGACTATAAAACCAGTAGCGAAGAAGATATGCAGTCACTTAAAAAGAGTGCTGAAAGCGATAAGTATTTTGCTGATATAGAAGTAGAGTTTAAGCAATTGGAGAAAAAATTAATGGACAGGAAGAAAGATGATTTGCAAAAGTTTAAACCCGAAATAAAACGTATTATAGAAGATGAAATTGTGTCTCGTTTTTATTACTTAAGCGGCAGGATACAATCTTCTCTATCTAATGATACGGATGTGCAAACTGCCATTAGCACCTTAGCCGATACCGATAAAACAAACTCTATCCTTACCACTATACAAAAAGCAACCAAGCCTTTTAATCAAAATAAAAAATTTTAGATAAATCATTTCAGCATAGCTTACCTTTATCTTAAATGAAAACCCTTTTTATCTGCATACTATTTCTTGTTCATGTTTCTTTTACGTTACACGCGCAAGTAACAACTGAAACACAAACTGCCGAATACTGGGATAAGCAAGGCATCATAGCAGAGAATGCCAAGAATTATAAAGATGCTGTAGACCATTACACCCATGCTATTATGCTAAACCCCAAATACGCCGATGCTTATTTTGGCAGAGGCATTGCTGCTGAAAAATTAGGTTGGACAGATGGTGCCATGCTTGATTTTGATGATGCCATAAAGTTTAACCCCCAAGATGCTGATATGTATTATAACCGAGGGCTTTTGAAATTTAAATTAGAAAAACACAAAGCCGCTATTAAAGATTATACCAAAGCCATTCAGTTAAAACCCAATTTTGTATATGCCTACTATAACAGGGCTTATGCCTATTACCATAGCGGGTTATTTAGCAAGGCTATTGAAGATTATACCAAAGTAATTGAATTGAAACCCGATTTTATTGAGGCTTATAACGACAGAGGAAATGCCGAAAGTAATTTGGGCTATTTTAAAGAAGCATTAGAAGACTTTAACAGCGCCATTAAATTAGACCCTAAGTTTGGCTTAGGTTATTACAACAAAGGCCATGTGGAATATGTGCTAAGAAAGTATAAAGAATCCCTTGTCGATTTTACTAAAACCATAGAACTCATTCCTAAAGATGCAGATGCTTATAACGACCGAGGCGAAGCAAATTTTAATTTAGGTAATTATACCGATGCGGTAAATGATTTTAAAAAAGCTGTAAAGCTTGTGCCCAATAACCAGCTTTATATAGAGAACTTACGCGTAGCCACCGCAAAAGCTCTCAGCAATTTATAAGTACGTGTAAATGAAAAAAATAGGACTCTTCTTCGGTTCTTTTAACCCCATACACGTGGGGCACATGCTGTTGGCAAACTACATGCTTTCTTTTACCGATTTAGATGAAGTATGGTTTGTTATCTCTCCGCACAACCCTTTAAAGGATAAACAGAGTTTGTTGGCACAAAACCACCGTTTGTATATGGTAAAGCTGGCTATAGAAAACCACCCCAAGTTTAAAGCCAGCGACGTTGAGTTTAAACTATCGCAACCATCTTATACCATACATACCCTTATACACTTAGAAGAAAAATACCCCAAAAAGAACTTTAGCCTCATCATGGGGATGGATAATTTGCAGAACTTCCACAAATGGAAAAACCACGAGCAGATTTTAGCCAACCATTCTATTTATGTATACCCCCGCCAACACACAGAAGCTGGTGCCTTTGCCAAACACCCCAATGTTATTATAACCCAGGCCCCGGTGGTAGAAATTTCTTCCTCCTTTATACGCAAAGCCATATTAGATAAAAAGGATGTAAGCTGTTTTATGCCCGAAAAGGTTGCTGCTTATGTAAGCGAAATGAACTTTTATAAGAAGTAAAATTTCCTTAACATTCAACATTTAAAATTATCTTAGTACCTTTAGTAGCCAAAATTTTTATGGAAAAGATAATAGACGAAGAGCAGGAGAAGAAAGAAATTCTTAGCAGATACAAAAAACTACTTACCGCGTCTCGCCGCCGATTGGAAAAAGGCGATAAAGAATTAATACGCAAAGCATTTGAGCTGGCTGTAGAAGCGCATAAAGATATGCGCCGCAAATCGGGCGAGCCTTATATCTATCACCCCATTGCCGTGGCACAAATTTGTGCTGAAGAAATTGGGCTTGGCACCACATCCATCATCTGCGGCTTGTTGCACGATACGGTAGAAGACACCGAAATTACGCTGGCCGATATTGAAGGCATGTTTGGCGAACGTGTAATGAAAATTATTGACGGACTTACTAAAATATCGGGTGTGTTCGACCAAACCTCATCGCTACAGGCAGAGAATTTCCGTAAGATGTTGCTTACCCTTAGCGATGATATTCGTGTTATCCTCATCAAACTTGCCGACAGGCTGCACAACATGCGCACCCTTGAAAGCATGGCGCGCGATAAGCAAATTAAAAATAGCATCGGAAACACTTTATCTCTATGCTCCTTTAGCGCATCGTTTAGGTTTAAATGCCATCAAAACAGAACTCGAAGACCTTGGCTTAAAATACACCCATACCGATGCGTACGAAGAAATACTTTTAAAGCTTGAAGAATCTGAACCCGAAAGAAAGAAGTTCATCCAAAAGTTTATAGAGCCTATTAAAGATATTTTAAAGGAACAAGAGTTTAAGTTCAAAATATTCGGTCGCCCTAAATCGGTTTACTCTATCTATCATAAAATAAAAAACAAAGGCGTTCCTTTCGAGGAGATATACGACCTGTTTGCTATTCGTATTATTATTGATAGCCTCCCTGACCAAGAGAAAGCCGACTGTTGGCGCATTTACTCCATCATTACCGATTTCTATCATCCAAGTCCAGAGCGTTTACGCGATTGGATTTCTACCCCAAAAGCCAATGGTTATGAGAGTTTGCATACAACCGTAATGGGCCCCGAAGGTAAATGGGTCGAGGTGCAAATACGTACTGAGCGCATGAACGAAATTGCCGAGAAGGGTTATGCTGCTCACTGGAAATATAAAGATAAAGAGAGTGATAAGGAGAGTCAGTTAGAAGAATGGATTGGCAAAATACGTGAGATGCTGGAAAGTCCGGAAGAAAATGCCTTAGACTTTATCGATGATTTTAAACTCAACCTTTTTGCCGATGATATTTTTGTGTTTACACCCACAGGCGAAATGCGGACTATTCCATCGGGCGCTACTGCATTAGATTTTGCTTTCGAGATACACAGCAAGGTGGGCGAACATTGCATAGGCGCTAAAGGTAAACCACAAACTGGTTCCTTTAAGTTATGTACTAAAGGGTGGCGACCAGGTAGAGTTGCTTACATCCAGAAAACAAATCCCTAACGATGATTGGTTGGGCTTTGTAGTTACCGCTAAAGCAAAATCGAGAATAAAACAGGCGCTAAAAAATGTAAGAAGAAAAATTGCCGATGAAGGAAGAGAAATACTGGAAAGAAAATTCAATAAGCAGAAATTAGATTTTACGATTCAGAATATTGATGAGTTTACTACTAGTTTCTTAAGCTTCCTTCTTCTCAGGAAATGTTTTACCGTGCGGCAAAAGATGTGGTGGGCATTGCCGAAATAAAAGATTTCATAAACTATAAACTGCATCCCGAGCAGTACGTTACCAAAAAGTTAAGAGAAGCAACATAGCGTTGATGAAGCATGGTAACACAGGCACGCGGAAAAAGCGATATGCTTGTGATTGGCGATGATATGCAGCAATTGGATTATAAACTTTCTCCATGCTGTACCCCCATCCCGGGCGATGATGTGTTTGGTTTATTACCGTTGGCGAGGGTATAAAAATACATAGGGTTAATTGTCCTAATGCTGCCAAACTGCTTGCTAACTATGCATACCGCGTAGTAAAAGCAAAATGGAACAGCGATAAACTCCTTACCTTTTTATCGAGCGTTAAAATTACCGGAACTGATGCCATGGGTATTGTAAACAATATCACTAAAGTAATTTCTACGCAGCATAACGTTAACATGCGCTCCATTACCTTCGATACCGAAGATGGTATTTTTGAAGGAACCATTATGGTGTATGTGCATAGCACCGAACATTTAACCCAACTGATTACTAATCTTAAGAAAGTTCCGGGTGTTATAAATGTGCAGCGCATAGACGGAGAGAATAAGCAATAATTTAGTTAATGAAAAAAAGACTGTCGTTATATATATCGCTAATTGCGGCGGTTTTGGCAACGGTTTTTTATTTCTTTCTTATCCTTCTAACGATACTATTAAGGAAAGAACAGAAAAGCACCTGCATAAACTTGAGCAGGAAGCAAACATACAATTAGATTCCATACACAAACATTTACATCACTCTTCTAAAAAGAATTTGGTAGCCTATCTAGCTACAGAATATGCAAACACGTTTAATGAAAGAGGAATAGCCTATTTTATTTATGAAAACGATAGTCTGCAATTCTGGACAGACAATATGACCCTGCTGTAGAAAACTACATGCTGAATGTTTGTTTAGAGAAACGTTTAGTAAAACTTAAGAATGGATACTATGAAGTTATCCGTCATCCAAAGAATGCCTATAGCGCTTTTCAGTTATACGCGTTGATTTTAATTAAGAACAACTTCCCTTATGAGAATAAATATCTAAAGAATGAGTTCAATAAAAGGCTTCGCATCCCTGATGGAGTTTTAATAAACGATAATGAACAAAATCATTTTATCCAGATTTCTAACTATCAGAGGTTACCTTTATTTAGTATAGATATACAAGAAAGGGTAAGAAATCAATTTACTTCTCTTCTCTCTTTCCTATGTTTATGTATTTCTCTTTTTAGTATATTATTCTTTTTAAAGAAAAGATTTATAAAACATCAAACCCTAAAATGGATTGCCTCTGTTCTGTTAGCCATTGCTTTATTATGTTACCTCATTTTTCAACTAAATATATTATACATTCCCGTTTCTTTATCATACGACAGGCAAAACCTGTATAACCTGATTGTTACATCCTTAATTGCTTTATTATCTGTTTGGGTATTTATTGTATTGAGAAAGGAATTACCAACGGGTATAAAAACACGATATAACCTTATTTACTTTATGTTATTTATAGTTTTAATTTTTCTATTCGGATATGGCATAAATATTTTTCTAAATATAATCTTTAACAAATCGTATCTGTCTTCTGATTTATCAGATGTTATATTTTCTTCTTCTCTCGAAATTTATCTCAGCTATGCCTGTGTATTTTTAGTGATGTTTTGCTTTGTTATCTTTTGCGAAACGGTAATTAATCTCCTGAATATTGCTTACAACAAAGCACGTATTATAATATTCTTAAGTCTAACTGCGAAATGTATTTTAATTCATCATGCATTTGGGCAAGCCGATGTTTTAACGGCTATTTGGCCCGGGTTACTTTTATTACTGATAGTTGTTTCTAAAAAACTAAGTGCTAACAATCGTTTTTTGTATGGTACTTTATTATGTTTATTCATTTCATTCTTTGTTGCTTATTTAAGTATCGATCAAAAGAACAAAAGTGATTATACTCAACGTTTAAATATTATGGGTGATTTGGCAGATCCTCAGGATGATATTGCCGAACATCTTTTCAAATCATTAGAAACAAAAATTATAAAAGATAAAGAGCTTACTCATATCGCTTCAAAAAAAGACAAAACTATTACAGACATAGAGCAATCTATCCTGCGAAAATACTTTACAGGTTATTGGGAAAAATATCATGTATCTGTCTGTTTGTTTGATTCGCTTTGTACCCCCTTAGTTCAGCACCCGCAGGGCTTATATAATAACAATACTTATTTTGATGAACTGATTTCTTCTAAGTTACAACCTACAACTTGTCCGAATTTATATTTTAATGAGCAGCTAAAAGATAAAACATTCTATCTCTACAAAACTCTTATCAAATCCTTATCAAAATCATTGCAATTGTATATTGTTATCGAATCAAAGAAGACACACACCTATAAGAGCTTCCCCGATTTATTACTGATACATTCTTCTCACACAGCAAACACCGAATATTCATCGGCTGTTTATAAAGCAGGTCAGTTGCATTCGCAGCAAGGTCGCTATGAATATCCCGCTGTATTCTCTTTTCCTGATGATGTGCAGGATACGCGCGTTTTTCAACAAAATGGATACAGTCATTTAATTCATAAAACAGATGCTAATACCATTATTGTAGTATCTAAAGATTACAACTATATGAGTGATTTATTTTCTACCATAGGGTTTATATTTCTTGCAAGCAGCACTGTTTTTCTTTTGTTTAGTTTTTATAATTCATACCGGCTTAAATACGAAAATTCTCTTTCCATTAAAATACAACATTACTCGGCAATTGCTATTTTAGTTTTATTTATACCCGTTGCCTTTAGCACAATCTCCTTGGTAAAAAATCAAACTGAACAACAAAACACACATAACATAAAAGATAAAATAGAAACGGTAAGCAACTATCTGAATTTACATTTAACTGATTATGATTCGCTTACTACTACTAACAAAGATTATGTTTCTTATTTGTTATCTCAGGCATCCGGTTTATTTAAAAATGATATTACCCTCTTTCATTCAAACGGAGAATACTATGCAGCAAGCCTTCCAAAGTTATTTGAAGAAGGATTGGTTTCTAAAAAACTAAACCCGGTTGTATATACGGGTATTTTAAATACGGGAGAGAATCAGGAAGTGCTGAATGAAAACATCGGGAACCTTAATTTTTATTCTTCCTATAAATTAATAAAAAACAAAACAGGAAAGAATTTGTGTGTGGTAAATCTACCCTACTTTGCCAAGCAAAGCGAACTGCAAGGGCAGCTATTCGGATATCTATCTGCGCTGCTTAACATTTATATTTTAGCCTTTATGATAGTAAGCATAGGCGTTGCGCTTATAGCTAACTGGCTCACTCGTCCGTTGCGCCAACTGCAAAACCAGTTTAAACAAATTGGATTAAACAGAAAAGACCACTCCATTAAATATGATAAGAACGATGAGATTGGCTTACTTATTTCTGCCTACAATACCATGTTGGTGCAATTACAACAGAGTGCCGAGATGCTTGCCAAATCAGAGCGCGAGGGTGCCTGGAAAGAAATGGCGCGACAGGTAGCGCACGAAATTAAGAACCCGCTTACGCCCATGAAGTTGAGTATACAGCATGTGCAGCGCTTAATGGAAAGCAACCCCCATGAAGCCGAGAAGCAAATGAAAAAGATTACGCCCGTGCTGTTAGAACAAATAGATGCCCTGTCTAACATTGCTACCGAGTTCAGCGATTTTTGGAAGTTACCCCCTCCTCATTTAGAGGATATAGAGTTAAACTCTTTTATTCAATCGGTATTGCCCTTGTATGCAGATTACTCAAGTATTCAATTTGAGTTTAACCCAGGCAAAGAAACCGCTTTTATAAAAGCCGATAAAGACCAGTTACTGCGTGTGCTGAACAACCTTATCAATAATGCCGTGCAGGCATTGCAGGATAATAAGCAGGGTAAGGTTACCTTAGCCGTTAGTAAAGAAGAAACTAAATTTATAGTTTCTGTTGCCGATAACGGAACGGGAATAGATGATGCCGTTAAAGAAAAAATATTCCAACCTAACTTCTCTACCAAATCTTATGGCACAGGCTTAGGACTTGCCATGTGCAAACGCATTGTTGAACAGCACGGCGGAACCATTTGGTTTGAAAGCGAGCAAGGAAAAGGAACTGTTTTTTATTTTACAATACCTGTGTAGTTTGTTTGGGCGTTCCGGCAGATTACTGCCGTCGGGCTTTACACTTCAATCTTTTGTTGATTTAGCTCAATCGTTTTAGTTTTTTATTATGGCTTCGCAGAATGCCGAAAAGGCATTTCAACAAAAGGATTTTCGTTGCAATCCCATAACGGCAAAAGTAGCAGTGCTGAAACCTGTTTTAAAAATAGAATTGCATAGCAGCCACCCCTACATACGTTGGCACAAAGGCAAAACACATATGCTGCAACTGATGATTAACCGCAACGATGGCAAAGGGTTTGTGTTGCTTGCCATGACTACCCATTTTAGTTACCTCGATGGATTTCCACTGCCTGCCATTAATACCAGCGTTATCTGGCTTTACAAGGGTGTTTATTTAGATACCAAAGAAAACGAAATTGGCGAGTGGAGTGAAGTAGCGCAAATTACCGTTACGGGAGTTTAGTTCTTTATAAATTATAAGTTAAAAGTCCTCTGCATAACCGCAGGGGATTTTTTATTTACATTTGGTGAAGTGAAACAGCGTCTCTTATTTTTAGCAAGTATCTTCTTTATTGCCGTTGCCTCGCTTGCCCAAACCTATACCCTATCGGGCAAAATAACCGATATCAAAAATAACGCATTGCCTTTTGCATCGGTGTTGGTAAAAGGAACTACCATTGGCACTAACAGCAACTTTAACGGATTGTATTCTATTAAACTTAAACCGGGTTCTTACGAAATCATTTTCCAATACATAGGGTATAAAAAAGAAACGAAGACAGTTACGCTAAATGCTGATGCTACCTTGGATGCGAGTCTGGCTGATGATAGTTACCAGTTGAAAGAGGTTACCATAAAAGCCGGCGAAGACCCTGCGTATGAAGTAATCCGTCAGGCAATAAAAAAGCGTAAATATTATTTGAATCAGGTAAATTCTTTTTCGTGTAACTCTTACATAAAAGGCTTGCAGCGTTTAAAAGATTTCCCAAAAAACTTAGGCATGCTGTTTAAAATGTCGGGGAGCGATAACCCCCTCGACTCAAATTTGCTAGGTGTTATTTATTTATCGGAAAGCGAAAGTAAGTTCTACTTTCAAAAACCGAATGAGCAAAAAGAGGTTATGTACTCAAGTCGGGTTAGTGGCAATAGCACCGCTTTCAGTTGGAATCAATTAGGAGAGATGAAATTCAGTTTTTATGAAAATCTTCTATATATAGACGGTATAAGCGATAGACCTTTTATTTCACCTATAAACGAAAATGCTTTTTTGTCGTATCGCTATCATTTGCTGGGAACAACATTTGAAGACGGAAAGATGATTAATAAAATAGAGGTACTTCCCAAAAGAAAAACAGACCCTTGTTTTCATGGTATTATTTATATTCAGGAAAATACCTGGCGCATACACAGCTTAGATTTATACTTAACCAAAGATGCTAAAATAGATTTTGTAGATACATTAAGAATGAAGCAGCTTAACGCTCCTTTTTTGGGAGATAGTATTTGGATGCCGATTAACTTAAACTACAGTTTTAATTTTAAGTTTTTAGGTTTTAAAGGCGATGGTTATTTTAATGCCATTGTTTCGGGTTATGAAATCAATCCAACGTTTCCGAAGAAGTTTTTTAAAAACGAAATACTTAAAGTAGAAGATGGAGCTAACAAAAAAGACAGTACCTATTGGAAAGAAAACAGGCCTATCCCCCTAACAAACGAAGAGGTTAAAGACTATCATAAGAAAGATAGTGTAGCAAAAGTAAAAGATACCAAAGCCTATAAAGATTCTATAGACAGGAAGGCAAATAAGTTTAACCTAAACTCTTTCCTGATGGGTTTTCATCATCAAAACACATTTAAAAAAACAAACTTTAGCACTACGGGTATTATAAACAGTGGTATACAATATAACACAGTAGAAGGTATTAATGTCAGTATGAAATTTAATTATGAAAAGAACTATGAAGATTTCCGTAAGCAGGAAATTGACGGGGGATTGCGCTATGGATTCTCAAATTATTTGTGGGGAGCCAAACTTGGTTGGACTTATTTGCAAAGCCCTAAAAATTTTCAGCAGTTTGGTGTGCATCTGCAATCGTTGGTAGAGCAGTTTAATGCTGACAACCCCATTCCTCAGTTTATGAACTCTTTTTATACCCTGCTTGTAAATGATAATTACCTAAAGCTCTACAAGAAAACTTCTGTGCAAGTAAACTATAGAAGAGAATTATTTAATGGTTTAATTTTTTATGCGAATGCAGAGTATGCCCAACGGTTATCGTTAGTAAATACTAGTCCGTATTTATGGATAGATGATAAGAGCAAACTCTTTACCAGCAACGATCCTCAGAACCCTACCGTAGATAATCCGTTTAAAACAAACAATGCTTTTGTAGTTGATGTTCGTTTTCGCATTCGTTTTAAACAAAGGTATTACAGCATACCAAACCGAAAGATTAATGTGCCCTCCAAATACCCTCGTATAAATATTGTTTACAAAAAAGCTATTCCTATACTGGGTGCTGTAGCCGATTATGATTTGGTAAAATTAAATGTAGAAGATAATGTGAGACTTGGCTTGTTCGGAACCTTTGCATACCGTGCCAACGCGGGTTATTTTATTAATAACAAAACCATGTACTTTATGGACTACCAGCATTTTAATGGTAACCAAACCATACTGGCAAATTCAGATTATTTAAACTCCTTTAAGTTATTGCCTTATTACACCTATAGCACCAATAAAGAATTTATAGAACTACATGCCGAGCATCATTTTAACGGATTTATTTTTAATAAAATTCCTCTGCTGAAGAAAACCAAGATACAGGAGGTTGTTGGCGGGCATGCTTTGTTTACCGACCAACTTAAGAATTATTACGAACTTAATTTTGGCTTAGAGAACATTTTTAAAATTGTGCGTGTAGATTATGTAATAGCTTACGGCATAAACGGAAAAGTAAGCAACGGCTTCCTAATCGGTTTGGGAATAAATTTTTAACAGTTTTTAATTTTATAATCCTTTATCGTACCTGTTACTTATTTAAAATTAATTAATTTTACGCTTCAAAAAAACAATATAAAAAACAAACATGAAACATCTTTTAATTGCTATTTGTTTACTGATAGGATTTAATGTTAATAGTCAGACTGCCGATGCTGCCTTTAAAAAAGGAATGACCAAGTACGATGCAAAAGATTATAAAGGCGCTATAGCAGATTTTACCAAAACTATTACACTAAACCCAAAGTATGCCGATGCCCTTAATTATCGGGCTCATTGCAAGCAAAATATGCAGGAATATAAAGCAGCCGTAGAAGATTACAGCAAAGCTATTAAACTGAAACCTACGTTGGCAGAAGCTTATACTAACCGTGCCCGTTGCAAATATATCTCCTTAGATTATGCTGGCACACCTGATGATTACAAAGCCGTTATTGCAGATTATACCAAAGCTATAGAGTTAAATCCTAAAGATACTGTTGCCTATTTAAACCGAGGTGCCACCCACGAGTATTTGAAGGATTATAAAGCGGCTATATACAACTTTACCAAGCTTTGCGAACTTACACCCAATAACGGAGAAGCTTTTTATTACAAAGCCAATGTCGAAGATAAAGCCGGAGATAAAGAAGCTGCTTGTACAGATTGGAATAAAGCCATAGACTTGGGTGAAACAAGAGCACAACCCCTTATTGCTAAAAACTGTAATTAATTTTATACAAACATCATAATTGGATTCTCTAGAAATCCTTTTAATGTTTGCATAAAGGCAGCACCTGTTGCACCATCTACTACACGGTGATCGCAGCTAAGTGTAATCTTCATGGTATTTCCGGGAACCACGTGATTATTTTTTACCACGGGTACTTGTCTGATACCACCCACAGCTAAAATACAGGCTTCCGGACTATTAATAATAGAAGTAAATTCATCTATGCCAAACATACCAAGGTTAGAAACTGTAAAGGTGTTTCCTTCCCAATCAGCAGGTTGTAATTTTTTATCTTTGGCTTTTTTACCAAACTCTTTTGCTTCGGCAGATATTTGAGACAAACTCTTTCCATCAGCAAAACGTATTACAGGAACTAATAAGCCATCTTCCACAGCTACGGCCATACCAATATGTATATAGTTGTTATAACGAATGGTATCGCCTAACCAACTTGAATTTACTTTAGGATGTTTGCGCAAGGCAGTTGCACACGCTTTAATAACGATATCGTTATAAGATATTTTTGCTTCACCATTTTTTTCGGCAGCTTTATTAATAGCCTCACGCGCACTGATAGCATTTTCCATATCTACCTCAACGGTAAGATAGAAATGAGGTGCGCTGTTTTTGCTTTCAACCAAACGGCGTGCAATAGTTTTGCGCATTTGAGATACAGGCACTTCTGTATAGCTTTCTGTTCCTACAAAAGTAGAAACAGCACTTCTTCCTCCGGAAGGAGTATAAAACTCAATATCCTTCTTAATAATACGCCCGCCATCACCGCTGCCGTGAACAACAGCAATATCAATTCCTTTTTCTTTAGCTATTCTTTTTGCTAAAGGAGAGGCGATAATTCTTCCGTTAGTATTTGCCTGTTTTACAACAGGTGCAGTTGTTGGCATCTGTTTAACAGGAATTGCTGTAGCCGCTGCTGCAACTTCTTGTTTAGCAGCTTGTGCCTGAGGTGTTGTATTAGCCCCTTGTACTTTTTCTTGAGCAACAATAGCTGCAATATCTTCTCCACCTTTGCCGATGATGGCTAACAGAGAATTAATCTCTACGACTTTTCCGGCTTCAGTACCTGTATATAATAATACGCCATCAAAAAAAGATTCAAACTCCATGGTGGCTTTATCGGTTTCTATATCGGCCAATAGTTCTCCGTTCTTAACTTTATCGCCTACTTTTTTATGCCACTTAGATACCACACCCTGAGTCATGGTATCGCTTAGTTTGGGCATACGAATAATATTTATAGTAGCAGGTATTTCAACTTTAGCTGCTTCATCAACAGGTTGTTGTTTTGTAAGAGAAGGTTCTTGTTTTGTTTCTGCAGCTTTGCTCGTAGCAGGGCTTCCATTGTTGTTATTGGCTAAAGCAGAAATATCTTCCCCCTCTTTACCCACAATAGCTAATAAAGCATCAATAGCAACAGGTTTACCTTCTTGCACGCCAATATAAAGCAGCGTTCCATCAAAGAAAGATTCAAACTCCATCGTAGCTTTATCAGTTTCAATATCAGCCAGCAGTTCTCCGTTCTTAACTTTATCACCCACTTTTTTTATGCCATTTAGCTACCACGCCTTCCGTCATGGTATCGCTTAGTTTGGGCATTTTAATTATTTCTGCCATAATCTAATTTCTTTATTCTTTTATAAAAGGATAATCTTTTTGAAAATACACATCATGATAAAGCTCTTCTGCCGCAGGGTAAGGAGACTCTTCGGCAAAGGCAATAGACTCTTCAACAATGGTTTTAATTTTTGCTTCCATGGCTTCTAAACCTTTATCATCAATCCATTTATTTTTCTTCAAAGTCTCAATAACCTTGTCAATTGGGTCCTGATGTTTGTATTCTTCCACCTCATCTTTAGTACGGTAAGTCTGAGGGTCACTCATGCTATGCCCACGATAACGATAGGTTTTCATTTCTAATAAAGTTGGTCCATCTCCCCTGCGAGCACGTGCTGCCGCTTCTTCCATAGCTTCGTGTACAGCTTCAACTGTCATACCATCTACAGGTTTTGCAGGCATATCATAAGCCAAACCAAGCTTCCATAAATCGGTTACGTTGCTCGTACGTTCTACCGAAGTCCCCATAGCGTAATGGTTATTCTCTATAATAAATATTACCGGAAGCTTCCAGGTCATAGCCATGTTAAAGGCTTCGTGTAAAGCACCCTGACGAACAGCGCCATCGCCCATAGAGCAAACACATAAATTATCAGTACCTAAATATTTCTCGGCAAAAGCAATACCTGCGCCTAATGGAACCTGACCACCAACAATACCATGACCACCAACAAAATTATGTTCTTTACTAAAGATGTGCATAGACCCACCTTTGCCTTTAGAGCAACCGGTAATCTTTGCATATAATTCCGCCATTACATATTTAGGATGAAGCCCAAGAGCTATAGGATGCACATGGTCGCGATAAGCCGTAATGTGTTTATCATCTTTTCGGGTAGCGCTAACGGTACCGGCCACAATAGCTTCCTGTCCGTTATATAAATGACAAAAACCTTTTATTTTTTGCATGGTATAAAGTTGCCCGGTGCGCTCTTCAAAACGACGCATAAGCAACATACTTTCATACCAGGTAAGGTAATTCTCTTTGGTAAACTTTAATTTCTTATCTGTTTTCTCGGCGGTCTTTCCCATGTGTGTAAAAATTACATCTCACAAAAATAGCAAAAATACGTTTGGCAACATACCTCCAAAAGTTGAGATTAATTTTAATTTAAAACAGAGCGCGAGCCCGACCTAACGCGGAGCAGTTTAGCCTGTGCGTGACAAATCGGTTGGTCTTGACTTTTTGTTTCTTTTTCGTCAAGGAAAAAGAAAGTATTAATGCTTCTTCAAGTCATGTATCCACCCTTAGTTTCACATTCTCTCGAATATTTATATAAAACAAACTATAATCCAGTATATGGTAATTTTTAATGGCAGGGTAACCGGGCTTTCTTGGTTTATGTGTCCATAAGGCTCCTTCCGAAGTACACCAAGCCTCAGAAAACCCTGCATCAATCCTGTCAAACGTATAAGGTACTGCACCTTTGTTTAAAGATGCATCGGGTACAGATGGGTCTCTGTTCCACGTTAAAGGGTTAGTACATTCATACTGCTGAAAGTTATCATAGCCCGCAACATTCTTATAAGCATTCGTGGGTTTAGATGGATGCAAACCCAGGCCATGGTGTGCCATGCTACATAACAATTTGATTGCGCTGCCGAATCGCAGGCGAAATGGTTGTAAAAGCATTCTTAGCTACTGGACCGCCAATTAAATATGCTGCAATTAATTGCTGACGCAGTTGCGCATCCTTCTCAATAAAATCTTTAAACAAACGTATCGCATGTCCCAGGTACCCTGACTATGCGACGCTATAATAAAAGGCCTACCGTTATTATAATTTTTCAGGTAATACATAAACGCCGCCTTCACATCTTCATAAGCCAAATCAAGTGCTTTACGTCCGTTATCCCTCTTATCTAAAAAAGCATATAAAGTAGCCTGTCTGTATCGGGGTGCATATACTTTGCAGCTTCCGTTAAAAACACTTGCCATCTCGCGTATAGGGTATTTGTCCGTCTTTTTGTTTACGTGCTTATCATCCACAGCAGCATTCCAGCTTTTGCCCTTGTAATATGTAGTAGGATACACAAAAAACACATCAACCATAGCCGTTGCCTGTCCGTCTTTTAGGGTAGAGTAATATGGCACCGCATCTGCACTGTCTTTTTTGGTAGGCAAGCTTGCCCAGTTATTTTCCTTCGAGTAGTCAGGTGGGGGAGGCGGCACATATCCTTCAAAATTTCTAAGTGGAGTAATACACGATGAAAGTACCCAACAGGTTAATAACAGCGCGCAGTCTATTGTTTTTATATGGTTCATTTCGGGGCAAATATATGTATTAAAATAAGTGGCGGTTTCTAAAAATAATTAAGAAATTTAGCCCATGAGTTTACCGGATTCTAAACTATATATTGAAAATTTACGTAAGCATATAGAGCAACATAACTATAACTATTACGTATTAGATAATCCAACCATCAGTGATTTTGAATTCGATATGATGTTGGAAGAACTTATCAATCTTGAAAAAAAGCATCCTGAGCTTTATGATCCAAATTCTCCTTCGCAGCGTGTAGGCGGTGAGATTACCAAAGAGTTTAAAGCGGTTAAACATAAATATGCCATGCTGAGCCTTGCCAATAGCTATAGCAAAGATGAGCTGACGGATTTTGATGAGCGTGTAAAGAAGGGATTGGGCATTACGGGGAACGATTTGTTTAACAGCGGAGTTGAGTATGTGTGTGAATTGAAATTCGACGGGCTTTCTATAAGCTTAACCTATGAACACGGTAAACTAACACAAGGCGTAACCCGCGGAGATGGTGTGCAGGGCGATGATGTAACTACCAATGTAAGAACCATTCGCAGTATTCCGCTTAGCATAAAAGGAGATTACCCCCCCTTGTTTGAAATACGCGGAGAGATATTTTTACCCCTCAAAGTGTTTCATGCCATTAATAAGGAGCGCGAAGAAATAGGCGATGCGCCTTTGGCTAACCCACGCAATGCTGCTTCGGTACCATGAAGATGCAGGACTCATCGGTAGTTGCCAAACGCAAGCTGGATTGTTTTGTGTATTATATGATGGGAGAACATCTTCCGGCAAATAGTCAGTATGAGAGTTTAGAGAAAGCAAAAGCATGGGGTTTTAAAATTTCGCCTTACACCAAACTATGCAACAGCATGGAGGATGTTTTTGAGTTTATAACCCATTGGGATAAAAAAAGAGATGAGTTGCCTTTTGATATTGATGGCATTGTTATAAAAGTAAACAGCTACATGCAGCAACAGCAATTAGGTTTCACGGCTAAGTCGCCACGATGGGCTATTGCCTATAAGTTTAAGGCAGAGCAGGTATCAACGGTATTGGAAAGTATTTGGTATAGATAGGGCGCACGGTGCCATAACTCCGGTAGCCAATATAGAAACCCATGTTGCTTTCCGGAAAAACGGTGTGGAAACGGCTTCTTTGCACAATGCTGATATTTATCGAAAAGTTAGATGTCGCATAGGCGACCATGTATTTGTAGAAAAAGGCGGAGAGATAATCCCAAGATTGTGGGTGTTGATTTAGTTAGAGCAGATCCACATTCACATCATGTAAAGTATATTACACATTGTCCGAATATATCGCTGAACTTGTGAGAAGAGAAGAAGAAGCTAATCATTATGTCTGAATAGAAAATGGTACCCGACACAGATAAAAGGAAGATAGAGCGTTTTGTACCGCAAAGCCATGAACATAGATAGTTTAGGCGGAGAAACTATCGAACAATTATATAACGCAGCTTAATAAAGACATTGCCGATATTTATGATTTAAAGAGGGTACACTGCTTCCTTTAGAGACAAATGGCACAAAAATCGGCCAACAATTTACTGGAAGATAGACGCTCTAGAAAGTTCCTTTAAACACATGTTGTATGCCATTGGTATAAGGCATGTGGGAAAACCACCGCCAAAGAGATTGCAGAAGGTAAGAAGCATACATGCTTTAGAAAACGCAACAAGAGGAAGAGCTTTTGCACATTGATGAAGTTGGAGAGATAATTGCCAAAAGCATTACAGCTTATTTGCTGGATGAAGAAAACAGGAAAATGATGAATCGTTTAAAACATCACGGTTTGCAATTTGAGTTGAGTGAAGAGCAGATGCAAAGCGCTACCGATAAACTGGGGGCAAACAACATTGTTATTTCGGGAGTGTTTCAAAAGCACAGCCGGGATGAATTGAAAGACCTGATTGAAAAGAATGGTGGAAAGAATACGGGCTCTATATCAGGTAAAACAAATTACCTGTTGGCAGGTGATAACATGGGGCCTGAGAAATTAAAGAAAGCAGAGAAGCTTGGTGTTGCTATTATAAGCGAAGATGATTTTTTAAAGATGATTGAGTAGATGAATCCAATTATAAAATATATTGCTGAGTACCAGATAAAGAAGTTGTGTGCTTTGCCACGCAACAAACAGTTTGTTAAACTTGGAGATGCCAAAACCATTGGTATAGTATTTGAGGCTACGGATAGCAATACTTTTGAAACGGTTAAGAAATTCATTCAGCAATTAAAGGAATATACCAAAAATGTACATGCCATTGGTTATGTGGATGAAAAACTAACGCCAAATTATTCTTATATCAAAACAGATATAGATTTATTCAATAAAAAGGAGCTGCAAAACTTTTACCGTCCGCAAAGTGCTTACATAAAAACCTTTATGGAGGATGAAAAAGATTTGCTGATAGACTTAAACATCCATCAAAAGATTCCTTTACGTTATATAGCGGCCGCTTCAAAAGCTAAGTGTAAAGTTGCTATGCATTTACCTGAAAACGAAGCTTTACATGATTTACTTATTGCTGTAACTCCACAACAAGGATTGGAGTTTTATCTGCAACAAATCATTAAATACTTAGAAACCGTTTAAATACCCTTATAATATTCGTCTCTCCTGACCTTTTAAAATTGAAATAGAAATTCAAACGAGCGAAGCAAAAGATTTCAAGCTGTTTGAGCGCAGCGAGTTCTTGAAATCTGCGTAGCGATGTGTAGAATTTCATTTCGATTTTAAGAAGTCTTGAATTTTTGTTTCTTTTGCTTCAAGGCAAAAGAAAAACAGGCTCTTTTATCCTTCAACAAAATATTGTTGAAAATATTAAAAGGATTTTCCGCCCTTATTGGTTTATTAAAAATAGCTTTAACAAAAATTACATTATGGCAAAAAAGGCAAGCGGTTCAGCATCAAGCAAAGTAAAAAAGATATTTGTATTAGATACTTCGGTAATTATATACGACCACACAGCCATAAGAAACTTTAAAGAACATGATGTTGTTATTCCTATTACAGTTTTAGAAGAGTTAGACCAGTTTAAAAAAGGAAACGATACCAAGAATTTTGCTGCTCGCGAGTTCTCTCGTTATTTAGATAAACTTTCGGGTAACCACTCCTTACAAGAATGGACTCCTATTAACGGCAAAACACATGGAAATTTTAAAATAGAGTTTGCACAAAAAGCAAAAGCTTTGGATGCAGAGTTTGTATTCGGAGAGCGAAAAGCCGACCATAAAATACTTAACTGCGCTATGAAAGTAGCCGAAGAACATCCCGATAAAAAAGTTGTTTTAATCAGTAAGGATATAAACCTGAGACTAAAAGCCAAAGCTCTTAATATGGCTGCCGAGGATTATGAAACCGGAAAAATAAAGCACGTTGATGAACTTTATACCGGCATTACTACGATTGAAAAAGCTCCCGCACATGCTATAGATGAGTTATACCAAAAGAATGAAGTGGATGTTTCCTCTACTCACAAGAAACATGCACCCATGGCAAACCATTTTTTTGTTTTAAAGAATGGACAAAAATCGGTGTTAGCCGCTTATGAGCAGGAGAGTAAAACCCTACGCCGGGTAAATAAAACAGTAGCCTTTAACGTAGTTCCTAAAAATGCCGAGCAAGCTTTTGCCATTGATGCTATTCTCAATCCTAATATAAAGTTGGTTTCTATACAAGGTGTAGCGGGTACGGGTAAAACCTTATTATCCATTGCAGGTGCTTTAGAGCAACGCCGTAACTTCCACCAAATATATATTGCCCGCCCTATTGTTCCGTTAAGTAATAAAGATATCGGTTATTTGCCCGGCGATATTAAATCGAAGTTAAACCCATACATGGAGCCGCTTTGGGATAACCTGAAGTTTATTAAAAGTTTATTTGGTGAAAAAGAAAAAGAGTACAAACAAATTGAGGAGATGGTAGAGAAAGAAAAGATTATTGTTTGTCCACTTGCCTATATACGCGGGCGTAGTTTAAGCAATGTATTCTTTATTGTAGATGAGGCGCAGAACTTAACTCCGCATGAAGTAAAAACCATTATTACCCGTGCCGGAGAAAACACCAAGATAATTTTTACAGGAGATATCTATCAGATTGATACACCATACTTGGACGCGCAAAGTAATGGGCTGTCTTATATAATAGATAAGATAAAAGACAACAAACTATATGCCCATGTTACCTTACAAAAAGGAGAGCGTAGCGAGTTGGCTAATTTGGCGAACGAGTTGCTTTAGATAACGGTATTTACTTATTTTCTTTTAATTCCTAAAACCCTAATGTATTCTCCTACACGGCTTTGAACTATTTCTTTACCGTCAGAATCCCATTCGCCCCGCTTAATCAGAATATATGTAAAAGTTATTGTATTTCCCACATATTTATCCAAAGTATCTGTCATTACTTTTCCTTCTCTTACTTTAATAAAATAATTATCCTTATCCGTTTCAAAAAAGAAGTCGTTAATATATGAACTTGGCTTACCACCTTTGGTAATCATAGGTTTCTTTATAAGCTTGCCTGTTGCTATCAAAGTATCCTGTGCAACGGTTTTTTTTGTTTGAGCAGTTATTCTGAAACTAAATATCAGTAAAAGAAAACCGAGTATAAGGTTATGTTTCATATATATAATTTATTTCAATTCTTCAATCCATCTATTTATATAAGTAGCCACTTCTTCCCAATTTAGTTGTCCGCAGATGTAGTGAGTTCTGCCCGCAAATTCTTTAAATTCTTTTTTGCTATTCTTATCCATATAAGCATCAAAGTTCTTTTTGTTTAGGGATGAGGGAATAATATTATCCTTCTCGCCTGCTATAAATAATAAAGGACTATGCGGTTTCTTGAAATCAATCTTCCCTTCATTACCTGTACTGCTTCTGGGTATGTTTCTGCTTTCGGGCACTACAAATTTGTTGTACTCGGCTTGGGTTTGCTCCATCGTCATGGTATTGCAAAAAGCATAGTGAAACCACTCAACCGTTGGCAAACAAACCAAGTTGCCTTTTAATGGATTAATAGTTGGTAGGTTTGCTTTAAGAAAACTCCATTTGGTACTGAATATGCCTTTGGGCGGAGCGGTATCAATGCAAACTCCGGCAACGCCCAAGTTTAACTCTATAAGTTTTTGTACGGTAAGCCCACCCATAGAATGACCAATAAGAATAGGTTTTTCGGGTAGTTTGTTTATGAAAGCAGACAAACTTTCTATTACTTCACCAAAAGTAAGTGTACCAAGTTTGGGGTTTATGTTAGCACGCAATTCTGCCGGGTTACCCTCATGAAAAGAATAGGCAGGCGCATAACAAGTATAACCCTTTGCCTCATAAAATTGTTTCCAGCTTTGCCACCCCAAAGGGTTCATAAAAAGCCCGTGTATAAATACGATTGTTTTGCTTGCCATTTTTTTCACAATAATAGCTTATTTATTTCTCGGCACCACATCCCAATTACTTTCAGAGAAGTTAAGTCGAGAACTGAATAAACCAAAAACAGTAAAAGCAGCATTAAAAATTAGCAGATGAAAAACACAAGCCATACGGTACATACTAAAATACCCTGTTTTAACATCAGTAGTAAGTAAATGATTGGGCAATAATAAAGATTCAGTTAGGGTAAACACAAACAGGCAAACAAAAAGACTCTCGAAATTACGTATGGCAAAAAACTTTGCGCTTCGCCATTTACCAAGCGGTTTGCCCCAGCTGTGCAACAAATAATAATTGCCATAAAGAGTTTGCACAAAAAGCATGGCAGCCTCATCATTTTGAGGAGATGTAAAAAAATATTTAGTGCTTACTATTTTAAAATGTTTCAGGTCTTTGCGGTAAGAAGCGTTCAGCTCCTTTATTTTTAATATCGCTTCATAAGGTATTTCGCCATGATAACTTTGAGATGATAGAAAACGTAAACGCAACTTCTTGCACAAACTTTTTATTTGCGCGGGTGTAAATGTTTTTTGTTTCTCTATCTCATCATCATCCAAAAACTCGAAAGAAGAATTATAAAACTTTAAATTATCCAGTATGTTTTTATCTGATAAACGACTTTTAAATAAAATACGCTGTGCTTCTTGTAATAGGGCTTCTTGTTGAGGAAGTTCTTTACGCTCGTTTTCTAAAGCTTGTTGTAGGGTCTTATCCGCCATTCATTTAGGTTGAGTAAAATTAAATAAATTCTATCACAAAAACTATATTTGCTGCCATGCGGGTAGTTATACAAAGGGTACAAAGTGCAAGCGTAACAATAAGCAACAGTCTTTTTTCTGCTATTGAAAAAGGTTTACTCATTTTAGTTGGCATAGAAGAAGCCGATAACGCAGAAGACATTGACTGGCTCTGCAAAAAGATTATAGACCTGCGCATATTTGCCGATGATGCCGGAAAGATGAACCTGAGCCTTAAAGAAACCAACGGAGATATTTTAGTGATTAGTCAGTTTACGTTGCATGCCTCCACTAAAAAAGGCAACCGTCCTTCTTATCTAAAAGCAGCTAAGCCCGAAGTTGCCATTCCTTTGTATGAAAGTTTTATCGCTGCTTTATCCACTCTCTTTCAAAAACATGTAAAGACAGGTGTTTTTGGTGCCGATATGCAAGTTTCATTAGTCAACGATGGGCCTGTTACCATTTGTATAGACTCTAAAAACAAGGAATAAAGAGCCCTTCCATGCATTATCCAATGTTAAGTTATTGTTATCATTTTCCTTTCGATGTATCATATTCAAAAAACTTCTTACATTTGCACACACATGATAATCAATAAGCATATTATTATTATTCCCAATTGGCACATTCGTTGCCAACGCTTTATGCAGTATTACTGCTAAGAGTTACTAGCTTATTGTTCTTTTTTTAGTCACAAACATTTAATCAAAATTATCATGAACGCCATAGGTGAAGCCATATTACAAAATTTAAATACACTCATAGTAGTTATAGACCCAAAAGGGGAGGTTAGCTACACAAGTCCTTCTGTGCAAAGACTGTTGGGCTTTAATACTACCGAACTGTTAGGAAACGGCTGGTGGAATTTACCACGGGCATCTGCCGAAGAAGGCCTGTTGGTTAAGAAGCAGATATTATCAGTCATTGAAAAATCTGACAAGATAAAGATACCTGTATTTGAGCGTGAAGTGTTTACCGCCAAAGGCGAGAAGAAAGTAATTGTTTGGAACAGCAACCTTGCCGAAGATGGTAGTTTGGTGGGTATAGGGTATGATATAACCGAACGTAAGCATACCGAAAGCCTATTGGATAAAAAGATAAAAGAACTTCAGGTAAAAAACTCGGAGATGCTGGAGAGCATAGCCTATGCCCAACGCATACAGAAAAGTATTTTGGCAAACCCCGATGGCTTATCGGAATATGTAAGCGATTCTTTTATATACTACCAGCCCAAAGATATAGTGAGTGGTGATTTGTACTGGTACTATAAAAAAGAAAACAAGCTGTATGTGGCTGCTATAGATTGTACCGGACACGGAGTACCCGGCGCATTAATGTCGGTTATAGCCAATGGTTTGTTGCGTACCACCATCGTAAAAAGAAATGGCAAACCCTGCCGAAATACTTTTTGCGCTGGATGAAGAACTGCAATCTGCCTTGCTTACCGAAGGCGCTGCGGACGGAATGGATATTGCCCTTGCCGAGATAGATTTAGATACCAAGAAACTAAAGTTCTCGGGTGCATTTCGTCCGTTGGTATTAATACGCGATGGAAAGTTGATAGAGTACAAAGCCAGCAAATACCCCATAGGTTTGTATGCAGGTATAGAAAAGAAGTTTGATTTGCATGAGTTTGATTTGCAAACAGGCGATGCTTTGTATTTGTTTTCTGATGGGTACTCTGACCAGTTTGGTGGAGAGAACAGCAAAAAGTTTAACCGCAAACACTTTTACGAATTGCTGTTAAGCATACAGGATATGAACCTAACCGAGCAGGCTTCTTTTTTAGAATATGCACACAACAACTGGAAACAGGACGAACCGCAAACGGATGATGTGTTGGTTATAGGCTTGAAAATATAGATGGGCGTTCCGGCGGCTTTTAATGTGGAAGCCGCCGGCGGGCTTTGCACACCATATTAATAACGCATGGAATATTTACTTTTTATCTGCACTAATTTTTCTTTGAAAGTAGCTATTAATGGCAAATGGTCACTAAATTGTAACC
>CAVXOV010000013.1:0-6823 GCA_963763345.1 uncultured Candidatus Saccharibacteria bacterium
AAGTGGGCCAACAAGCAGGATTTTGTCCCTCCGCCTGGGGCTGGAGGTGGGGCAAAACTATTGCTTTGCGAGTAATACAAACAAAAAGGTAAGGGCGATTTTTGAATAGATTTTCATTTTATTCCTCTTTTTAAGTAAAGTCATTCAGAGAACAAATATAATAAATTAAAAATAATAGCACACATTTTTTTACAAATTTAAATGTAAATTCGCCCTTGAAAAACCATTTTGGCTAGAAAACAAAGTACATCTGTATTAAAATTTGATGACGTAAAAGTTATTGGCGTACCATTATCCAAAACTGGTATGTGCCTTTGATAATTATTCCTGTGGCCTACTTAATAGGCTATTTTATTACCTATCGCCAATTTGAAACCTATCAGGTAACCTCACAGCTTTTAATAAAAAACAATGATCAATATAAAAAGGGAAGCCTTATTAATGAAGAAGATAATTTTTATGGGGGCGCTGCCGCTTCTTATGTCGATAATGCTAATGAAACACGTGTCATTAAATCCTTTGATTTAATTGAAATTGTAGTTAACAAACTAAAATCTCATCTACAAGTATCTTATTTCATAGTAGGCAGGGTTCGTACTAAAGAAGAATTTGATGGTATGCCTTTTTCTGTTTCTGTAAATAGTATAAATCCTAGTTTTTATGAACAACCTTTTTCATTTAAAATTTTAAATGAAAGAACGTATGAGCTTTCTTACAAAGAAGAAGATAAAGAAATTAAACAACAAGGTGTTTTTGGTAAAGAGCTTATTAGTATTAATTATAATATATTAATATCCTCAGATCCTATAAGCGTCATCCGTCTCAAAGAACGAAAAAACATTCAATATGAATTTAAGGTACACTCATTAGAATCGCTAATCCGCAAATTTCAAACTAAGTTAAAAATAGAAAATCCTGATTTTACAAATGTTTTAAAACTCTCTATAGAAGATAACTTAGTGGGAAGGGCTAAAGTTTTTTTAGATACCCTTTCTAAGACATATATAGATAATTCACTTAAGAATCGGTTCAATCTCAATGAACGAACGCTTCAATATATTGATAAGCAGATGGCAGAGGTGTCATCTGTACTTAAGGTTTTTGAAGACACCATGCAGAAGTACAAATCAAAAAACGGAATACTTGATTTAACAAAGGAGGAGACAGACTATTTTAAAAAACAAAGTGTTTATGACGATGAACGAACTAAGCTAAACTTACAAATAGCTGGGCTAAATGATTTAGAAAAGTATATTATAGAAGATAGAGACCCACAATTCCTACCACCATCTGTATTTATCGGAAATAATGACCCTTTTTTAATTAAATCAGCCAGTCAGCTTTATGCCCTTCAGACACAATTAAATGAGATGCACAATTCTGCCAAAGAAGGTAGTTATGGAGTTACACAATTAAAAAACAACGTAATAAAAGCTAAACAAGATTTATTGGTTTATATAAACAATGCACGCAATGCCTTAAACAAGGTAATACATAATGTAGATGCTGAAATAAATGTGTATTTGGATAGCATAAAAACTATACCCCAAAAACAGAGAGATTTATTAGGTATACAGAGGCATTTAAATGTTAATGAGGAGTTGTATGATTTTCTTTTGCAAAAGCGAGCAAACACATACATTGCTCGTGCATCTATCATTCCGGAAACGAAAGTTATTGAAAGTCCACGCCCATCTGGAAAAATAACACCCGATAAGCAGAAAGAGACTATGAAGTATGTTTTTGCCGGGGCCATAATAAGTTTACTTATTGTTTTGATACGCTTCTTCTTTTTTACAACTATTCAGAACATGATTGAACTTAAAGAAGCTACTGATACTCCCGTAATAGGAGATTTAATTCAAGTTAAAAAAATGTTACCCACAGGTATTATTGTAGATGAGGAGCCTAAGTCACAAATTGCAGAAAGTTTTAGAACCTTAAGAACAAACCTACAATACTTAAATACGACACCTGAACCAAAAATCATTCTATTTACTTCAAATGCTCCGGGTGAAGGAAAAACTTTCTGTTCGGTAAATCTTGCTACTATGTTGGCTAAAGGGGGGAAAAGAATCTTGCTGTTAGAACTGGATTTACATAAACCACGTGTACAAAAAGTACTCGAAATGACAGCCGAAAAGGGTATAAGCACTATTGTGGTAAAACAAAATACAATCCCCGAATGTATTAGAAAAACTAAAATAGAGAATTTAGATGTATTGCTTTCTGGCCCAGTACCACCCAACCCTTCGGAAATGATTTTATCTAATGAATTAAGAGATATTTTATTTTACGGAAAAGCAAATTATGATTATACTATTATAGATACTCCTCCTGCCGGATTAATAAGCGATTCTATTTATTTGATGCAGTATGCTGATATTTCTTTATTTGTGCTTAATACAAAATTTGTAAATAAACAGATTATTAATTTTGTAGATGAACTTACTGAAACAAATAAAGTAAATAATTTTGCATACATACTAAATGGCGTTAAGCAACGTAGTACGGGCTATTATTATGCTAAATATGGTTACGGATATGGTTACGGATATGGCTACGGATATGGCTACGGATATGGTTATTCTAAAAAGTAATTTTGGATTATTCGGAAGCGTATTAGTAAATGAATCATCAGCTCAATAAGCGAAAAATAATTAACGACCCCATTTACGGTTTTGTTACTTTGCCCGATGATTTTATTTATGAGCTAATAAATTACCCTTATTTTCAGCGCTTACGTCGAATTAAACAATTGGGGTTAACCAACCTAGTTTATCCGGGAGCATTGCATACTCGCTTTCATCATGCCATTGGCGCCATGTATTTAATGACAGAAGCTATTAAGGTATTACAATCCAAACAGATTGAAATGACGGAAGATGAGATACAAGCCGTAACTATTGCTATTCTTTTACATGACATTGGCCACGGCCCTTTTTCACATGCTTTGGAACATGCCATTGTACAAGGTATTAATCACGAAGATGTTTCTGAACTGCTGATGCAACAATTAAACAAGCGGTATAAAGGAAAACTCACTTTAGCCATCAAGATTTTTAACAATCAGTATAAAAAGAAATTTCTGCATCAATTAGTAAGTTCTCAACTGGATATGGACAGGCTTGATTATTTACGCAGAGATAGTTTCTTTACGGGTGTATCAGAAGGGGTGATTAGCAGCGACCGTATTATTAAAATGCTAAATGTAAAGAACGACGAACTAGTAATTGAAGAAAAAGGAATTTACTCTATCGAAAAATTTATTATTGCCCGCCGCTTGATGTACTGGCAGGTATATCTACACAAAACAGTAGTATCTGCCGAAAACCTATTGGTAAACATTTTGGTGCGAGCCAAACAATTGGCTGCGAAAGGAATAGAATTATTTGCTACTCCTGCTTTATCCGTATTTCTAAAAAGCAACTTTTCTAAAAAAGATTTTGTTTCTAAACCCGAACTACTGGATAGTTTTGCCTCGCTAGATGATTATGATATTTTTATTTCGGTAAAGTGTGGGCTCAACACGAGGATAAAATTCTTTCTATGCTTTGTAGTAATTTAGTTAACCGCAAATTATTCCGTATAGAATTAAAAAAAGAGAAAGCTGAATTATCCTCTAAAAAAGAATTGATTGAAAAGTGCGTAAAGCAATATAAATTAACTGAGAAAGAAGCATCCTTTTTTGTGGTAAGTGGTGAAATAGAAAACAGTGCTTATAGAACCGACAATTTAAAAATTAATATTTTAATGAATAATGGAAAGATAATTGACATTGCCGAAGCCGGCGACCAGCTAAATGTAGAAGTATTATCAAAAACCGTGAAAAAGTATTTTATTTGTTACCCTAAAGATTTAATCTTAAAAAAATGAGTTTGAACCCAAAGCACGCTGTTGAATCGCTTACTATAAGCACCGAACATGTTTTGCCAAATGATACAAACCCATTGGGCAATCTTTTTGGTGGCCGCTTGTTGCAATGGATGGATACCAGTGCAGCTATTGCCGCGCAACGCCACTCAAACAGGGTTGTCAGTAACCGCTACGGTTAATAATGTTTCTTTTAAGGAGCCTATTAAATTAGGTAGTGTGGTAACATTGGAAGCAAAAGTATCTCGTGCGTTTAACTCAAGCATGGAAGTTTTTATTGATGTGTTTGTAGAAGATTTAGTTACCGGAAAAAGACACAAATGCAACGAAGCTATTTATACGTTTGTGGCTATTGATCAAAATGGTTCTCCTTTGCCTGTACCTGAATTAATACCTGAAACTGATCGAGAAAAAGAACGATTTGAAGGGGCTTTACGCCGTAAGCAACTGGCTTTAATATTAGCCGGAAAAATGAAACCGCACGAAGCGAAGGAATTAAAAGCTTTGTTTTTAAAAGATTAAAATACTTCTCCTAAGTTTATAAATATTCCGTTAGAGCCGCCTATTCCTATGGCGTAATCAATAGATAAGTTTGCGGCAGAGTGTCTGTTTAGTTTTATACGAATGCCCGCACCGGCAGCTGGATAAATAGTGGTAAATTTATTGCTTGGCCAATCGGTTACCGATTGTGCATTGGTAAATACTACCCCGCCTAATAATCCGTTTTTCAAAATCCCAAAACGATATTCGGCTTCTAAGTACACAAAATTCTTACCCCGCAACCTGCTTTGATATAACCTCTGCCTACATTGGCATAAGGATCCAGCCAGTGCTGGGTAAATCTAAATAGGGGGCGTTGCCGTTAAACGTAAACCAGTCGTAGGTCCAAAAGGCTAGTATGTTTTCCGACTTTTTGCTTGGTTTAAAATACTTTCGGGTATCTATAACTAAGGATCTGTAATTACTTTTATTCCACAGAAGGTCAACATAGGGGCAAAATGATATGCTGCTGTAAAAAGCCCTTGAAGGGTTGATGGAATTCTTTCTTCCATCATATAAAGCATTTATAGAAAAACCTGATGATATGGAAGAGGTGGTTCTGCCATATCTTTGAAAATCGGTAACTGTACCATTTGCATAGCCTGTTTCGCTAATGTTCCAGTGATAATCCAAATTATAAGCTAAGCCTACATAAAAGTTTGAAGTAGATATATGCTTTAATACCGCCTCATGTATAATAATGCACTGGTAATTTAATTGTGTGTAGTTCTGTATAGAGGTGTTTCCTCCTAAGCCATAGGTGTATTCGGGGTATTTATAAAATCGCCAGTCGCCAATTAAATTGTACTTGTTTCCCTTTGTCCAAATGTTGGTTAAGAGCGGAAGAATGATTTGATTTTTTTGTGTGTACGAAACACTTGTTTCAATAGCCGATAACTTGGCATTGAGCCCAATATCAGTATAAAAACCTATGTTTGCGGCAACTACCGCTGCCCATCCTGTAGCTAATGAATAGCCAAACGCAGGCAGAACAGAGGGGTGAAACTTCCATGCCTGTTTGCTGGGTTCGCACTTTTCTACAATGGGTTTTTTAATTAGTTTCCACCAAATATCTACAATATCCAACTTACCGCTTTGATTTTCACATAGTGCTAAACTATCTTCTGGCGAAATTTTGTTTTTGGTGGTTTGCCCAAAAGAAGCTGATGCACACAATAAAACAAGCATAAAAAATACACTCCTTATTTTATGCATGTTTTGAAGTACCAAATTTATGCTTTGATGTGTTTTTTATACAAAGGTTTAATAAAAACTATTTATCAATAGGTAGTTTGCTTTTAGCTACTATAGCACAGGTAAACCGACTTACGCAAATAAGCTCATCGTACAGGTTATAAATTTTTATATCCCATACGTGGGTTCTGCCACCAAGGTGCAAAGGCGAACAAACCCCTTTTACCCGCCCTATTGAGGTTGCTTTTACGTGATTGGCATTAACTCTATGCCTACGCCAATAAACGTATTGCTATCTACACAAAGTAACGATGCTACACTGCCAAGCGTTTCGGCTAGCACAACCGATGCCCCCCCGTGTAAAATGCCAAAGGGTTGTATGGTTCGTTTATCAACGGGCATAGAGCCGATAAGACAATCATCTTTAATCTCGTCAATGGCAATGTTTAGTACCTCGCCAATGTTGCCATGTTGCATCCAAGTCAGAATCTTGCAGTGTGGGGTTGCCATGCCATATTTTTTTGTTTTGCATGGGGCAAATCTAAAGAATAAATTTTTGAGGAGCGATAGCTACTATATGTTAAGGGTTGTGATAACAGTGGTCATTTTGGTGTCCATGTTAACTCCTTTATCTTAAGGGGGTAAGTTTTATGAAAAACACATTTTACTTCGACCAAGTGGGTGGCACCGAAATCCTAAGGGTACCTACCAAATTTCTCGCCATGAGGTGAGCGATTGGAGCAAGGAAATTACAGTAGTGGGTTCGTAAAACAAAAGTACTTATTGCTTTCTTACAATTTCTGCACCAATAGCATTCAGGCGAGTATCAATGTGTTGATAACCTCTGTCTATTTGGTTGATGTTAAGATGGTACTCTTACCCTTAGCACTAAGTGCGGCAATTAATAAAGAAACTCCGGCACGTATATCGGGCGATGCCATTTGTATGGCTTTGAGTTGGGTTCTTCTGTCAAGTCCCATTACAACGGCACGATGTGGGTCGCTTAAAATAATCTGCGCTCCCATATCAATCAGTTTATCTACAAAAAACAAACGGCTTTCAAACATCTTTTGATGAATAAGCACGTTACCTCTAGCCTGTATAGCAGTAACTAAAACTATGCTTATCAAATCAGGTGTAAAGCCGGGCCAAGGTGCATCGGCTACTGTAAGTATAGAGAGCAATACGATGAATCAGTAGGTGTGAAAAAACCATA
>CAVXOV010000014.1:0-70981 GCA_963763345.1 uncultured Candidatus Saccharibacteria bacterium
GATAGAAATACCGATTATTACTAAGAGTGGTAAAGAGGTATGGGTAGGGCAATCTGCCAAACTTTCACGCGATGAAAATCATGATAATAAAATTGTTGGTTTTCAGGTAATATGTAGAGATGTTACCGAACGCAGGGAAGCCGAAAAACAAATTGAAGAAAAAAATATACGCATACAACAATACTCAGAGAAATTAGAATTACTGAACGATGTAAAACAAATTATTTTAGAAGCTACAGAGAAAAATGATTTAATAGAACGGGTATTAACTCAGTTAAATAAAGATAACAGATGCCAAACGTTCAACACTAACTTTATTTGATAAAGATATCAAAATGCATATTTATATGAATATAACCCAGCTAACGTAAAATTGATTTAAGTGTATTGCCCGCCACAGATTTTAGGAGCTTGCCTGATTTACTGAAAAACGAATATTTTAAAGTAGATGATTTTTTAAATTCGGGGAGTTTTCAAAGAGTGATGAAATAATGAAAGAAGCGGGTATTAATTCTTACCTGATTACCCCTTTGTTTTATAACGGAAAACTAATTGGTTCATTCGACTTAGCGTCAGAGTATAAAATTTTATTTGACGAAGATTATATACACTTTGCCCGTCAGATAGCTGATGCTATTGCTATTACATTAAAACAAATAAGTTATCGTAAAGAGTTATCCGAAAAGAATAAAGATATATCTGACAACATCGAATACTCCCATCGTATTCAGCAATCGGTTATGCCACCCGAATCATTTATGCAGGCTTTTATCCCCGAATCGTTTATTATCTTAAAGCAACGCGATGTTATTGGAGGAGACTTTTATTGGTGTGATAAAAAAGGAGATAAAATATTTATTGCTCTTGGCGATTGTACCGGACATGGCGTATCGGGTGCTTTGTTAAGTATTTTATGCAGTAATATCATTTCGCAAGCCATTAAAGAATATAATATGTTTGACCCCGGATTGATTCTGGATTTCCTAAACCGTCGTATTAAAGAATCCTTAAATCAATATAAGCAGGCAGATGAGATATTAGATGGCTTGGATGTTTCTATTTGTGTATTAGATTTAAAGTATAAGGTGCTAATGTTTAGTGGAGCTATGCAAAATTTATATATTACAAACAACGGGCATCTTAATGAGGTAAAAGGTAACCGTATGCCTATAGGAGGAATTGCATCGGGATTAAAAACGCAATTTACCACACAAATACGTTTGCTAAACGAAGATTTAAAAATATACATGAGTAGCGATGGTTTCTTTGATCAATTTAAAGGTACTGAGATTAAGAAGTATAGCAAGAGTAGATTTAAATTTACTTTACTTGACATCGAGAACTTACCACTTCAAAAACAAAAAGTTTACTTATGGAAACAGCATTTTGAATGGAAAGAAAAAGGCACGCAAACAGATGATATATGTATGATAGGGTTTTCATTGAAGGGAGTTCTAAATAAAGAACAAATAGCTGTTACTCAAAATTAATTTTAAATTTGCATTTAGATTATGACTTATTTAGTAGAGGCAACTGAAAGAACTCCTAAAGTAGAATTTAACAATACTACTAATGAGTTGTTACTAGAAGGTATATGCATACCCGAGCTTACCCACGATTTTTTTAAACCTATTATTGCTTTTGTTAATGAAGCAGGAGAAAGTGGCATAAAATCATTTACCTTGACCGTTAAGCTTCACTTTTTTAATACCGGCAGTTCTCGTTATATTTTAGAACTGATGAAGAACATACAAAAACTTAAAGAGAAAGGCATTGCCATAAAGTTTAAATGGTTTTATAACGACGATGACGAGGATATTGAAGAAGCTGGTACCAGTTATGCCTTTATCCTGGATGAAGTTTTTGAGATGATTCCTGTTAAAGTTTAGGTGCTCTATTTTATTTCCTGACACAACTCCACCAATACTCCATTGGTAAACTTAGGATGCAGAAAGCAAATCAGTTTATTATCGGCTCCCTTTTTTGGCTCAGGGTTTAGTATTTCAAAGCCTTCCGTTTGCAATCTTTTTATTTCGACACGAATATCATCTACCTCAAAGGCTATATGATGAATCCCCTCTCCTCTCTTTTCAAGAAACTTAGCAATGGCAGAGTTCTCATTTTGTGCTTCCAGTAATTCTATTTTACTTTCTCCCAACATAAAGAAAGAAGTAGATACTTTTTCACTCTCAACGTTTTCTGTTTTGTATGATTCTTTACCAAACAGTTTCCTAAACAAGTCATTTGCTTCGTTTACGTTCTTAACGGCAATACCTATGTGTTCTATCTTTTTTAACATAAGACACAAATTTAGAGTAAATAACATGAATATTGCCTACATTTGCAGTTCAAAAATTAATCTTTTCATCATGAAATTAGGTACCGGAGAAATTATTTTAATTCTTGCTGCTTTATTATTGTTATTTGGCGGTAAAAAAATTCCTGAGTTAATGAAAGGCTTGGGCAAAGGCATGAAAGAGTTTAAAGATGCTTCTAAAGGCGAAGAAAGCCCAGCCACTACTACTGATAAAACAGAAAAAAAGTAAACTCCTGTGTACGTATTTACTAGCATTGCCTCACTTCAAAACGATTTAAGGCAAGGCAACACTACTTGTAAAGATTTAGTTCAATCTGCTTTAAACTCTATCGAAGAGAAAAAGCATCTGAATGTATTTTTAGAAGCTTTTAATGAGTCTGCTTTAAAGCAAGCTGAATTAGTAGATTCTAAAATAAAAGCAGTTACTGCCGGGAAGATTAGCCGGAGTATTGGTGGCTCTTAAAGATAACATTTGTTATAAAAACCACAAAGTATCTGCTTCATCAAAAATATTAGAAAACTTTACTTCCCTTTATAGTTCTACTGTCGTAGAACGTTTGTTGGCACAGGATGCGATTATAATTGGTCGCACTAATTGCGATGAATTTGCTATGGGTAGCAGTAATGAGAATTCTTCTTATGGAACAACATTAAACCCTGCAAATGAAGATACGGTAACAGGTGGTTCTTCGGGTGGCTCTGCTGCTGCAGTTGCTGCCGGTTTATGCCATGTGGCCTTGGGTAGCGATACGGGTGGAAGTATTCGTCAGCCAGCATCTTTTTGTGGTGTGGTTGGTTTAAAGCCTACTTATGGGCGCGTTTCCCGTTGGGGATTGATTGCCTATGCATCTTCTTTCGACCAGATTGGACCGCTTACCAAAACCATTGATGACGCTGCTTTGGTGCTTGAAGTTATTGCCGGAGCAGATGAGTTTGACAGCACTGTTTCTTCTAAACCTGTTCCTGAATATACCAAGTATGCTGCTTCAGATAAGAAGATAAAGATTGCTTATATAAAAGATTGTTTAGATAGCCCTGCGCTTGACCCAACTATCAAGAACAACATCAACCAAACTATTGAAAAGCTAAAAAAACAAGGTTATACCGTTGATGGAGTTGATTTTAAAGAGCTTGAATATTTAGTACCTACTTACTATGTGCTTACCACTGCCGAGGCTTCTTCTAACTTAGGTCGCTTTGGAGGTGTACCTTATGGGTACAGAAGTAAAAACGCTACCGACTTGGAAAGTACTTTTAAAAAATCGCGGACAGAAGGCTTTGGCAAAGAAGTGCAACGCCGCATTATGCTGGGTACCTTTGTGCTTAGTGCAGGTTATTATGATGCTTATTATGCCAAAGCACAACAGGTGCGCCGTGTGGTACGCGATAAAACCCTTGCTATTTTTAAAGATTACGATATTATCATTACTCCCTCTACGCCCGGGGTGGCTTTTGCACATGGTGCCAACAGTGCCGACCCGATTAAAATGTACTTGGAAGATATTTATACCGTGCAGGCAAACATAGCCGGCATACCTGCCATATCTATACCTGCGGGAGTAAATGAAAACAAGATGCCTTTTGGTTTACAACTGATGGCGGCTCCTTTTCAGGAAGAATTGTTGCTTGCAAGCGCCAAGTTGATGGCTAATATCAACTAAAGATTTTTCACCTTTACAATTTACAAATCCTGCATTAAAACTTTATAGAGAGCTATCATGTTTTCTATATCTGCTTTATGCACTTTTTCATCAGGAGAGTGTACGTTATCTTCGGGCGCACCTACAAAGCACCAATCCCAAGGGTAGGCTGCCATTTGCAGTTCTTTAGCATCGCTGCCGCCACTTCCTTCTACCTCTAACTGAAAAGGTATTTTATGCTTTTGGGCAATAGCAATTATTTTATTGATGTAACTTCTGCGTGGTATCAAACTATCGCGCATGCTGATGGCAACTCCTTTGCCATGGGTAACCCCTTCGGTAATCCATGTAATATCAGAAATAAGAGCTTGTTTAATAGCATACTTCTCTCGTAAGAATTTTTGAAGATAAGATACGCTTCCTCCTCCATGTTCTTCCCAGCAAGAGAAAACAATAGCACCATCTTTCAATGTCTCTGCTACTTTAAGTGCGTTGTATACACCCAAGCGGTTATCCATATAACAGCATTGCACATACTCTTTCGTCTCACGCCAGTTGGGTTTAAAGGTAAGTTCAGTGCCACGCTCAAAAGTGTGTTTTGATTTATACACTAAAGCATCCTTTACATGATTAAGCGTAGCTTCATTCCCTTTCTCATCAACCAAGTTAAATCCGGCATCAGTTCTTGGTCCGCCAATCTTTACCAATTGCTTATCATACCTAACGGTAAAACCAATACTATCTATATGCGCAAAAATAGCTGCGCGGGGTTTACCAAATACCAACACAATACAATCCTGAAAATCATCTCCGGCATGTATTACCGGTTTGTGCTTCCAGTTGCCCGTTTCTTTTTCAATATAATTCAAAAGAAATTCTTTCATGCCCACTTCATTACCCGATGGGGCATGTATGGTACACATGGTTTTAAGTAGAGAGAAATCTATATTTGTCATGATTTATTTATTCAAAATATTTTTCATTAGTTAAGCCAACGCAATTAACGCAATAGCAATTACACTAAGCGCAATGCCTGCCATATTCTTAAACGAAAGCTTTTCGGCAAAAAACAAATACGCACCTAGTGTTGAGCCAAGCACAACAGCCACATTCAGTAATGGATACAGTACTGAGCTTTCAATAAAATTAGCATCAATGGCTTTCATGGTAAAGTATATGCTAAAGTAATTAGGGAGACTTAATATAATCCCTGCTATAATTGTTTTCTTGATATCAATAGTTGCCTTTTCTTTATAAAAAAATATAAAAGCAAGTACGCCAATTATACCTGCAGCAAAAAAAGTTAGTCCTGAGAAACAAGAGGTTTCAGCATCAGAATGTACCAATTTCTTTTGTACGTAATTAACCAAAGCATCAATTAACCCACTTCCTAAAAAAACGGCTATGGGTAGTATAAACTTTATTTTATCTTTTGTTGTCGGAACAGAAGTCTCTATCGTTTGACTAACGGGTGCCGAAGAAACTAAAAATACCGATAGCAAAGCCATGATAATTCCCCCTATTTTTAAAAGATGTGGAGAGTCTTTATAAATGATAAACGCTAAAACAACCGGAATAACCACACTCATTTTGTTAGCTACCGTGGCTACCGAAACACCATTCTTTTCTATGGTTAGAGAAATAAGATTAAAAACACAAACAAATAAAACACCCAATAGTAAAGAAGATAACCATAAGTGAGAAACCTCGAAAAAAACAGTCTTTGGGCTCGTAAAAAGAACCGAGATAATTGTTGCCGAAAAATAGTTGACTACAATAGCGGGAAAAGAGGCTACCTTATACTTTTGAAAAGCCTTTAAAATAAGCAGTAACAGAATATTGCAGGAGATGCCAATTACTAAATAAAACATGGCGGCGAAATTACCATTTTTCAACTATCAGGTTATTATTTTACATGAATGTGTTGCAGGTTAAAATTTTACTTCTACTTACAAGCCCTTAAAGTATAATTCTTAATTTTACATCTTCTAATAAACAATACTATGAGTACACAAACTTTATCTAAAACAAGCAAGGAAGAGATATTAAAGAATAACCTTGAGCATACCATTTTCTCGTGGAGCAAGCAAAGCGGGTTGAATCCTATTAATGCTTCACATGCCAAAGGTGTTTATGTGTATGACAGAAGCGGTAAACGCTACCTTGATTTTACTTCTCAGTTAATGAATGTAAACATAGGTCATGGCGACCAGCGTGTTACCGATGCTGTGGTAAAACAAATGCAGGAAGTAAGTTACGTTAACCCCGGCATGGCAACAGAAGCCCGTGGTTTATTAGGAAAGAAATTGGCAGAGATTACTCCCGGCACACTTAACCGCACCTTCTTTACCAATGGCGGTACCGAGGCTATAGAACATGCTATTAAAACGGCGCGTTTAGTTACAGGTCGTCATAAAATAATTACCCTGTATCAAAGTTATCATGGTGCAACCTATGGCGCACTATGTGCAGGTGGTGATCCGCGTGGTATTCCGCATGATAGTCAGGGAGTACCCAATATCATACATGTAGAGAACCCTTATTTTTATCGTTGCCCTTGGCACAGCAAAACAGAAGAAGAGTGCTGTGATAATGCTGTTGCCCACATGGAACGCATTATTAAATACGAAGGCGTTAACAGTGTTGCCGCTATTTTAATGGAAGGTGAAAGCGGTTCATCAGGCTGCATTAAATACCCTAAAGGTTATTGGAATAAAGTAAAAGCCATTGCCGATAAATATGGTATCCTTACTATTTGTGATGAAGTAATGAGTGGCTTTGGACGCACAGGCAAATGGTTTGGTATAGACCATCACGGTGTAGAGCCCGATATGCTTTGCATGGCAAAGGGCATTACCTCGGGTTATATTCCTTTGGGCGGTATAATTATGAGCGAGAAAATTGCTACTCATTTTAACGATAAACCTTTGCCTATCGGCTTAACCTATTCTGCACATGCGGTTGCTTGCGCTGCTGCCAACGAAGTAATTAAAATTTACGAAGAAGATAACTTGATTGAGAATGCTGCCAACATGGGGCATTATGTAGATAAGCAGGTTGAGAAACTAAAAGATAAACACCCAAGCATTGGCGATTTCCGCAATACAGGTTTGTTGGGTTGCATAGAACTGGTAAAAAACAGAAAGACCAAAGAGCCTATGGCGCCATGGAATGCCGCCCCTAACGAAATGGAAGTAATGAACAAAGTAGCTGCCAAAATAAGCGAACTGGGCATGTACACCTTTGTGCGTTGGAACTGGATATTTATCGCTCCTCCTCTCATCATTACCAAAGACCAAATAGACGAAGGCTTGGATATCATCTCAAAAGCTATCTCTATTGCTGATGAGTATGTAATTAAGTAATGTAATCCTGACTTTTTGCAGCATCTTATGTTGCTATAACAGATTCTGAAACGAGTTCGGAATGACTTACTAATATTTTGTGATGTTTTGGCAGATTACTTCCATTGGGCTTTACATTTTAATCTTTTGTTACAATCTCTAAGCTGACGGATGGAATATGTAAGCTTACACACGGAATTTGTAAGCTGACGCTTGGTTTTTTATGGCAAACGGATGTTTTGGTATCTTAGATTATGTTTTATGGAAAGATGCTAAATCGTTACTTATATCTATTGCACATTTCATCATTATATAGCTTGAAGCTCATCTTTCTATGCGTTTGCATAGGTTTAACAAACAGTAGTGATATTCCGTAAAAAACAACGGGTACAACAAAGCTAACCGGTGATGATAATTCTTTTGAAACATGATGATTATTATACAATCCACCTGCTGTAATTAATGAAGCTAGAGTCAAATTGGATAATACAAACCATATATTTCTATTCTTTTTATATTGCTTAAATTCTATAGCAGAAGGCTCAAAAGAATTCAATTTTAAAACGACATATTTACTACTAACAACTTTATCATTTATGGTATAAATGGTATGATAAGTTCAATGGTGATAATTTTTTATCATAGCTATTGTTGAATCACATGGTTTAACTTTAGCTGTGTCTTGCGCTTTTAGGTCAACTATTCCTAAAATAATAGTGATAAAAATAAATAGTTTATTCATAAGTAATTTTCAATCAGCTAAATTATATAATTCCAATAATTTAATTAGTCGAAAAAAGTCAAATTTAAACCTCTGAATAAGTTTTTAAACCATAAGCGTTAGGGATTAGCTCAGCGTATTTATTGTTTTTATTTGTATCGCTGAATTCTGAGAAGGCATTTGTAGTGGAAGGCCATTGCGACCTCAGTTCCAGCCCCTCTACTGAGGGGAGAGGGGGAAAGATAGCTGTTGTAACCAACGGAACGTGAAGGAAAATTGGTTTATATTTGTAAAAGCAAAGCCCTTAGCGATGAAATACCTTCTTGTTTTGATGTTGCTGCCCTTTGTGTTGGGGGCACAAAGCCTTAGCGAAAGCAAAGCTAAGGAAGCAGCGGATAGCACTGAGAAGAGTGAAGCAACAGGCGGAGATGCTAAAGCAAGTGCGCGCGAGCGATTGGAAGCCATCAGGCAACGGGTGCTGAACGGAGAGAGTATGAGTGTGCTGGCGACGCTATATAGCGAAGATGCGGGATCGGTGAAGACAGGTGGTTTGTATATGAACGTGGCACGCGGGCAATTTGTGCCTGAATTTGAAGCAGCCGCCTTTAACCTGACACCGGGCGGGCTTTCGGAGGTGTTTGAAACGCAATATGGCTTTCACTTTGTGCAACTGGTTGCCCGCAGAGGCGATGTAATTGATGTGAGGCATATTTTAATTAAAACCAAATAGGAGATTGCTTTTTGATTATAGGTGTTAATATTATCTGACACCTGAAAAATAGTTAGTTTTGCAGCCTAATTATTGTCTATGCCAAAAATATCCGATAAAGCGCAGCAAATGCCTGCATCGCCCATACGCAAACTGGTGCCTTTTGCCGATGCAGCTAAAAAGCGGGGAGTAAAAATATATCACTTAAACATCGGGCAGCCCGATATTGAAACCCCTGCCGTGATGCTGAACGCCATTAAGAACGCCGATATTAAAGTATTGGAATATAGTAACAGCGCAGGTATTGAAAGCTACCGCAAGAAGCTGGCAAGCTATTACCAATCGTACAAAATTAATGTAGAAGCTGCCGATATACTGATTACCACAGGCGGATCGGAGGCATTGTTGTTTGCCTTTAATACCTGTTTTAATGCAGGCGATGAAGTCATCATTCCCGAGCCTTTTTATGCCAACTACAATGGTTTTGCGGTTAGCTCGAACGTGGTGGTGAAGCCCGTTATGTCGAGTATTGAGAGCGGTTTTGCTTTGCCCCCCATCAGCGATTTTGAAAAGCTGATAACACCTAAAACCAAAGGCATATTGATTTGCAATCCGGGCAACCCTACCGGTTATTTATACTCGCGTGCCGAGCTGGAAGCTTTGAAAGAACTGGTTATTAAACACGATTTGTTTTTACTGGCAGACGAAGTTTACCGTGAGTTTTGTTACGATGGAAAAGAATACACATCGGTAATGCACCTGAGCGGATTAGATAACAATGTGATACTGTTGGATTCTATTTCTAAACGTTATAGCGCCTGCGGGGCAAGGATAGGAGCCTTTATTACGAAGAACAAGGAAGTGATTGGAGCCGCGTTAAAGTTTGCACAGGCACGATTGAGTCCGCCAACCTTTGAACAGATAGGGGCAGAGGCTGCGCTGGATACTCCTGCATCGTATTTTACCGAAGTAAAAAAAGAGTATACCGGAAGAAGAGACTTTTTGGTAAATGAGCTTAATAAGATAGAAGGCGTTTATTGCCCCATGCCGGGCGGGGCTTTTTATTGCATTGCCAAGCTACCGGTAGAAGATGCCGATGTGTTTTGCGAATGGCTGCTTAAAGAATTTAGCTTTGAAGGAGGTACCGTGATGATGGCGCCTGCATCGGGCTTTTATGCAACAGCCGGCAAAGGCAAGAATGAAGTGCGTTTGGCTTATGTATTAAAGAAAGAAGAGTTGGCAAAAGCCGTAGTATGTTTGCGCGAGGCGTTGAAAGTATATCCGCATACTAAATACTAACAGAGATATGTTTAGCCTACAGGAAGTTTTTCCTGAAACCGATAAACCATTGCGAAAGGCTATGGTGGCTTTGTTGGTGTTGGTAGCTTTTTCATTACCCTTTAAATTTCTGGTAAACCTTTTTATTGTACTGGCGTTTGTGGTGTGGTTGTTTAGCAACCCTTTTAAGAGGCTGTTTACAAAGACTAAGAACATAGGTATATTTCTGGCTATTTTTATTTTCTATTTACTTCATTTAATAGGACTATTATACACCAACAATATACATGAAGGTTTATTTAGTCTGGAAATGAAAGTAAGTATGCTCATCTTTCCGTTGTTGTTTTATACGGAAGTGTTTTCTGCCAAGCAATACCGGTTTTTCTTGAAGAGTTTTGTGGTTGGAACGCTGTTATGCTGTTTGCTTTGTTTAAGCAGGGCTATACTCCTTTACTTCTCTGCTCATGAAAATAACTTTTACTACGAAGGGTTATCCTGGTTTCAGCACCCCTCTTACTTAGCGATGTATATTAGCTTTTGCTGTGCGGTTCTTTTACTAACTAATGTATTTAGTAAAACAATCACTTATGTAAGTATTGTATTCTTTACTTTGTTTGTATTCTTGCTTTCATCTAAAACGGGTATCATCATTCATTTTATAACCCTTGTGTTTTCTTTTGTTTCCATCTTCCTTAAAGGGAAGAACTATTTTAAGGTTATAGGAGCATCTTTACTTGGGTTATTGGTTTGTGTAGGTATTCTGTTTCTTATTCCGCAGGTAAAACAACGCTTTCAGAACGCTTATAGTGTGTTTCAGGCAAAGCGCATAGATAAGACATCGGCCGAAAGCACAACCGTGCGTATGCTGATTTGGAATGAAGCGATGCAGATTAGTAAAGAACACCCTTTGTTAGGGATTAGTCCAGGAGATACTAATGATGCTTTGTATGAAGGTTACCAAAGAGATAGGTTAACGGGAGCATACAGTAAGAAGTTGAATGCGCATAGTCAGTATTTTCAAACAACCATTGGGCTTGGCTTGGTTGGTTTAGTGAGCCTCTTGTCTTTATTTGCATTGCCTTTATTTACCAACAGAAATAAGATGGTGGTATTCTTTATAGGGATAACAGCCTTAAATTTTTTAACCGAAAGTATGTTTCAAACTATGGCTGGATGTATTTTTTTCGGCTATTTTTACAGCTTAATTTGTTTTCAACATGATTCCCTTCTCACCACCTCGGATTGATAAGAAAATAATAGACGAAGTAACCGCTGCTTTGCAAAGCGGATGGATTACAACCGGTCCTCGTACTAAGTTATTTGAAAAGAAACTGACTGAGTATTGCGGTAACAAAGCAACTTTGTGTTTAAACTCGGCTACGGCTGGGTTGGAAATTATGCTACGTTGGTTTGGAGTAGGGGAGGGCGATGAAGTTATTTTACCTGCCTATACGTATAGTGCAACTGCTAATGTAATTATTCACTGTGGTGCTACGCCTGTGTTTGTAGATACGAATGCAAACGATTTTAATATTTCCATCAAAGAAATTGAGAAGCATATTACGGCAAAAACCAAAGTAGTAATGCCTGTTGACTTTGCCGGACTCCCTTGTGATTATGATGAACTGAATGCCCTTGTGGTTAGTAAAAAGAGTTTGTTTGTTGCAGCATCTGATAACCAAAAGAAGCTGGGAAGGATATTAGTTCTTTCTGATTCTGCTCATTCTATCGGCGCTATTTATAAAGGAAGAAAGACAGGTTCGTTGACGGATGTATCGGTATTCTCGTATCATGCGGTAAAGAATCTATCTACAGCTGAAGGTGGTTCTGTGGCACTTAATCTCCCTGCTCCTTTTGATAATGAAGAAGAATATAAAAAACTTTGCGTAAGTACCCTACACGGACAAAACAAGGATGCACTTGCCAAAACACAAAAAGGTAATTGGAAGTATGACATTGTAGAAGCCGGTTATAAATGTAACATGACTGATATTATGGCTGCCATGGGACTTGTAGAACTTGAACGTTATGATAACGAAACTTTTGTGAAACGTAAAGAGATTTGTGATTATTATACAAGCGTATTATCAAAACATGATGTGTTTGAATTACCTCTTCAGAAGACTAATGATAAGGAATCTTGTTATCATTTATATCCTTTGCGTATAAAGAATATTACTGAAGAACAGCGAGATGAAATTATAAAACACATTTTTAATTGTGATGTATCCGTTAACGTACATTTTATACCTGTGCCGTGTATGAGCTTTTATAAAGGCTTGGGTTATGATATTAAAAATTACCCGACTGCATATGATAATTATAGCCGGGAGATTACGCTGCCTGTATATTATAACTTGACTACCGAACAACTTCAAACGATTACCAATGCGGTGCTTCAATCAGTTGGGAAGGTAGTTAGTCAAAAAAACACCCTTGCTTAGCCGAGCAAGGCGAATGCATGAGTACAAACAATATAATAATTAAAAACACGAATAAAAGAGCGTTTGATATTATTTGTTCCTTCATCGGAATTATCATTCTGTCCCCCTTTTTTATTCTTATTTCTATTCTTATTATTATAGATAGTAGGGGAGGGGTGTTCTATAAACAAGTTCGTGTAGGGAAGAACAATAAAGACTTCTTTCTAATAAAGTTTCGCACCATGCATACAGGTGCCGATAAAAAAGGCTTGCTTACAGTTGGCAGCAGGGATAGTCGCGTTACACGCATTGGTTATTACCTGCGTAAATATAAGTTAGATGAATTGCCGCAACTCTTTAATGTTTTGTTTGGCAGTATGAGTCTGGTTGGTCCACGCCCGGAGGTACGGAAGTATGTAGATTTATACACCGCTCAACAAAAGCAGGTGCTAACTGTAAAACCAGGTATTACCGATTTTGCTTCTATTGAGTATGTGAATGAGAATGAGATTCTTGCTAAAGCTATTAACCCTGAGCAAACCTATATTCATGAAATAATGCCTCATAAACTTGCTCTGAATCTAAAGTATATAGAACAACAAGGCTTTATTACTGACTTGAGTATTATATTCAAGACTCTGGCAAAAATCTTCTCTTAGAAAACATATTAATGAAGCGTTTACTTCAATTCAATAAAGGTTATATTCTACTTTATTCAATGCTTTTGGTGTTGGTTATTACTCCTTTATTTCAACAAGGTGTGTTTGGAGATGGCATCTTATATTTAACGGTAGCCTTTAACCGCTATAGAGGCTATGGTTCTTTTTGGCATCAGCATTTTAGTGATACTTCTATGTCGTTTTTTTGCGAGCAACCACCTCTTTACTTTGAAACATTGGCTTGGTTCTATAAACTATTTGGCGGAGCAGAGGTAGCTGAAAAAATATTCACCATTGTTTTACTATTACTTACCATTTTACTCATAAACTTAATTTGGAAAAGGTTGAATGGAAAGGGTAGTAGGTATACTAGTTTATCATGGCTGCCAAGTTTATTTGCATTTTCCGTCTCAGTATTTGCCTGGACGTATTGCAATCAGGTAATAGAAACGATGGTTATTCCTTTGGCATTACTGGTGTTTTATACTCACCTTGTTTTTATAGAAGAACAGACTCTTTATAAAAAAACTCTTTTGTTCATCTTCATTATTGGGTTACTATTTGCTCTTCTATTAACAAAGGGAATACAATCTACTTTTGTACTTGCTATTCTTTTTTTCGCAGCTTTAAGCTGGAAAAAGAAAAACGTAAAAAGTTTACTGATTCAGAATGTATTGCTGGCATTAGGATTTGGCCTGCTTAGCTTTTTATTTTTCTTTTATAATCCTGCAGCTAATTTTTGGCTAAGGAGTTATTTTGATAAACGCATTATTGCTACTTTTAATCATATAGGTGCTACGACTGATAATCACTTTGAAATTATATTCAGGTACCTGACCGAACAAATACCTTTATTAGTTGTTTTACTTTTGGTAATGATTTACTTTAAAGTAAAATCAAACTATCCTGTTTCTATTTTTCTTAAAAATGGCATCCGTAGTAGTAAAGTATGGTGGCTTGTATTAATAAGCCTCTCGGGAGTTATCCCACTTGCATTAACCTTAGAACAAAGAGGTTTTTATTTAACGCCAACTATTCCGTTTATTGCTATAGCTTTTGCTTTTGCTTATAAAAGATACTTCTTTGTGTTTTTTTCCCGGTTAAATCGTAACAGGGTAGTAATAACTGTTGTTACTTATACCATACTGACAGGCTCTTTGTTGTTTTTTGTTCTTTTAAAAAACAAGTATAAGTATGATGAAGGAATGCTTAAGGATATATCGTTGCTAAAGACAATGGTTCCTTCCGGAGAAACTATAGGCTTTGACAAGAGTATGTGGGATATGTATAGCCTGCGTTCTTATGTAAAGAAAACCAATAACAACGATTTTCTGAATTCAGATACTACCCGGGTTTATGTTCTAAATAAAGATAACAAGGCAATGCCCCCCGAAGGTTATAAAAAAATTAATTGTACAACATACTGGTTTGATATCTATTACAAAAAGCCTAAAGAGTTAACACTGCCACCCTAATTATTATTGGTAGATTTACCCGCATCCGTTTATGGAAAACCCCAAAGAAGATTCTCATTTTTCTGCCAATGCGCTTAAAGATTTTGAATTAGTAGAGCGTGCTTTGAAGCATAACGACCAAAAGGCCTATACAGAGCTGATGAAGCGTTATAAGCATTTGGTTTACTACATGCTGCTGGGGTTGATGAATAACAATAAGGATGATGCCGACGACCTTACCATGGAAACTTTTGAAAAGGCATTTAAATATTTAAATCAGTTCTCTACATCATCGGCATTTAGTACCTGGTTATTTAAAATAGCAGCTAATAATGCTATAGATTTTATACGGCATAATAAAACGCATGAGGCTACTTTATCTTTGGATAAACCCTTTGAGAATACAGGCCAAGAAGACCTTTCGTTTTTTGTAAAAGCTGCCGAGTTGAACCCCGAAGAAAGCGTTATCAGAAAACAAAATATTTACAACATACGCAGTATAATGGAAGAATTAAAGCCAAATTACAGAGAGATTGTGGAGTTGTTTTTTATAGAAGAACTATCCAGCGAAGAAATTGCGACACACTTGGGTTTACCTTTAAGTACCGTAAAAACAAGGCTTAGCCGAGCCCGGGATTTTATTATTGCGGTTGTTAGGCATAACGACAAACTTTAGAATTTATCCCTTTCCTTCATTCACTAAAACCCGCAAAGAGAAATAGCTGTAGTCCCAATAATATAAGCTTTTCCCTGTAATAGCAAAGGAAAAGATACCAACGGCTGTTAATAAATGATAGGCTGTTTTTTCATCTTTTTTGAAACTTTTTTAAAGTTTCTCCGTTAAAGCTTTTAATTGATACTTATTAAAAGAAAGGAATTAACGCATGATAAAACGTCTCACGTACGGGGATACAAAAATACAGTCTTAGGTGTAAAATAAACAACCATAGAGCATATCCAAGCAGCGTACAAAACCCAAAAACCTGATACTAAGATTCCTTTTACGGGTAAAAGCATTCTTACAAGTAGTTTCTTATTGGTTCTTCTCACTATACCGGAATGAATCTCAACACGGAGTATTAACCAGAAAATCCTAAATAACATGAGCACAACAACTCTAACCGAGAAGGCGGTTATAAAAATGCCTTCTAAATGGGGCGACAGGGTGCTGCGTGTGCAGAACATTCAGACGAAGCTGACAACTAATACGTACTTCGCTACCGGATGGACAGCTGGCACGCTAACCCAAGCTCAATTTAATGCTGATGTTACCACGTTTTTAACCGAAGCAGCAAATGCCGAAGCCCGCATCGCAGGGGCAGTTAGCTTACGCAATGCAGCGTTTAAAACCGTAAAACAGGATTTGAGTTATGTAGAGTCGATGGTGCAAACCAAAGCCGATGCTAACCCAACTATTGCGGTAACCATTATAGAGAGTGCAGGATTATTTGTATACGTTAGGCACGGAAATGGAAAAAGAATAAACGCCGCCTATAATACACAAATACCCGGCAAGGTTATAATGACAGCAGATGGTGGTGGGCAAACTGAATGGGAAATGAGTAAGGATATGATTGCAATCATAAACTTACCGGCTACAAGCACTTCTAAAACAAGCGTTAGCGGTTTAACAGCCAACGACGTTTGGTACTTTAGAAGCAAAAAAGTAGATACCCTTAAGAAAACCTACAACTGGAGTCCGTGGTTTATGCTTAAAATTGGGCCCGGCGGGCGCAATTTAGGCGGAGGCGGAACACATAGCACAGCAGGTACTTTACCTACTGCATAAGAGTCGTCAACTCTTTATCTACAACTAAGGGCATCCCTGACAAGGATGCCCTTGTTGCGTTTACCCGGTTCGGTTTTTTAGACATAAATAGCGGCTATTTCTAAAGGAACCGCGGTTTGTTTCGAAGGAACCGCGGTTTGTTTCAAAGTAACCGCGGTTTGTTTCAAAGTAACCACGGTTTGTTTCAAAGTAACCGCGGTTTGTCTCGAAGTAACCACGGTTTGTCTCGAAGTAACCGCGGTTTGTTTCGAAGTAACAACGGTTTGTTTCAAAATAACCGCGGTTTGTTTCAAAGTAACCGCGGTTTGTTTCAAAGTAACCGCGGTTTGTTTCAAAGTAACCGCGGTTTGTTTCAAAATAACCGCGGTTTGTTTCAAAGGAACCGCGGTTTGTTTCAAAGTAACCGCGGTTTGTTTCAAATTAACCACGGTTTGTTTCGAAGTAGCCGCGGTTTGTTGCAAAATAGCCGCTATGTATGCAAAAAAACAGCTTGATTGCTTTTAGAAAGGAGAAGGTTTGGGGTGGGGGAGGTAGAGTTTATGAAGGAAAATTCATAATTTCTATTTAATGTTATATTTGTTAATTATGAAAACTAAGATTTTATTCCTTCTCATCGTCATTGCGGGCATAGCGAAGCAATCTTTTAGTCAAAATGGCAATTATTTTATTGATAATTATACCCCAGCCATGTATGGGGCGGGTGAGCAAAACTGGAATATTCTACAAGATAGTTTAGGGAGGTTATTTGTAGCAAATAATGATGCCCTTATGATGTATGATGGTAAGTATTGGAAAATAATTGGGGTGGAAAGGGTGGTATAGTCTCAGCGGTTTCAAAAACTCAAAAGGGACTTATACTTGTTGGCAGTGATGGAGGTTTTGGTTACCTAAATTTTATGTTTGATGGAAAAATCAAATATGTTTCTTTATCCTCAAAATTGCCAAAAAAAGAAGCTGAGTTTGGGAGAGTATGGGCAATACAAGTTATAAATGATAATTATTTCTTTTGTGCAAATGATAAAATATTATGGTATAAAGACACGAATTTTGTTGAAAGCTTTAAACCAGTCGGTGTAAAATTTCATACTTTCCTTACGGTAGGAAACACATTATTAGTAAGGGAGACAAGGGGTTGGTTTTGTTTATTTTAAAAATGGCAAACTAAATAAAATTACAAATTCAGATGAATTTGCAACGTAAAAGTATATTCAGTTTTGCCTTTTAAAGAAAATTTATACTGGGTTTGTTCAAGAAAGGGAACATATATTTTAAACTTTAACGATAAGTCCCCTGAGTTAAGCTCATTACAAAAATGAATACACCAGCTACAGATAAATGGATGACTGAAAATAATATTTATTGTGGTGCCAAAATTAATGATAAACAATATGCATTAGGCTCTATAAAAGGGGGGCTATTAATGGTGGATAGTACTTTTAGCCCAGTGAGTTATATTAATGTAAGTGAAAATGATTTAAAAGTAGATGGAACTTCAGTATTATACATCTATGTTGATTATGCGGGGGGTATGTGGTTAACATTAAATAAAGGTCTTAGCCATGTACAAATAAATATCCATTTTCAATTGGGACTTTACAAATGGTATTAGAGGCACTATTGAATCCGTTGCAAAGGCAAACGGAACTTTATATATAGCAACTGATAAGGGGGTTGATAAGCTGGATAAAAAAACAAATAGTTTTATTCCAACAAATATTAAGGAAATGAGTTGGGATTTAATTCCATATAATAATGTGTTACTTGCGGCAACCAAAACATCTGTTTATGAATTAAATGAAAAAACAGAGCAGAAAATATTTGACTCGCCTGATGGAGCCTTTAAAATATTTATAAATCCAACTAACAAAGAGAACTTGTTTATTGCAGGCGAATATTCTTTGCAGTTAGTCAAATATAAAGACCATAAGATGACTACTGTTAAGGAATATGATTATGCAAAAGGTATAAGAAGTATGGTGTCTGATTCAAAAGGTATAGTTTTTTTTGGTGGAGATGAATATGTTTATATGTTCAATTCAAAACAACCAGATACTTTAACCACATTTACTAAAAAAGATGGAATAGATACTACATCTGCAAACTTTGTTTTTATTTATAATAATGAAATTCTTGTTGGCGGTATGGGAGGTATCTATAGTTTCCGTGAAAAAGATAAACCATCTTTTATCAAACAACCTAAGTATAATATAATTAAAGAAAACATTTTTATTCAAAGGGCTGAACAAGTTAAAAATGATATTTGGTCGTCAGGCTATATCATATCTAATAATTCGCCTAATGAAAATGAAGATGAAGATGGAATTTGTATTTTAAAACAAACACCATCTGGTTTTATAAAAGAAAATAAGCAATTCCGGCAAATTGAAGGATTAAAGGCACATTGCATAATAGATGATTCTAATAAAGTTTATATTGGGACTAATGACGGACTTATAGCTTATGACCTAAATTATAAAACCAAAGATTATCCATTTTATACTTTCATATCGAAAATTGTTCAAAAGGCTGACACAAATATTGTAATTGAAAATTACTTTAATGGATTAAACTGTCCTCCCCCTGAATTATTATATAAAAATCATGAACTAAATATATACGTATCAGCTTCTGATTATACTAATAAGAATGAATTAGAGTTTTCATACTACTTAGAAGGAGTTGAAACTGATTATTGTAAATACACAAAGGATAGTAAAATAAGCTATAGTAATTTAATTAATCTTTATGAGGGGAATTATACCCTTCATGTAAAGAGTAGAAATATGTTGGGAATAGAAGGAAAGCCGGTTAGTTTTCCTTTTACAATTTTGCCACCTTGGTATCGTACAAAGTTAGCTTATGCCTCCTATTTTCTATGCTTAGTTTTCCTAATTATAGTTATAGTAAGATTGAACACTAAAAGATTAAAAGAGCAGAATATTAAACTCGAAAAGATTATAGCAGAACGTACCGCTGAAGTCGTTTTACAAAAAAATGAAGCTGAAAAACAAAAAGGATTAGTAGAAGAAAAACATAAAGAAGTAATGGATAGTATTAAATATGCAAAGAGAATACAGACTGCTTTAATTACTAACGAAAAGTATATAAACAATGCTTTGAATAGATTAATGAAGAAGGATTAGCTATTTTGTTTTGCGTTAGAGATTGAAGCAAACTGCACTGCAGCGCGTAAAGCCTATTTTAATTAAAGCAATAAATTGGCAAATAAGCCGTTATTGTTTTATCTTTACTATTATTTGCACGTAAAGATATGTAGTGTAAAAAACAACCATGCAAAAACGCAAAAAGAAACCCAGTCAGGTTCATCAGCAAAAGGTAAACACTGCCCATGCGCGCAATGAGTTTATGGCGCACCTGAAACATTTTTGCGATGAGGTTTCAAGTCCTGATATTACTAAGCTTATACCCGCCCCCGATTTTGATTTGATGTACACAGCCAGGTTTCATGCGCTTAGGGTGGCAGCCGCACCCGACCATCATGTTGCGCCGCTTAAAAAAATTAAAGAATGGGTAACCTACAAATACCGCACCGAGATGATACCTCTGGGGGTTGGCAAGGTTACCGAAATGCCCTATCACGATTATTTTACGTTTGGTATAACCTTAATACAATATGCTCATTTTCTAAAAGAAGATGCGTACCCCCATGCTGATGTAGTAAAAAAAGCACTGGCGCCTTTAGCTGCTTTTGCCGAAGGAGAGCTGCATGATAGAGGTTGGAATATCCTTAACAAACATTTAATAGGAATAGTGCTCATGTTTAGTGAGTTAATGGACAAGCTCTATACCTTTAGATTAGAAAGGAAGTTGAATGTAAATGATGTACATGGTTTGTTTACCTATATGGAAATATATGCGCTGCAAACCGAAACCGTTGATGTAACCATTGAGGGTAATACACGCCCTGCATATCGCATTGCCTTTGCCATAGGAGAACCAACCGTACACCTGGAGTTTATAACCATAAAATCGGAAGAGGTAGGATTGCGTGCCGGTTTTTCTTTAGATGTTTACATACAAGCACATGCCCTAAGCAGGTTGCATGAGCGCATGGATGGGATACCCGATAGCGTATTGCATTTTAATGCTTTTGAGTCGTTTAAATATTTAAAGGTTTGTAAAAACAAAAAAGGCGATTTGCTTTTTGAATACAGATTATACAACAACAAAACCGGATACTTTAAAGGAGATATTATTGACGGGCGGGTAATATTGCGCACCTTTTTATTTTTAACCAACAATGGAACTCCCGAAGGAGAAAAACTGAACGCCAGCACCGGCATTATGAAAGAAGATAAAATATATCTTAACATTGATAAGTTTAGCACCTTTGTTAATTCGGATATTGTTACCAACGACAGGCTGAAAGACATCTTTATAAATGCGGGCTGCCGCAGCCTATTAGAGATTCATAAAAACATGCTATTTCCGGATGATATTATGAAAGAAAAACAAATAGCTGCCGGTATTGCCAAACATTTAAGCTTGGATACAGAAAACTCTTTAGACATAAACACGAACCCTGAAACTTAAAATAGTATGACCCGAGCCTTTTTAGGCGAACAGCATATTACAATAACTAAAAACAAAAACGCAATATGAAAGCATTTCCCAATAAACCCATTTATTTGGTATCCGAAACAAGCGTGCTGCATGCCGAGTTTGCAGATACCATTGCACAGCTTAAAAACACCCCCAATTTACATACCCTTTTGATGACTTTTACCACCAAACAGGTAAACAATCTGGAGTGCGGCCACATGAACGAGCTGATTGCTGTGTTGCAGCATCATCCCAAATTAATTGAGGAACTGGTATATGCCACTTCGTTTAAGTTTTTGGAAGTGCCCGATAGCGAACTTTATATTAACGAGGAAGATTGGCAAAGTGACCCGGCCTATTGGCGTTGGTTTAACAGCTTGTATAAACAAAGTCCGGTGGCTCCCTTTTTTCTGCACGGCTACAAAGAACGTTCTTACTGTTTTATAGGCGATTTGTTGGCCGACGGCAAAGGCGAAGTAAAAGAGATGGATAACGATAAAGGAGAATTGATTGGTTTTGAAGGTGAAGACTTACAGCTGATAGCCAATCGTTTGTTTGATTCGTGCGTGTGGTACCATGTTTATTGTCATGGCAGTAAATTTGACCCCCGCGATACTGTAGAATGGCTTATTGCCGATTTAGGTATACCCATTTCGTACAAGTTAGTGCGTAAGGAATATCAAAAAAAGGTAACTCACCCGCTTTATCTGCGCTTAACAAGAACAGAGGAAGACGGAACGAAAACTGTTTTGTAAACTACACAAGGGTATTAAACCTAAACCTCGTAATACAGAAGTTTTAGTTCCGGTTTTTCCCTAAAAACGTATTAATTTGCAATAGGTTACGAAAAAAGTGTATCTTCGCCCCCTGTTTTTAAAAACGGAGATTAATTTTTAGTAATGACTAAGGCCGACATAGTAAACGAAATAGCTGAAAAGACAGGGGTGGAACGCACCATTGTGCTTAACACAGTCGAATCTTTTATGAAAGTGGTAATAACTAACATGACTAAGGGCGAAAACGTGTATCTGCGCGGTTTTGGTACTTTTTTATGTAAGAAACGTGCAGCTAAAATAGGGCGCAACATTACCAAAAAAACTTCTGTTGCTATACCTGCTCATTATATTCCTGCTTTTAAACCAGCTAAAACCTTTGCAAATAAGGTTAAGAAAAATGTGCCTGTAAAATGATAAAAAATACACGTACACTACAAGTAGTTGTAGTTGCCTGTTCAGTTATATTATTCGTTCTTTTATTTATTGCCAACAAAAAACCGGTTAAAAAAGCCGAAGATAGTACTGCTAAAGCTGAGGCAGCTCAGCAACCAGTAGATGTTAAAGTAATTGTAGATGCCATTATTTCTTCTTTACCCGCAAAGGATAAGAAGGAATATGAAGCGCTTGAAAAGAAAGCTACTGATACTACAGGATTAAATAGCCTGATAGACTTCTTCAATGCCAAAAAAATGCCTGTTGCCTCTTGCTATTATTATCAAAAGAAAGCCGAGAAAATTAATACAGCCAAGATTTGGTATGATGCAGGTAGTCGTTATTTTTACTCCGTAGGTTTTGTAAAAGATAAAAATCAGTTACAAAGCCTTTACCAAAGCGCCATGGCTTGCTATACCAAAGCTTTGGATAAAAAGCCCGATTACACAGAAGCAAAAATTCAGTTAGGTTCATGTTATGTAAAGGTAGCAGCGACCCCATGAAAGGAATAGGGATGTTGAAAGAGGTAGAGCGGACTGATAGCGCAAACATACAGGTGCAAATGGTGTTAGGGGCTTTTGCGGTAAAATCGGGTCAGTTTGATAAAGCCGAAGCCCGTTATAAAAAAGTAATTCGCATAAAGCCCGAATACTTAGAAGCCTATTTGTTTTTGGCCGATGTGTATGAGAAAGAAGGAGAGAAAACAAAAACAATTGAAACACTGGAGCGGTACGTAGAGTTAACTCCTGATAAAGAAATTAAAGAACAAATAAAGAAATATATAAGTCAACTTAAAAGTAATGTTTAACCAGCCGAGGTAATTAAACCAAAGCACAAAGAAAAATTCTATGCCAAGCGGAAAGAAAAGAAAGCGTCATAAAATGGCCACCCATAAGCGCAAAAAGCGTCTTAGAAAGAATCGCCATAAAAAGAAATAATTAATTTCTTTTATAATTCACTGTTTGCTGAAAAGTATCACCTTTTCAGCTTTCCGTGCATATACCATAAAATTATACTATCGTGAACTACGAACTGATTATAAACAAAACCTCAGACGAGATTGTTATAGCTTTGCTTAACGACAAGCGTTTGATTGAACTACACCGCGAGAGAGGTAATCTTAAATGGGCTGTTGGAGATATTTACCTGGGCAGGGTAGGTAAAGTAATGACCGGATTGAACGCTGCTTTTATTGATGTGGGTTATGAAAAGGATGCTTTTCTGCATTACCTGGATTTAGGTCCGCAAGCTGCTACACTAAGTAAGTATCTAGAACAGGTAAAATCGGGTAAGCAAAGTGCATCTAACCTGATGTATTTTAAACCTGAAAAAGATATTCCTAAAGACGGGAAAATTAATAGCATTGTTAAAAGCGGGCAAGACATATTAATACAGGTTGCCAAAGAACCTATTTCTGCCAAAGGCCCCCGCGTTACCTGCGAAATATCTTTGGCAGGGCGTTTCTTGGTATTAATTCCTTTTTCTGATAAGGTTTCTATATCTTCTAAAATAAAGAGCAACGAAGAAAAGATTCGTTTAAAAGAACTTGTACAAAATATAAAACCAAAAAACTTTGGTGTTATTATCCGCACGGTTGCCGAAGGAAAAACGGTTGCCGAAGTAGAAGGCGATTTAAACGACCTTATTGCCAAGTGGGACGAATGTTTTAAAACACTTAAAACAGCTCAACCACCTGCCCGTGTATTAGGAGAGGTTGACAGGACTAATGCTTTATTGCGTGATATACTGAATACAAAATTTACGGCAGTTCATACCAACGACAAACACATACAGGCTGAGTTAACTACGTACCTCAAAAACATTGCACCCGATCAGCTTGATATTATTAAGCCTTATGATAGTAAGCTTCCTATTTTCGATCATTTTGGGATAGAGAAACAAATAAAATCACTTTTCGGTAAAACCGTACACTTAAAAAGCGGTGCTTACCTTATTGTTGAGCATACCGAGGCTCTGCACGTTATTGATGTAAACAGCGGTAACCGTGCAAAGTCTTCTAATACCCAGGATGAAAATGCTTTGGAAGTTAACTTAGAGGCTGCTGCCGAAATCGCACGTCAATTAAGATTGCGTGATATGGGCGGTATTATTGTGGTTGATTTTATTGATATGCGCAACCCCGAGTATCGTCGTGAGCTTTTTGAGAAATTCAAAGAGTTTATGAAAACCGATAGGGCAAAGCACAATATACTACCTCCAAGTAAATTTGGTTTAATACAACTTACCCGCCAGCGTGTGCGCCCCGAAATGAATGTAGATGTTCAGGAGGTTTGCCCAAGCTGTAATGGAACGGGTAAAGTACAGCCAAGCGTACTTTTTGTAGAGCAAATAGAAAGCGCTATGCGTTTTATTATAAAAGAACAAAACTTAAAGAAACTAACTATTTGTGTACACCCTTATATAGAAGCATTTATAACCAAAGGTTTCTTTTGGAACAGCATGCTTGCTAAATGGAAAAAGACCACAGGTTGCAAAATAACTATACGTAGTATGGCATCGTTTAATTTTATGCAGTTCAAGTTTTATAACGAAGCTGACGACGAGATTATTATTTAAGGAGCGTTTTTTGTTTATTAGAAGTTTAAAACACTTCAGATAAGTTAAAGAAAAAACCGTGCGAACCTCCTACACCCCAGGCGTAGTCTAAGGCGAAGTTTACTTTAGATACTTTATTAATCTTTAAACGTATTCCTAATCCGGCAGCAGGCAATATGGTTGTGTATTGTGCTGTAAAAAAATTATTAGGTATAGTAGAAGCGTAGTTAGATACACTTTCGGCATTAGCAAACACCACCCCGCCAAACAAACCATTTTTCGTGATGGTAAACCTGTATTCAGATTCTAAATAAATAAAGTTATCTCCTCTAAGTCTGCCTTGTATATAGCCTCTGCCTGTATTAGAATAAGTATCCCAGCCTGTGCTTGGTAAATCAAAATAAGGAGCTTTCCCTCCAAAAGTAAACCAATTGTAACTCCAAAGAGCCAACACATGTCTATCGTTTCTATGAAGTTTGATAAACTTTCTTAAATCAATTTGCAGCGATTGCCAGTTTCTGTTGCTTCCAAATGTTTTGAGATTGCTATGAAAAACAACATTGGCATAATTGCCTTTGTGCGGGTTATTTGTATTATCTCTGCTATCATACGTCAAGTTTAAAACCGGACCGGATGATACGGTTCTTTTCTTATTGCGGTTATATGTTTGAAAATCAGTTCCAAGCCCCGTTGTTTGGGCAACACTAATGTCAAAATGCCAATCAAGCCCATAACCAAGCCCTACATAAAAATTAGGGAAAAGCCTTTTAGACACTTGTTCATATGCTCTTACAAATGAATACCTAACCAGATTATTATTTGCTAAACTGGTTTGCCCGCCTAAACCATAGGTATTAGTTGGATATAAATAATAACGCCAATCGCCCAACAAATTTATTCTGTTTTTGTTAAGCCATATATTAGATTGAACAGGTATCATAACCTGATGCTCTAACGAAAATGCAGGGTTTATGGTAAAAGAAGAAAGCCGGATTTCTTTTCTGTTCTTCTTACTGGTAAAAAAAGAAATATTAATGGCAACTATACCGGTTACACCTGTTTGCAGGGCATAACCAACCGCCGGCAGAAAAGCAAAGTACACCATACCTGAATCTTTTTTGATGCTGTCGGAAACTATGGGGTGTCTTAATTTATGCGGGGTAAAAAAACGAATAACATTCTGGGTAACATCAATCAAATCTTTTTCAATTAATTTATCTACTACTACAGCATCATGCCGAATAACGCTATCTTGAAGTATATCGGTAGTATTTTGAGCATTACAGAAACAAGAAACAAATAGCAGGAAACAAGTAACAATAACGTTGATAATATTTGGCACTTTGTCGTGTAGACAATTAGTTAATTTCATTGTGTGGCAGTCAACTCTTAAAATTGACTAATTGTATGGCTCAAATATCTTAATTTATGTTTAACACTTTTTACTAAATAATCTTAAAGGTTTTAACATCTGTTTGTTAGATGAAGGTTTATTCAAAAGGTTTAATTTAGCTCTATTTGGGCTTCTCTGCCCTTATTCGTACATTTGCCTTGTAATACCTTAAACCCAATACCTATGCAAGTTATGGAAGCCCCAAAAACAAAAACAGAACAGCTGATAGCGCTTGAAGACAATTACGGAGCGCATAATTACCATCCCTTACCTGTAGTTTTAGATAGGGGAGAGGGGGTATTTGTTTGGGATGTAGAGGGGAAAAAGTATTATGATTTCCTTTCTGCATACTCTGCCGTAAATCAAGGGCATTGCCATCCTAAAATAACTTCGGTATTTATAGAACAGGCTCAAAAACTGGCATTAACATCGCGTGCATTTTATAACAGTTCGTTAGGTGAGTATGAGAAGTATATTACCAACTACTTTGGCTATGATAAAGTATTGCCCATGAACAGCGGTGCAGAGGCTGTGGAAACTGCCATCAAATTAGCACGCAAGTGGGGTTATGAAAGGAAAGGTGTTGCCGAAAATCAGGCAAAGATAGTGGTGTGCGAAAGTAACTTTCACGGGCGTACCGTAAACATTATTTCTTTTAGTACCGATGACGACTCTAAACAAAACTTTGGTCCGTTTAATACGGGGTATATCACTATTCCATACAACAATACGGCTGCATTGGAAGAAGCCTTAAAAGACGAAAGCATTGTGGGCTTTTTGGTAGAACCCATACAAGGCGAAGCAGGTGTGAAGGTTCCGGCTGATGGTTATTTAAAAACCTGCTACAATTTATGCCAACAACATAATGTATTGTTTATTGCCGACGAAATTCAAACCGGACTATCGCGCACAGGTCGTTTACTGGCTTGCGATTGGGAGCATGTGCATGCTGATGTATTAATATTAGGTAAAGCACTTTCGGGTGGTATGTATCCGGTATCAGCTGTATTGGCTAATGATGAGATAATGATGCTTATTAAACCCGGACAGCATGGTTCTACTTATGGTGGAAACCCAATTGCAGCAAGGGTTGCTATGGCTGCTTTAGAAGTGCTGCGTGATGAAAAGCTATCCGAGCGTGCCGAGTATTTAGGTACTATTTTACGCGAAGAATTACGCAAAATAAAATCTCCGTTGCTAAAAGAAGTGCGTGGCAAAGGCTTACTAAATGCTATTGAGATTAACGAAACTCCCGATAAAACTGCTTGGGATATTTGCCTGCGCTTAGCCGATAAAGGGTTGCTGGCAAAACCAACCCACGGCAACATTATACGTTTTGCACCGCCTTTGGTTATTACTGAAGAGCAGATTAAAGATTGTGCCCGTATTATTACTGAGGTGATAGAAGCTTTTTAGTAAGTCTTCCTTAATTTAAAGTACAGCTCATACTTACATCTCCTAAATTAGAAGTATAATTTCTGCCTGTACATTCTTTTTTAGCAGCATTTTTAGTATTTTTTACAACTAAAGTATCTGTTTGTGTTACATAACCAATGGCTGTTGTAACGCAGGTGCAGTTGTAATTGTTTTTTGCGCAAGAACTTAAAACAGCTATAACAAATAGGGGTAGTAGTAGTTTTTTTATTTTCATACTGCGCAAAGATAATAAACCTGCTTATATATAAATGTTAAAGTTTTTCAATTAAAGCATCCTATTACTTAACATAATTTAAAAAGTATAAACACTGTTTATTAATAGGTTTGTAACCTAAACCTATTCGATTTGGAAAGATATATACACAAAGAAAACGATTGGAGAAAAAGTAAGTATTTCGGACTGTTTATTTACGGCTTATTGTCGGGCATATTAATAGGAATTATTATTACTATTTTTTACCTGAAATAAATATACACACTTGGCTTTACTTCTTAGGTAAAACTTCAGGTGGTTGTGTATTCCTTTCCATTAGATAGACAATAGAAGGAGGCTTTCTGGTAAGTGTATCGGATACCGCATATCTTGAATCTTTATATCCTTCCTTTTTAAACTCAAGCACATCGCCAGGTTTTGCCATCAATAAAAAAAATCCCTTATCATCGGTAAGTACCGAAAAGAAGTAACTATAATCTATACTATCTGTTTTTATTATTTTAATAGATACTGAAGGAATTGCATTTAGGCTATCTCCAGCAACTACCACACCTGATAACTGAATAGGCTTTTTTATAGGTTTTGTAGTTTGCGAGAAAGATGAAAACTCAAACAACACAAGTATTAATGCAATTAATAACCCTTTCATAAAAACAAATGTAGTTATTTGTTTTGTTTATTCATAACCACCTATCTTAAATGAAGTATTTAAAAGACTAGAGATAGAAACCTGCTTTTAGTTAAAGTTTCATCTTATTAATAGTAATTATTAGAATAAGAGATATTACTCCAAGTATAAAGGTAGTCCAATTCCAAATTTTAGCGTTTCTCTTTGCTTCCTTTGTATGTAGTGCCATGGCGCATAATTAGCGCATTGTTTCTTTCTGTACAAAATATTTAGCCATATACAAAAACTACACCGACGAATTAGTTATCGTACAAGACAAAAAATATAGGTAATAGTGCGTTGTAACTCCCTTCAACGAAGCATTTTAATAACCGAATACTTCTTTAAGTGTAAGGTATTTAACTTGTCCGTACTTCTCAAGGATTTTAGAATCAAGTAAATCTTTTCTACCTACTACAAGTAGGGATAAAGGTAAAGGCTTTATATAAGTCTGCTGAAACTTCTTTACATCATCAAAACTCATAGTCTGTACTTTATCAAAAATATTCTTTCTTACATCATAGTTTAAACCTAATTTGCGTGCACTTTCGTAGTTAAGTAACAATTGCATTTTAGTTAAACGTTCATTACGAATACTAGAAATAATAGCATCTTTAGCAGAGTTAAAGGTAACATCAGATGTGGGCAGGTCTTGTATTAAATCACTCATTCCCTGCAAAGCATCACTTAATTTATCAGCCTGACTACCGATATAAGTGCTTAAATAAAATGATTTATTCTTATTGCTTGGTTGCCTGTAACTACCACTAACAGAATAAGCCAACGCTTTAGACTCACGTAATTCCTGAAATAAAACAGACGACATGTTTCCTCCAAAATACTCATTATACATTCTTATTTGCGGAATGTTTGCATCACTAAAAGGTTCTCCTTTTCCAACCATTAATATTTCAGCTTGTTTCATATCATAATCAACCACATAAACCTGATTACCTGTTTTCTGTTCTGTCAAGCTAATCATGGCATCCGGCTTTTGTAAACTTCCTGCGAAATGATTTTTTTGCAAAGCAGCTTTAGCATCGATTAATGCAAGCGGACCATAGTATAGAATGCGGTGTTCATATTTAGTTAAAGATGTTATCAGTTTAATTAAATCCACTGCTTTTATTTGTTTTAACTCATCATCACTATAAACATTCGTAAAAGGATTAACGGCTCCGTAGGTTGCGTAGTTAGCCAACCCTCTTCTAAGTATAATGCCTTTATTTAATTTTGCATCATTACGTTGTTTAATCATATCCTGAATTAAATTATCCAACGCGGTTTGGTTTACCTGTACGTTGGCAAGTGTGTGTTCAAACAAATCAAGTGCTTTGGTAAAGTTGTCGCTTAAACCACTTAAGGTTAAAAGGGTTTGTTCGTCGGGATTAAACAATCTGAATGTTTGTTCATCATGCGGAGTTACATCAAAGGAACAAGCCAGCTTGTAAAACTCTTCCTGTAATTGAGCCGGAGTATATTTGTTAGTACCAAGGTATTGTAAATACTGTAAAGCAATAGGTAACAAACGGTTGTTATTGCTGCCCATATCAAAGGTATAATACAAATCGAAGGTGGCATTTTCTTTATTGGCATTATACAACACAGGTATGTTGTTAGATAAACTGGTTTGAGCAATATCTTTATCATAATTAATAAACACGGGTTGTATAGGTTCGGGTTTATTAGCCATTAAAGCTTTTAAGAAAGTAGACTGGTCGGCTCTATTCACTGCCACAGGTGTAATAGCAGGTTTATCTACCTTTTGCACATTTTTATCTTCACCAATGTGTTTGTTAACCAATACGTAATTATCATTCAGATTCTTTTTAGCAAAATCTACAATATGTTGTTTGGTTATTTTAGAAAGACGGTCTATTAACCCAATACGATGCTCCCATGTTTCATTAGAAGTAAAAGCAGTCATAATTTCTGCGCAACGTGCCTGATTGTTTTCAAGGGTTTTGGTAAGGTTTAGTTTTAGGTTAGCTAAGTTAGCCTGTATCAACCACTCATCAAACTTACCGTCTTTTATGTTTTGTATTTGTTCTTTAATAAGTTTTACAACCTCTTCTAAGCTTTGCCCTTGTTTAGGTTTGCCTGTAAGACCAAGGATAGAATAATCTGCCAACTCAAAATCAAAAGCTCCCGCTTCTAACACCTTTTGTTGTTGGTTTAGGTTAATATCCATAATACCTGCTTTGCCATTAGTTAAGATAAGAGCCAGTAATTTTATCATATCGGCATCGGCGCTATTTACTCCCGGAAAGCGATAAGCAAATAATACATTCTCGGCATCAGGGCCATATACATCTTTTACAATAGGTTTAGTTATAGGGGCTTCCGGTTGAAAGGTAAACTTAGGCACAGGTTTGGTTTGCATGTAAGAGAATTTCTGTTCAATATCTTTAATGGTTTTCTCGGGGTCAACATCTCCGGCAATAATAATAGCCATGTTATTGGGCACGTAGTAGGTATTATAGTATTCCATAATCTTCTTCATCGAAGGGTTTTTTAAATGTTCTATAGTACCAATGGTAGTTTGTGTTCCGTAGGTATGATTCTTAAATAAACCTGCAAATAAGGATTCAAATACTTTTTCTCCATCGTTATCCAAGCCACGGTTTTTTTCTTCATATACTGCCTCTAACTCGGTATGAAACAAACGAAGTACAGGTTTACGGTATTTCTCGCTTTCTAAGGATAGATAATTACTTATTTCGTTGCTGGGCACATCATTTACATAAACAGTTTGCTCGAAAGATGTAAACGCATTCGTACCCTTAAAGCCCATACCGCTGCATAGCTTATCAAACTCGTTAGCTATGGCAAAGGTTGCCGCAACACCACTCAAACTATCTATTTGATGGTATATCTTTTTGCGTTGTGCCTCGTCTTTTGTTTTGCGATACACTTCATACTTATCAGATATGGCAGCAATAAGGGGCTCTTCTTTACTATAATCTTTAGTACCCAGCTTATCAGTACCTTTAAACAGCATGTGCTCTAAGTAATGTGCTAAGCCCGTTGCATCATGCGGGTCATTTTTACTGCCTGCCTTAGTGGCAATCATGGTATAAGCACGTGGAGCATCTTTATACACACTAAAGTAAACAGTTAAGCCATTCTCTAACTTATATTCTTTCAGTTTAAAAGGGTCGTTGGGGTAGGTGGTGACTTTATTTGTTTGAGCGATGGCAAAGCAAGTACTTATACAAAGTAGAGTCGAAATAATTAGTTTTTTATAAATCATGATTTTTAAATTGGTTCGTAAAAGTATAATAAATATCCAAACCATAATACAAATGGGATAGGCGGTAATATGATGTTATAAATGATGTATGGCAGGTTTTTTTGTACGTTTGTAAAGTAAAAATGTATTATGAAAAAAATAAAAACTCTTAGCATAATCACATTAATATCTATATGTAGTATTCTTTCTGTTTATAGAATTAATGTGGTTCATAAAGATGAAATTGCCTGGGATGTTTTAGGCTATTATTTATACCTGCCTGCCACTTTTATTCACCACGATCCTATGTTAAAAGACATTACTTGGTTAAAGCAAGTTAACGACGAAAAACATTTAGCCGGAACACTTTATATGGTATCTCAAAATAAGGCAGGAGAGCCCATGTACTTTTTCTTAATGGGTATGGCACTTTTCTATCTTCCTTTCTTTTTTTTAGGAAGTATTTATGCTGCTATGTGTGGTTTGGCTGTGGATGGTTTTAGTCTTCCGTATCAATATTTTCTGGTAATAGGCGGAATTGTATATACCATCATAGGACTGATATTCTTACGAAAAATACTGTTGCAGTTTTTCTCAGAAAAACTATCATCCCTGCTGATGATAATTATAGTTTTTGGCACAAACTACATTAACCAACTTACCATAGATAATTTAGCAACGGTTAATGTAATCTTTATGCTCACCACTATCATAGTATGGAATACCATAAAATGGCACGAAAACTATAGCGGTAAACATTTAATTGCCATTGGTATGAGTACTACGCTGGTTACATTAGTAAAGCCAAGCGAGGTATTTGTTTTGCTAATACCTCTATTATGGAATGTAGTATCGGTTGAAAGTATCAAAAAAAAGTGGTTCAAACTCATGGCTAATAAAAAAGCCTTATTAACTACAATAGGAATATGCCTCATGATAGTTTTACCACAAATGCTTTATTGGCATCATAAAACCGGAATGTTCATATACGACAGTTATAAAAGTCCAGGTGTGGGGTTAGATATTTTCTCTCCTCATATTATGAATAGTTTGTTTAGTTACAGAAAAGGTTGGCTTCTGTATACCCCTATTGTGATATTCTCTTTGATGGGTTTTTATGCTCTTTATAAAAAAAATAGACAAATATTTTACGCATCTGCTGTATATTTTTTAGTGTCGTTTTATATTATTGCCAGTTGGAGTGAGTGGTGGTATGGCGCATCTTATTCAATCCGCCCATTAATTGCAACCTACCCTATTTTAGCTATTTGTATGGGCTATTTTTTACAATATGTAAACAGAAGTAACCTTATTTTTAAGATTGTAATTAGCAGTAGTATTTTGTTCTTTATTTTTTTAAACCAGTTTCAATGGTGGCAATACAAAAACTATATCCTCAATCCATATAGAACTACTAAAGAATATTATTGGGCAACTTTTCTTAAAACAAACGTTACCGAAGCCGATGAAGAATTACTGATGGTTTACAGAGATTTTTCGGGAAAGATGGAATTTAAACACAAGTACAGGTATCAAAAAACACTTTTAATAAGTGAAGATTTTGAGGAAGAAGAAACCAAAGGAAATCAATCCGAAAACAATAATTATTTCCATCGCATGAACAAAGGAGATGAATACTTTACCATTTTAGAAACTCCATACCGAGAAATAACACAAAAAGACCATGTATGGCTAAAGGTAAGCATGGATATTCGTTTCCCAGAAAACTTTCAAGGGCAAGCGCCCTGTTTAGTTAATTCAATGGAGCGTAAAATATGGTCATATGGCTACTCTGCTACTGAGTTAAAACCAGATTCAGTTCCCAACCATTGGCACAGAGTAGAAGTCACATACCTTACCCCCGAAATCAGATCCGATAAAGACATCTTTAAATGTTATTTATGGAAACGAGGAAAAAGTACTTTTGATATAGACAACCTTAAAATAGAGGTATATAAAAGAAAATAACCTTAATTAGTCCCCCCTTTTTAAGCACTTATCAAGAATGGTGTCTCTCTTTTAGCATTAGAGCTTGCAGTGGAAATTATAGCATTATAATGAATGGAACGCATCTGTCTATTTTTACCTACTACCCTTCTCCATTCACCTACCAACAAGCTAGGCTTACCTAATTAACGTTTGTATTTAAGTCCTAAAAATTACCTTTGCCAAAAATTATTTATATGGCTGATACTTCGCAAACAAAAACCAAAGCAACCTTTACCACATATGAGGCTTTAATTATTGCCATACTTGCCATTACGCAGTTTACCGTAATACTTGATTTTATGGTACTCTCTCCATTGGGTGCACAATTAATGAAGGAACTAAGTATAAGCACCTCGCAGTTTGGTGCGGTGGTTTCGGCTTATGCGTTTAGTGCAGGTATTGCAGGGTTGCTAACCGCAGGCTTTGCCGATAAGTTTGATAGAAAAAAACTGCTGCTGTTCTTTTACAGCGGTTTTGTTATAGGTACTTTTTTATGTGGTATTGCCCCCGATTATAATTTCTTACTAATGGCACGTATTGTTACGGGTTTATTTGGTGGGGTAATATCCTCTATATCTTTTGCCATCATTACCGACCTGTTTAAAATGGAAGTACGTGGCAGGGTAATGGGTTTTGTGCAAATGGCTTTTGCGGTAAGTCAGGTAATGGGTATCCCCGTAGGGCTATTATTAGCCAACAACTTTGGCTGGCATTCTCCTTTTATGATGATAGTTATACTTGCCGCATTAACAGGTGTTTTAATTTTTGTAAAGATGAAACCTGTTGCCGAACATCTTAAAATTAAATCAGACAGAAATGCCTTTCAGCATTTATTTAAAACACTTTCAACACCTAATTACTTGCGTGGTTTTATGGCAACTGTTTTATTAGCCACCGGTGGGTTTATGTTAATGCCCTTTGGGAGTGCATTTAGCATTAGTAACTTAGGCTTAACACAAGATCAGCTTCCTATATTATATTTTATAACCGGTATCTTCTCTATGATATTCGGTCCTCTTTCCGGCAGACTTAGTGATAAAATAGGTAAGTACAATATGTTTGTAGTAGGTTCTATACTTACTATATTAATGGTTTCTATCTACACACATTTAACCGTTACTCCTTTGTGGCAAGTAATTGTATTAAACGTAATTCTGTTTGTGGGTATTTCATCACGCATGATTTCTGCTTCTGCATTAATGACCGCCGTACCTGAACCTCAAGACAGAGGTGCCTTTATGGGTATTAATGCATCTATACAACAATTATCGGGTGGTGTTGCCGCCTTTGCCGCCGGTAAAATTGTAGTTCAAAAAGAAAATGCTCCTTTACAACATTATGATATACTGGGCTATGTGGTGGTTACCAGCATGCTGATTACCATAGGTATGATGTATATTATTAATAAGCAGGTAATGGGTAAGAAACCCTCTTTCCCTATAGAAAAAGTAACTGAACCCAAAGCAGTAGAAACCGAGTAATTAAGTTTTTACGCTTTCAATAATTCTTCGTACTTTAGTGTGGCACAATTTTTGCTGTACAATAAGGTATGAAGCTTTTCTTTAAGATTACGAAGATTGTTGTCTGTTGTGTAGTACTTATTTTTTTCTACTTCTTTAAAGAAGATGCAGCCATTTCACATATTCCGCAAAAAAGCGAAATACTTAGTCTGCCAACAAAAACAAACAATGCCTTTAAAGCAGGAGAAATACTTAGTTATCGCCTGCATTATGGTATTATAGATGCAGGCATTGCTGTTTTAGAAGTAAAACCCGAATTGCAGGAATTTGGTGGGCATCAGGTATATTACGTTGAAGGAGAAGGGCATTCAAACGGAGCATTTGATTGGTTCTTTAAAGTAAGAGATGTATTTAAAACATATATAGATAAAGATGCGCTAGTGCCGTGGTATTTTATGCGCCGTTGTAACGAAGGGGGATTTCTTATTAATCAGGATTATGTATTTAACCATTACATCAAAAAAGTAGATGTAGTTGGAGATAAAACTCAATACGATGCTCCTGAAGGCGTTCAGGATATGCTATCTTCTTTTTATTATGCACGTAATTTAGATTTTACCGATGCTAAAGAGAATGGCATTTACGAAATCCCAAGTTTTGTAGATAAACAAAATTGGACACTTAAAATTAGGTACGTGGGTAAAGAAACTATCAAAACAGATGTAGGTAAATTCAAATGTTTAAAGTTCAGGCCTATTGTACAAACAGGAAATATTTTCAAAAAAGAAGAAGACTTATCTGTTTGGATTACCGATGATAAAAATCATATTCCATTGCGTGCGCAAGCCAAGATATTAGTGGGCTCTGTTAAGATGGATATAACTTCATATAAGAATCTGGCTAATCCTACTTCTAAAGTAGAGGAGTAAAACTTATTGTCGGAAGTACGAAGTATAGAAATCTTCCTTTTACTTATAACTTTACATCTTTAATTTATATATGCGTATTGTATTTATGGGTACACCTGCATTTGCAGTTGCCTCTTTAAAGATATTAGTAGAAAACAACTATAACGTGGTAGGTGTCATCACCTCTTCGGATAAACCTGCAGGCAGGGGGCAACAGGTTCAACAAAGTGCAGTAAAAGAATTTGCGTTACAGCATAATCTAAAAGTACTACAACCAACTAATTTAAAAGACGATTTTTTTTTACAAGAACTAAAATCATTACAAGCCGATTTGCAAATTGTAGTTGCCTTTAGGATGTTACCCGAAAGTGTTTGGAATATGCCCCCTTTAGGTACTTATAATTTACACGCATCTTTATTACCTCAATACCGTGGGGCAGCACCTATTAATTGGGCTATTATAAATGGAGAGAAAGAAACCGGTATTACTACCTTTAAATTGCAACATGAAATAGATACCGGTAATGTTTTGATGCAACAAAAAATTACCATCACAAATGATATGAATGCAGGGCAACTGCACGATATATTAATGATGCAAGGCGGAGAACTTATACTGCAAACAGTAAAGAGAATAGAACAAGGAGATGTTACATTAACCGAACAAAATAAATTGCTGGTTAATCAAGAAGCAAAGCATGCACCAAAAATATTTAAAGATACTTGTAAGATAAACTGGAATAATACTTTAGAGAATATCTATAATTTAATTCGTGGTCTATCTCCTTATCCTTGTGCATGGACAGAATTACATACTTCAGATAATAAACAAATTACTTTTAAAATATATCAGGCTAAACAGGAAGAAGTACAGCATACCTTATCTATAGGGCAAATAAAAACAGACAATAAAACCTATTTAAAAATTGCTGTAAGTATTGGTTTTATTGATGTTACAGAGCTTCAAATGGCAGGGAAGAAAAAACTTTTAACTACAGAGTTTTTAAAAGGATTTTTATTTGATGAGAATTCATTTTTTAAATAAAAATACACTCCTTTATACATAATGCCCTTAGCCATTACTTATAATAAAGTAGCCGCTATCAGCTAAATGTGGCCTATTACTATGATGAAAAGCTATATTTAACAGTCGTTTCAGGGTATTTTATTAACAAACAGGTTGTTTATCAACAATATTAGCCCTTTTTTAAAAGAAAACCCTTGACAAGTAAGCTTTGTGTGTATATATTTGCTCTGTTCAATTTAAATTAAAGTTTAACCCTTAAAAAAAAAACAAAACATGAACAAAGGTGAATTAATCGATGCAATTGCAGCACATGCAAAATTAACAAAAGCTGACGCTGGTCGCGCTTTAGAAGCAACTATCGAAACTTTTGAAAAACAATTAAAAAAAGGTGACCGTATCGCTTTAGTAGGTTTCGGTTCTTTTTCAATTTCTAAACGTGCTGCACGTATGGGCCGTAACCCTCAAACAGGGAAAGAAATTAAAATTGCTGCTAAAAAAGTAGTTAAATTTAAAGCAGGTTCTGACCTAGCTAAAAAAGTTAACAAGTAGTCTTTAATTCTTTAAAGAGAAAAAGCCTCACAGAAATGTGGGGCTTTTTTATTGCCCCTTCCCCTTCTCAAATAAAAAGCCCTCTCAATTATATGAGAGGGCCTATATGCTTATCCTAACTACTTATATAATATCTTCATCTCTACACGGCGGTTTTTTGCACGCCCTGCTTCTGTACTGTTACTTTCAACAGGCTGTGTTTGACCAAACCACTCGGTAAGTATTTTATCATCTTTAACTCCTTTGCCCACCAAATATTTTTTAACGGCTTTAACACGTTTTTCAGATAATAGCATATTAGCTTCAGGCTTACCTTGATTATCAGTGTGACCTGATAGTTTAAGTGTCCAATCGCCGCTATGTACTTTTAATAAAGTGGCTAACTGGTTTAACGATGGGAAGGATACCGGTTTAATAACATCAAGTCCGGAAGCAAACAATAAGTGCGAGAAGGCCTGCTCTAATATTTTCTTCTCGGCTGCTTTTATTTCAACAGGAAAATGAAATAAACCATCCGCACGTCTTATAGCTTCTTTGTTGACACCTTTACAATTAATCATTATGGTGTTTAGTGCGGCATCTTCAGGATCTAATTTAAATAAAGCAGATTCATCAGCAGGCAATGTTTCAAAAGTAAACCAACCATCTTTAGTTTTTATGGAAACTGCAATAGTTTTTCCATCTTTATCTAATAACTGTACTTTAGTTTGTGGACAACCTTTATTTTCAACAGGCCCTGCCACATCAGGGCAAGCATCATCTTTATCCAAAACTCCATCGCCATCTTTATCAGGGCAACCTTTTAATTCTTTTGGCCCAGGGATATCAGGACAAGCATCATATTTATCAGGTGTTCCATCCAAATCTTTATCAGGGCACCCCATAAACTCAGCCGCACCTGCTTCATCAGGGCACTCATCATCTTTGTCAATTATTTTATCGCCATCTCTGTCAGGGCAACCTTCAAACGCAGCTAAACCTTTGTCATCGGGGCATTTATCATCTTCATCGGCAATACCATCCCCATCTCTATCGGGACAACCTTTAAGTGCCTTTAAACCTTTAACATCAGGACAGGCATCTTCTCTATCAGGTATGCTGTCACCATCTTTATCTGGGCAACCGCCAAACATAGCCGGTCCTGCAACATCTGGGCAAATATCTTTCTTATCAGGTGTACCATCTTTGTCTTTATCTTTAGGAATCTTGCCAATGGTAATATTAATACCAAAACGAAGGTTAATATTCTTGCTATAAGCAGGAACCATAATGGAACTATTAGTACCGGTTTGATATTTATCAAATATAAGGAAGCTTAAAACATTATCGCTTACTACATAAAACTGTACAGGTCCGGTAAACGCAAGTCCAAGACCCACATTATCATAACTTCTGTTTATCATAGAATAACTTACTGAGGCACTAAACCAACGTCCTACTTTATTATTAAAGGATAAAGCCAAAGCAGGATGTAATTGTTTATCGGCATATCGTCCATTTACAACTACACCAAAATTATTCTTTTCATTCAACCAATAATTACCACCTAAATAAAATTGGGTAGTAAGCATGGTGGTATATGATTGATGAACTGTTTTAACCCCAAAAGCATTTGCCAATGAATCTCCATAGTTTTGGGCCGATTTACCAAAATTTGCAGAATCATTAATGGCCTGATTGATATTTACCCCATTATAATGCACGGTTGCATTAGGGTTGTTGCTAATGTAATTGGTTGTGTATTGTTTCCATGATATAAAACCTAAATCGATAAGGCTTGCAGAGAATGTAAATTTATCATTCAGCTTGTAAGTAGCACCTAAATCAATAGCTGCACCACGGTTTTTCCTACCAGGAGTGAATCCTAAAATAGAAGACTCGTTTTTATTAGAAGCACTATCAACACCGGCAGTATTTACATTTACATTAGCACTTCCGGTTAAAGCATAATACTGACTGTTAGTATTTAATGTAGCATTTGATTTTTCGCTGTTTACATTCTCTATACCACTTAGATATTTAATACGACCACCTATGGTTAGTTTATCTTTAATAACCTCGCGGGTATAATTAAAACCCCATTCTCTGTAGTGTGTAGCATCTAAGCCCGGGGCTAAGTGCATATCGCGGTTCTGGTTAGCAGCGGCCCCATTTCCGTTAATAGCAAAATCAAATAAATCTTTGGTATAATTAAAACGAACATCTGCTCGTTCGGTTACATTAAAACTAAAATAATTACGCTTCTTTACTTTAAATCCAAAGCTTAGTATATCTATATGTGCGTTTACATTCAGGTTATTATTTGTCTTTAATTTTCCAAGAAAACTACTTGCATTAACCGAAAGACCGCCATTGGTAGGATCTTTCTGAATTAAATCGTGCATGGTAAAACCACTATTGCCATAGTTTATATAATTTGATGAGATACCTGGCAAGCCTATATTAACATTAGTTAAAGGCATAGCACCCGGGTTTACATACATAGCCTGTGGTATGGCTTGCATGTTATATAAGGTAAAACTTTGTTGTGCTTTACTATTGTTTAAACAAGCTACAAGTAATAGAACGAATATTATTTTTTTCATAGAAGATAGCAATTTAGTATGCTTTTAGAATTTTATATATAATTGAACATTAACCCCAAGACTAACATCTAAGTGGTAATAATTATAAATTTTTACAGGAGTACTGCTACTGTTAGCCGAGTTAACCTTAGCCCCAATAAGAATATGTTTTACCTTATTTAATTGTGGTATTACACTACTTGGTATGGTAAAGTCAGCAGAGTGTTGTGTGGGTGAGGTAACCATGTGCGTAGTGGTATTAATACTTGCGGATGGTATAACTACGGTATAAAGTGGGTTTACTAACTCGTCAATAACATTGTATGCCGAATCTACAAAAGTCAGTTTCATACCTACATCTAAAGGGAATCCATTATTTATAAAAGCTCTTACGGTAATAGCTTCCACATTGTTGGTATTAAGATTAAAACTATACTTAACCGTATCCTGAAACATAAAATTAGTAACCGTACCATATAAAGGTAAATCAACTTCCATATCTACTCTAAACTGACTGGTATCTGTTATAAAGTTATTGTAAACAGGCCCGAGAGGATTGGATAGCGAACTTATATTATAAATAACATTCTTAGGGAAATTATTCAACAAAGAAACCAAATTGCTGTTAGTACCATTTAATGCAAAACTATCCTTAGCACTTTGCCCTATAGTTGCAGGCACCGGAATTACTATAGGGTTTAAAGGATTAGGAGGCGCACCTGTATAATTAATAGCTACAGGCGCATGTCCGGGTGTATAGCCCTCAAATATATTAAAATTAGCCTGAATAGGTAACCCATACGAATTGGTTAAAAACACTTTTATTTGCGGGTTTACTAATTGTATATTTCCTGTCAATAAATTATTATTAAAAATAGTAATAGGTATCGTATCCGTATTTGGAGATAAAGCCTGTTGTCCCAAATAACCCACAATATTATTATAAGCTACATTAGTAAAAGTTTCCGTAAAAGAAACCGCATCGCCCACATTAGTAGGGTTAGCATCTTTAGTAATAGTAATGGTATAATATACATTTAAGGTGTTATGTGTTGTACCATGATTAGTCATATCAATGGTATAATTACTTAAATCATAATTTTGATTTACAATAACGGGGCTACTACCACTATAGGTTATAGGAATGGTTTGAGAAAACGGAACACCACCCAATGTTGCCGCAGGAATACTGATTACTATACTGGCGTTGTGTTTAATACCATAACTGATATTAATAGCCAACGTAGCTGTTTTGCAACTAAGGCTATTTATTTGAGTAGCACCGCCTGCCTGAAAATTAACTAAAGAAGAATCTTTAATGGTAAATGTATTTCCTGGAGGAACAAGTGGTAGTATATTTATCGCAGTTACATCGGCATTTGATAAAGCGTAATTTCCGCTTACAGGGCTTTGTGCAGGAATGGTGGCTAACTGTGCTGCGGGTAGTGAAAATAAATTGCCTTTATATACCAGTGTAAGAAAACCGGTAGAATCGGCAACTATCTGCCCATTATTATTGGTTTTTTTCATGATATCAGCCAAAGTAAGAGATGAGTAAACCAAAGCTCCGGCATACTGCGGATTGATAGAACTGTTACCCGATTTGGTTACATCTATCTTCTCTTTTACGCAGGATTGGAAACTTAGAATAACTGTAAGTATGCAAGTACAAAAAAATGCTGTTTTAAAATAGTATTGTTTCATGCGGTATAATTTTAGTGTAAAAGTAATATAAGTCGTGATACGTTAAAATATTTAACAAATATTCTATTCTATATCAAAGAATAGCTAAAGTTTTCTTAAACATTATAATGTTTTCCTCAAGATAACTATGTTTGCCCTGAACATAGATATGTTTTTTCTAGGATAGATATATTTATGAAAAATCCGTTGTATTTTCCCAATTTCAGGTTTTTTTACCTGATTAAGGTAATATTTCCTTTTTTAAAGGATTCTTTGCCATCATTGCACTTAAACTTTACATAATAGCCAAATACATCGGGGTTACAAGGTTTTCCGTTAAAAATGCCATCCCAGCCCTTGTTTATATCATTGGTAGCAAAAACCTGCTCGCCCCAACGGTCGTAAACCGTAAAATAAATATCGGTTACAAAAGCACTACGCGCATATAGTATGTCGTTTCTCCCATCATTATTGGGCGTAAACGTATTAGGTATGAATACCGTATTTTCATTGCAAGAGGCGTCAAGAACATATATGGTTACACTATTCAACCTAAACATACAGCCATTAGGGTCTATATAAACAGCATTATAGGTAGTAGTATGGTGCGGGCTTGCCGTAGGGGTTAAACTACTATCGTTACCTAGGTTATAATCGGGAGTCCAAACAATATAGCCGCTGCTTAAAGAGGTACTTAACTGAGAACTGTTTCCATCAATAATAGTATCAGGGCTTGCATAAACTGCAAGCACAGAAGATGAATAAACTGGCACGGTAATATTGGTATGGAGGATAGAAGGTCCACAAGTATCTCCTAAACTATTAACCTGAGTAATATATAAAGTATAGTGAGTAGTTGCTGTAGGTGTAGCAATAGGATCGTGCACATAAGCACTATCCAAATTATAGGCAGGAGTCCATGTATAAGAAATGCCTCCAGTAGCATTTAGTTGAACTTTTTTGCCATTACAAACCGTTACACTTTTTGAAATACTTATAGGATTAAAATGAATAAGTGTAAGAACTTTTTTAATGCTGTCTGGACAATTATATTGGTTATTTACTACCAATGTTACTGTATAATTACCCGGTTTAGTATATGAATGCACGGGGTTTTTAATAGTATCTGTTAGTGTATCTCCAAAATTCCAATGCCATGAGGTTATGTTTGAGTAGGAAGAATCTTTAAAGGTAACCGTATTACCACAGGAGTTTACACTATAACTAAAGGCAGCCGTTGTTTGTGGATATAATTTTATACTATCCGTAAAAGTATAGTTGCAGGTTCTTCCACCCCCATCTATTTCTGATATAGTTACCGTATAAATGGTGTTTGCTGTTGGCGTTGCCAAAGGATTAGCACTATTTGCATTACTTAAAGTAGCACTTGGTTGCCAAGTATAGGTTACACCCCCACTGGCATGTAATTGAATACTTTTCCCAAAACAAATAGCCGTATCGGGATATGTTTGGGCTGTATCTATGGTGAAATGCAGCGGCTGCTTAATACTATCCGTACAACCATTACTGCCAATAGCCATAAGTGATGCCATATAAGTACCGGGAGTGTAATTAATAGTTCCCGGGTTTATAACAGTGCTGGTGTGTCCGTTACCATAATTCCAACTATATGTTAATGTACCGCTTGTAAACGTAGATGTGTTTTGAAGAACGGCACTATTCACACATGAATCATAAACAACCGTAAAAGATGCTTGCGGACTTGGAAGAACCGTTATGGTAATAAAACTGGTATCGCTTAAATTGCAGGTAGTTGGGTTATAAACCATCAATTGTGCAGTATAAGTTCCGGCTGCACTATACGTTCTTATTGGGTTAAGTACACTGCTTGTAGTATCAGTCCCTCCAAAATTCCAAAGATAGGCAGTTGCTCCTATGCTGGCATTATGAAAATTTACAGTTAAAGGTGCACATCCGTAATTATTTGCCGTAAAGTTTGCTACTATAATAGCCGGACTAAAATTAATTTTAAAGGTAGCATTATTGCAATTAGCACCATTAGTAAGCCCTCCTGTAGAAGTAGGCCAGGGCACCTGGTGTAACAGGAAAATCTTGATGGCCTCCACAACCTGTACAAAGAGATTGATATACTATACCTCGTTTATCATACCTACTGGTACCTCCATGGCAGTGTTCAAAGCTTTGCGCACCTCCATAATAAGTTGAAAATAAAAGGGAATTGCAATCTCTAGATAACTGCATCATGTAAAAATTAAATCCATCTACGTTACTGCTTTGTATAGTTGGCGACGTTAATGGCATATTAAACGTTGTTAAACCAGTTTTAAAATTACCTCCCCAACCGGAAACATATACATTCTCGCAATAATCAATTAAAAAAGCAGTTGGTGATATGTTTATACTATCGTTACCATTTCCGAGTATAGTGGAATAGATAATACTCGAAAGGTTATTATTGAGTTTAGCGACAAATTGTGCACTATTCGGGTTACTATAAGCACAACTGATAACAGGCATAATACCTAAAGCTTGCCCATATACATATACATTTTGATTTTTATCTAATTGGATAAAAAACGATTGGTCATAATCATTAGTACCTATATAAGTAGCTGCTAATAGACTATCTCCATTCTGGCTTATCTTGGTTATATATCCATCACATTTGCCACCTAAATAAGCAGGTTGATACGCTGTTGGTTTAGTGGGAAAATCATTACTTCTTGTACCACCCGTAGTATAAACCTTATTGTCTTTCCCTATCACAATGCCATAACCTCCATCATTATTACTTCCCCCTATAAATGTGCTCCATAGTAATTGAGACAAGCCCGGGTTGAATTTAAAAAGAACTGCATCCTGCCATCCGCCTAAGGTAGAATCAAACCCATGTTTAATAGGAAAATTAGCCGAACGAGAAGAACTACTGATAACTGGATTACCCATATTATCCAATAATATCTCTCCACGATATTGGTCACCATAATTATATTCTAAAGAATCAGGTCCAACTTCTCCTCCCGAAGTCGAAGGCACATTATTTATATTCAATCCGTCATTATCGCTTCCGCCAATAAATGTACTGGCTAATAATTGGTTACCACCCGTACTTAATTCAGCCACGTATATATCAGAGCCTGAATTAAAATAAGTACCACTACCTGTAAAGGTTTCACCAATACCTCCACCAAAGGTATTATCATAAGCACCCGAGGTAATAGGAAAATCATTTGAACCGGTGGCGCCAAAAAAATAGAGGTGATTTTGAGCATCAACAATCAAACTGGTAATTGTTTCACTACTATTTAAACCACCTAAATACGTAGAGTAATGTAAAAATGTTCCCGAAGAATCATATTTTGTAATAGCCACATCTACCAAGCCTGTTGTTACAACTCCATTAAATGTACCATCATAAGCATTTACCACCGGATAACCGGGACCAAAAGCTATACTACCACTATATAAATTTCCTTGCGAATCATAGGTAGCACAAAACCCAAAATTATCGGCAGTAGAACCGGAAGAAGTAGCAAATACAAGCACGGGATCTATTACCAATTCATAATTCTTATTATATCCTTTTGGGAAAGAAAAAGAAACTATGCTTTTTTTTAGTTTAAAATTACAAGGTACTTCAATTGTTTTTCCATCAATATTTTGGTAAGCATATGGCTCATGTTCTACTAATTCATTTAAAGCTGTTTTAATAATAAGTTGTTTCTCTTGTAAAGAAATGCTTTCTATTTTATCGTAGTATAACTGTATATCAGCAGCATCCCCACCTGGCTTTATATAAAAATTATACTTAATACTATTATCTTGCCCAAGCATTTCAAGGTTTATATCCTTCCATAAATCTTTATACAGCAGTTTTTGATAATTCTTTACACTACCCGCCCACTTACTTTTATCGTTTCCTATAAAGTAATTATTATAATCTTTTGAAGGATTATATGATTCTATAAGTGGATTTGCATTACTGTTTAAAAAGGATACTTTAAATCCGGTTGTTTTAATTTCATTAACCGGATTAATTTTTGGATGATCATGGGTACTGCGAAAAGTTTCCTTATCATAAAAACCATAGGTAAGTGTATTTGATTCTACATATAAAGCACCTCCATCAAGCTGAGCTTTATAATGAATAAACTCTTCCCATTGATTTTTATTTTCGGTAAAGCGTATTAAAGAATGGGGAGATTGAGAAAAAAAAGGAAAGTAAAGGGCAACTAAAAGAGTAAGTAAAATATATCTATTATGCGAAAACATGCTTTGTTTAATTACATAAAGATAGAATATTTATTTACTTTTTAATAAGTTCATTTTTGTGGTCATGTATTCGCTTCACTAGGCTATTGTATATTTAATTTACCCGCTTTTAGGGCTTTAATAAATTGTGCCCATGCCAAAGGGTTTAGCAAATTATTGGGTGGGTATTGACCGGAATAATACATTTTATTATATTGTTGTTGCATGGCATAACGGTAGTTTCCATAAGCATCCATACTTACCCCTTTTACCAACTCACGCATTTGCTCGGCTGCCATGTTTTGTCTGGCACGGTCTAAATCGGTATTAGCTACATTTCGTTTTAAGAAAGCATCTTTAAAATCTTCTTTATTAGGCCATGGATACACAGCAATTTCCTTTAAGGTAAAAGTATCTCTGCGTATAATTTGAACAATAGAATAGTGTGTTGCTTTAAGCGTATCGGGTACTGTATACTGGGCATCTTTATAGCCTAAATTTACAAATTCTATTAAATCTCCGGGTTTGGCAATTAAAGTAAAAAAGCCATCGAAATCAGTCACTGCCCCATGATTTGTTTTTCCTACCACAATAGAGGTAAAAGGTACTCCTTTCAAACTATCACCTTCAACCACCACGCCAGATAATTGCACAAGTTTTTCTTCTGTCTTTGTAGTTGGTGTTTGTCCATAAGACCGAAAACACAATAACATTGCGACTAAAAAAAACGGCACAAACATAATGCTTGTGCCGTTCTTACTATAAATAGTTATTTTACTCAATCTGAATTTTTGATTTTGCTACTTCTGCACCTGATTTTACTTCTACCAAGTACATACCTTTTTCTAAACCTAAAGAACTAACATTTACCTGATTATTTACAGCTCCTTCGGCAGAAACTGTTTTTACTTTTTGACCTAAGTAATTATATACACTCACTTCTACCGGATTATTTGCCTGTAGTTTTTCATCCACACAATAAAATTACCATTGCTTGGATTAGGGTATATCATCAAAGCAGGAGAGTTTGAAGCATTAGACTCAATGCCTGCTGGAAGATTATCAGCAGCAATAAAATTATCAATATCTAAATACCAATCACTAGTAGCACTAGTAGCACGGGAAATATCCATTCTTATTTTAATATTAGGTTGCCCTAAGGCTACAAGAGTACCACAATTAGTACAATTATAAGTAAAAGTAGAATACGTGTTTAGAGGAGTTGGGTTAGTTGTAGTATTTATTGTTGCAGTAGCAAGATTCCACATACCCAAGGCATACACATCAATAGTAACTTGATCTCCTGTTACTAACTGATAACCTGTGTTTGGGTAACCTGCTTTATTTACAAAACGATAAGAAATACTTAATTTAGTATTTGCAGTAATAGCACCGATAAGAGGGGTAATAAGTGTATCAGCAGTATGCGAGCTATTCATTTCAACAGAGCAGGCATTGTTAGGAGAATCGCCATGTGGTTGTAAGTTCTCAATTCCGTATACCTTAAAAGCCGTACCTGCACCGGTCGCCCAACCTGTTGGTAATACAGAATTAGTAGCGGGGCTACCACTTGTAGTTATTGCGTCAAAGTTCTCATTAAGAGGGTAGGTTTGCGCATTAAGCAAACCACTCACTAAAAGTGATGATATAAATAATATTTTTTTCATTTGGTTTTGTTTTGTTGGTTAATATGAGTGCAATTTACGTAATTTTTCTTTAAATCTTTCCTTCGGTAAAAAATTATATTCCAAATCAGCATTCATAGGCACAGGGGTATCCAAGCTGCCCTCTCGCATCACGGGGGCATCTAAATATTCAAAGCAATTTTCGGTAATTAACGAGGCTATTTCCCCTCCTATTCCGCCGGTTAAAGTATCTTCATGCAACACAATAACTCTACCTGTTTTTTTAACGGATGCGTAAATCGTTTCCGTATCCAGCGGAGCTAAGGTTCTTAAATCAATCAGGTCAGCTGATATTTCAGTATGCTCTGCCAAGGCTTCTAATGCCCAATGTACGCCTAAGCCATAACTAACAATGGTTACATCTGTTCCGTCTTTTACTAAACGGGCCTGCCCGAGAGGAATGGTATAATATTCATCAGCTATATCTTCAGTAATACTGCGGTATAATCCTTTATGCTCAAAAAACATTACAGGATTAGGGTCTTCAAAGGCAGTAAGTAATAATCCTTTTGCATCACCCGGAAAAGCAGGATAGGCTATTTTTAATCCGGGGGTTTTAAAGAACCAGGCTTCATTACTTTGCGAGTGAAATGGTCCTGCAGCTACTCCTGCACCTGTTGGCATACGTACTACTACATCGGCACATTGTCCCCAACGGTAATGTGATTTTGCCAGGTGATTTACAATCTGTGTCATGCCTTCACTCACAAAATCGGCAAACTGCATTTCTACCATGGCTTTCATGCCATTAATAGAAAGCCCGAAACCACTACCCAAAATGGCCGATTCACACAAAGGAGTATTGCGAACTCTGTCTTTACCAAACTCTTCTACAAAACCATCCGTTATTTTAAACACACCGCCATACTCGGCAATGTCTTGTCCCATTAAAACAAGGTTCTTGTGTTTGCGCATTGCTAAACGCAATCCATCAGAAACCGCATCAATCAATCGTTTGGAGGATGTATGTCCTTCAGGTTTTGTTTCATTCAATACAAAAGGCGCATACATTTCTTTTAACTCCTTAGCCGTATTCACTTCTGGCATAGGTTCTGCAAAAGTTTGCTCCAAACCGGTATCAATCTCATGCTTTATTCCGTTACGGATTTCTTCAATCAACTCCTCGGTAAGAACGCCTTCATCTAATAAAAAGTGTTCAAAATTATTTACCGGATCTTTTTTGCCCCATACTTCAAACAATTCCTTTGGAACATATTTAGTTCCCGATGCTTCTTCATGCCCGCGCATACGAAAGGTAATGCATTCTAGTAAAACCGGACGAGGATTCTCTCTAATATCTTCTGCAATCTTCTTTACCGTTTCATAAACTTTCAGCACATTATTTCCATCTACCTGCACACCTTCTATTCCGTAGCCAATGGCTTTATCAATAAACTGCTTGCATTTAAACTGCTCATTACTTGGGGTAGATAAGCCATAACCGTTATTCTCCACAATAAATATTACGGGCAAATTCCAAACAGCGGCCACATTAATACTCTCATGAAAATCTCCTTCCGATGAGCCGCCATCTCCACTAAACACTGCTACTGCTTTCTTATCTTTCCGTAGTTTATTTGCCAGTGCAATACCATCTGCCACACCCATTTGCGGACCAAGATGTGATATCATGCCCACAATTTTATACTCTTGTGTACCAAAATGAAAACTCCTGTCGCGCCCGCTGGTAAAACCACTCAACTTACCAGTGAATTGAGAAAACAAACGATGCAAAGGAATACCGCGTGTAGTGAACACTCCCAAGTTTCGGTGCATGGGTAAAATATATTCATCCTGTTCAAAAGCAGTTGCTACTCCAACTGATATAGCTTCTTGTCCAATACCGCTAAACCATTTGGCAATACGCCCCTGACGGAGAAGTATCAACATCTTCTCTTCTATCAATCGGGGTTTTAAAATATTCTTATAAAGTGTAAGAAGCGTATCATCTTTATGTTTTTTGCGTTCGTAACGAACAGCCATTTCAGCAGTGATCATGTGTTTTAAATTATCTTTGCGAAATTAGACAAATCTTCAATACCATTTATTTGAAAGAGTTTTTAAAAAATATTCCGAATTATAAATACATACACATTATTATTATAGGATTAGCCCTTTTTATAAGCCTTATTCTTCATTTCCCAATTTTTAATTACGACTTTATAGGTTATCATGTATGGAGGCAAACTCAGACTCAAACGGTTATTGAGAATTTTTGTACTCAGGATTTTAATATTCTAAATCCCAGACTAAATAACCTAGTATATCCTGGTGGTATCATACGTATGGAGTTTCCTTTATACCAATGGATTATTGCCTGTTTCTGTAAATTGTTTGGTCACCATATATTGGTAACACGTATCGTTACTTTTATAATTGGCGCTTTTTCTGTAGTTGGATTTTATCTATTAGTTAATTCTATTTTTAAGAATAAGTTTTTAGCAGCCTTAGGTGCTTGGATTATTGGTTTCTCCCCTATCTTTTATTATTATACTATCAATCCTTTGCCAGATAACTTAGCTCTGTGTTTTGGAATTTATGCGCTTTATTTTTTTAGCACTTATTATTCGGAATTACAGACAAAGCAGCTAATTTTCTTTTCAGTTTTTATTTCCTTAGCCACATTATGTAAACTTCCTTTTATACTTTTTGCCATACCATTTGCAGTGTATTGGATTAAAAGTAAAGCCAAGGTAAAAGAACTGGCCATTCTTATTATCTTTTTATTAACCCCAATTATTTGGTATATCTCTGTAATTGGCTCATGGGAGGGTAATGGTATTGTAAAAGGTGTTTTTGCCAATACGATTACTGTAATAAAGTATTTAGACTACCTGCAGGGAAATCTTATATCTACTATACCCGAGCTTTATATAAACTATGCAGCATTGTTTCTGTTTATAACAGGAGTCTTCATTCTTTTTAAAAATAAAACAATCAAAAGAAGTCGTATTGCCAATTGTTTTTTATTTGGATTGGCTAGTGTAGCAGCATACTTCTTATATGAACTAAATATGATAACAACTATACACGATTATTACCTATTTCCATTCCTGCCTTTTCTTTTTTTAATCAGCCTTTATGGCTTTAAAATTTTGACAGAACAGAAAAGACAGTATTTAAAAATACTTGCCTTTGTTAGTATATTACTAATGCCTTTAACAGCTTATGTAAGATGCCAAACACGCTGGAATTTAATTGACCCCGGTTTTAATCCTGCGTTACTTAATTATAAAAAACAAATACAGGCTTTGATTCCAGAAGGCGCTATTTGCCTTACAGGTAATGACGATTCTCAAATGGTATATCTTTATTACTTAAACCGACAAGGCTATACTTTTTACGAAGATCAAATAAATAAAGAAATACTAAATCAATATAAAGAAAAAGGTGTTACTTATTTAATTAGCGATGCTAAATTAAACGAAGAAACAACAAACTTCTTACCTGCTCCTTTAGCTGTTTATAACGACTTGAAAATATACAAGCTTAAGTAATTTATTTCATCTTTTCTAAAACCCAATTACTTAGTATAGTGGCCCCCTTATTATTTAGATGAGCTTCATCCTGCCAGTTTTTGTAATTGGTTAAAAGACTATCGGGTGGGATTAAGGATTGAAAATAGAGTTTATAAAAGGCAGAGTCCAAAGAGTTCTTTACATCATTTCCGTAGGCAGGCAGGTAAATAAAATAAATATTGCAATTATTCTTTAAAGCCAGTTCTTTTATCTGATTGAAATAATAACTGGAAAAAGAAAGTTCCATTTTTCTTGCTAAGGTATTAGCCTTATAGTTTCTTAAATCTTTTAGCTTTTCTTCCTTTTGATTTTGCAGATACGTAGAGTCTGCCCTACCATTGCTGGAAATATAACCACATGCTCTATTATTAGAATAAGGCATTAAAGGGGTAATATTCCAAAAAAACTCCCTGCGCAAATAAGCCAGATGAAGCAAAAAAGCATCGTATCTGTTTTTAATAAAATCCTGATTATAAATAAATGAAGGGAAATAAATACCTGAAGGTTCTGCAAGAAAGGGATAATCAGGGTGGCTGTATGAGGACTCTGTTTCTGTTATTTCAAAAAAGGCAGTTTTAATTTTCTTGTGCTCCAATAGTTTTTTAAAGAGTATATATTGTAAATCTCTTCCAAAGCGACAATAACCGAAATTGGCAGTATGTAATTTTTTATCTGAGGCATTTAAAACAGAATCATTAATAGCTCGAAGGGTATGTGATGAACCAAAGAAAGCTATGTCTACCCTTTGTGTATCTACACATATTTTTTTATACAACCATAAAGATTGGTTTGAGCAATCATTTTTAACATAAGAGAATAGAAATTCATCTGAAGGAGAAATAGCACAAATGGAAACTATCAAAACAAGTATGGGTGTACTTAATACTAAAAGATATTTTAAAACCTTTTTACTCATTTAGAATTGAAAATAAATAAAATTAGGCGCATTATTAAAGACCCCGAACAGAAGGATGCCTACAACCAATAAATAGGATATTACTAATCGTTGTGACTTAGTTTTAAAAGGAAATACACTTGTATTAGTATTAATAGCAGACCTAATTTCTATAGTGATAAATATAAGTAAAGGCAACAAAAACCATATACCATAACCTGTATTAGCATAAGTCAATTTGAAATTTTCATAGAACGCATACTGTGTTGTTTTAGCAAATATTTGTTTAATAAAAAACACAGCGTCATGAAGGGATGCCGCTCTAAAGAATATCCAGGGCAAAACATACCAAAGCAAAAACAAGAAGGTACTTAAGTAATCTTGGCAAGGTTATCTTTAGATTTCTCTCTAATATCTTTTCAATGCTTATATACGCCCCATGAAGTGCTCCCCATATTAAGAACGTAAAGTTTGCTCCATGCCATAAGCCTGATAAAATAAACGTCAGATTAAGGTTAATGATTTCTCTTATTTTGCCTTTCCTGTTCCCGCCCAAAGGAATGTACACATAATCTCTAAACCAGGATGAGAGCGATATGTGCCAGCGTTTCCAAAAATCAGTAAAGCTGCTTGCAAAGTAAGGAAGGTTAAAATTCTGCATTAACTCAAACCCAAGTAAACGTGCTGCTCCTCTTGCTATATCAGTATACCCGGAGAAATCGCAATAAATCTGAATCGTAAAGAATAATGCTGCTATTATGCAACTTATGCCGGAATAATTAACGGTATGATTAAACACTTCATCTACATAAATGGCTAGATTATCAGCAATGACAGTCTTTTTAAATAAGCCCCAAAGTATTAACTGCAAACCTATTTTGATTCCCTCTCCTGTTATTTTCTTTAAGGTGTCAAACTGCGGGAACATGTGTTGTGCTCTTTCTATTGGACCTGCAACCAGTTGCGGAAAGAAACTTATAAATGCAAGATATTTGGCAACATCCCTGCAAGGCTCTACTTTTTTGCGATACACATCTATAGTATAACTCATTGCCTGAAAGGTATAGAAGCTTATACCCACAGGTAGCACTAATTGAAGTGTACTTAGTGATGCTTTGAAGCCAAGATGCTCTACAAGTAACCCAAATGAGCTTATAAAGAAATTGAAGTATTTAAAGAAACCTAATACTGCAAGGTTTGTACAAATAGAAACCAGTAAAAACGCTTTCCCTTTATCTCTATGCTTGGCTATTAATAAAGCAATAAAAAAATCGGTTAAGGAAGTAAACATCCATAAGCCCACAAAACGCCAATCCCACCAGGGCATAAAAGAAGAGGCTGGCACTAATAATAAAGATATTCCTTACAAGAAGATTCTTATTAAAGAACTTCCAATAGAGAAACAGTACAATGAAAAAGAAAAGAAAAAATACGGCTGAATTAAATACCATTTGGCTAAACTATGGTTTTAATTACATCATGGCTTACTTTACAATACTCCCGTTATTCACATCTGCTTTTACAGGAGATACCAAACTCAATTCTCCTTTAGCATTTTCTGCCATCAGTATCATACCCTGACTTTCAATTCCCTTTATTTTGCGGGGAGCAAGGTTTACTAAGATGCTTACCTGTTTGTTCAGCATTTCTTCAGGAGTATAATATAAGGCAATACCACTTACAACAGTTCGCACATCAATGCCAGTATCTATCTTTAGTTTTAAAAGTTTATCGGCACCTTTAACTTTTTCGGCTTCCAACACAGTACCTATGCGTATATCCATTTTACCGAAATCATCAAAGGTAATTTCAGGTTTTTGTGCTTCTACCATCTTTACACTACTTTGTTTATTCGCTTCTTTAGAATCGTGAAGCTTTTTAACCTGCGCTTCAATCTCGGCATCTTCTACTTTTGAGAATAGCAGTTCTTCTTTATTTATTTTATGCCCGGGGTGCATGTTGCTGGTTTGTTTTGCACCATTCCATTTTATTGGATTAATATTTAGAATAGCAAACAGTTTATTGGATGTAAACGGTAAAAAGGGTTCGCACACTATAGCAAGGTTACAAGTAATTTGCAGCGAGATGTTCATAATCGTTTTCACACGCTTCTCATCTGTTTTAACCAATTTCCAGGGTTCGGTGTCGGCAAGGTATTTGTTGCCTATACGTGCCAGGTTCATTAGCTCTCCCAAAGCTTCACGAAAGCGGAATTGCTCTATCGATGCCGCAATCTTATCGGGGGCTTTAGTTATTTCTTCCAGTATCAGCAGGTCTTCCTTACTATATTCAACCGCATCGGGTACATGCCCGTCATAATACTTATGCGTAAGAACCAAGGTACGGTTCACGAAATTGCCCAGTATGGCAACCAACTCATTATTATTCTTTGCCTGAAAGTCTTTCCAGGTAAAATCATTGTCTTTGGTTTCGGGGGCATTGGCACAAAGGGTATAGCGCAACACATCCTGCTTGTCCTTAAATTCCAGCAAATACTCATGCAACCACACCGCCCAGTTACGTGAGGTTGAAATCTTATCTCCTTCTAAATTCAGAAACTCGTTAGCAGGCACATTATCGGGCAATATAAACTCGCCATGCTCCATTAACACAGCTGGGAAGATGATGCAATGAAACACAATATTATCTTTCCCTATAAAATGTATTAAACGACTCTCTTTATCTTTCCAATATTTCTCCCACTCGTTAGGGATTAAATCTTTGGTAGCCGATATATACCCAATAGGCGCATCAAACCAAACGTACAGCACTTTACCTTCGGCATCTTTTACCGGAACGGGCACGCCCCAATCCAAATCGCGGGTCATGGCGCGGGGTTGCAAACCATCTCCGCTATCTAACCAGCTTTTGCATTGTCCATATACATTGGGTTTCCAATCTTTATGCTGCTCTATGTAAGCTTTTATTTTAGGAGAAAGTTTATCCAAGGGCAAAAACCAATTCTTGGTTTGCTTCAACACAGGCTTTGAACCCGATAACATAGAATGCGGGTTAATCAACTCGGTTGGAGATAACGATGTGCCACATTTCTCGCACTGGTCGCCATAGGCATTTTCGTTTCCGCATTTCGGACAAGTGCCTACAATATACCTGTCGGCAAGAAATTGCTTAGCCTCTTCATCATAATATTGGTCGGTTACCTGCTCGGTAAAAACACCTTTATCATATAGTTTTTTAAAAATATCAGAAGCAGTTTGGTGGTGCGTTTTGCTTGACGTACGCGAGTATATATCAAAAGAAATACCGAACTCCTTAAACGCATCGCCCATTATTTTGTGGTACTTATCTACCACCTGTTGGGGGGTAATGCCCTCGTTCTTAGCCTTAATGGTAATGGGTACGCCATGCTCATCGCTGCCGCAAATAAACTTCACATCCTTGCCGCTGCTGCGCAGGTAGCGCACGTATATATCGGCCGGAAGGTAACAGCCCGCCAAATGCCCAATATGCACAGGCCCGTTGGCATAAGGCAGTGCGGCGGTAACTAAAGTTCTTTTAAAGCTCATAAAGCGGCAAAGTTATTAGTTATTAGTTAATAATGTGCAGCTAATCGCACCTTTGAAGGGTAACTATATACCATTTTACCTGTAGAAACTAAATAATAACCTATTGGACTACGAGGAATGAACGGTTATTTATGACTCTCAGAAGTCCACAATCTAAGAGACTAAGTGTCGTGTTATTGAAACGCCAAACATCTACTACTTTTAGAGTAAGGTAGTTATAATCTACATAAAATATACTACAGTAAGTCTTATAAGACTCCAAACAAAACATGTATATTATAACTAATATATTTAGTTATAATATGCTAAATATTTTAGTAATTTAGCAAAAAAACTAATGACAGATGTGGATGATAAATACCTGAAAGGCAGAGGGGCACAAATAAACACGCATAACCGTTTCGAGAAGCAGGTGCTGGGAGCTTTTCATATAGAAGGCTTGGATGAAGAAGCAGGTTTTGAAAGCAAAACGCAATACATACCTACTTTCCCAAAAACGTTTATTAATAAAGTTATTAGTCCTGATGTTGGCAGTACTTATTCTATGAACCCCTATCAGGGTTGTGAACATGGTTGTTTATATTGTTATGCTCGCCCAACACATGAATACTGGGGGTATAGTGCCGGACTGGATTTTGAACAGAAAATATTGGTAAAACAAAACATTAACCAAGCTCTGGAAAAGCAATTCAATAAAAAGGGTTGGGAGGTTTTGCCTATTATGCTTTCGGGTAATACCGACTGTTACCAGCCAGCAGAAAAGAAACTAAAGCTTACACGCGGTATATTAGAAACGGTGCTTAAATACAAGCATCCGGTAAGTATGATTACTAAAAACAGTTTGATTATTCGCGACATTAATTTACTACAGGAGCTTGCCAAACACAACTTAGTACATGTAATGATTACCATAACCAGTACGGATGAAAAGGTGCGTTTGCAATTAGAACCCCGTACTACCACCTATAAACAAAGGTTTAAGGCGGTAGAGACTTTAAGTAAGGCAGGCATACCGGTTGGGGTAATGGTGGCACCCATTATACCGGCTATTACCTCGTTTGATGTGCCCAATGTAATTAAAACAGCTGCCGAGTATGGGGCAAAAACAGCTGGATATACCATTGTACGTCTCAATGGGGCTATTGGGGATGTGTTTAAAGACTGGCTGGAAAAGAATTACCCTGACAGAGCACAAAAGGTTTGGAACCAAATAAAAGATTGTCATGGTGGGCAGGTAAATGACTCTCGCTACGGAACCCGTATGCGTGGCGAAGGAAACATTGCCGAGAGCATACGCACCTTGTTTTACATATCAGTTAAGAAATTTATGGGAGAGCGAGAACACTTTGTCTTTAACACAAAAGCTTTTACAAACAGGCATAATGCCCAAACAAGTTTGTTTGATGATATGTTTTAAAAATTCTTAGTTGATAGATACTACTACACTTAGTATTTAAAAACAAATTTATATCTTTGCATCAGTTCTTTTTCAAACTTATCAAGAAAGGCTGAGGGATACGCCCGATGAAGCCTTGGCAACCAACTAAAAGGGATAACATCCTTGGAAAACCGGTGCCAACTCGTTTTGCTGTAAAGCAGAAAAGATAAGTCGGATTGATTATGACGCGAAATTCATAAAATCTCTTCCGACATTGTTTGGAAGAGATTTTTTATTTTATGGATATGACAACAGATATAAGAAAAGAGTTAGAAAAAAGAGTTTTGGTAATTGATGGTGCTATGGGTACCATGATTCAGCAATATAAGCTGGAAGAGAAGGACTACAGAGGTAAACGCTTTGCCGATTTTCATAAAGATTTAAAAGGCAACAACGATTTGCTTTCAATTACTCAGCCGCAAATTATAAAAGCCATACATAAAGAATACCTAAAGGCAGGTGCCGATATTATTGAGACCAACACCTTTAGCGGCACTACCATTGCTATGGCTGATTATGATATGCAGGATTTGGTATATGAACTGAACTACGAATCTGCTAAGATTGCCAAAGAAGCGATTGCTGAATTTCTTGCTTCACCCGAAGGGAAGGGAAGAGAAACTGCTTTTGTTGCAGGTGCTATGGGACCCACTAACCGTACACTTTCTTTATCTCCCAATGTAAATGACCCAGGCTACAGAGCCGTTACTTTTGATGAAATGGTAACTGCTTATACCGAGCAGGTTAGAGGGTTGGTAGATGGAGGAGCAGATATATTTTTGATTGAAACCATTTTTGATACGCTGAATGCCAAGGCTGCTTTATTTGCTATTCAGAATTATTGCAAGCAAATAGACAGGAAAATGCCTGTCATGGTTTCGGGTACTATTACCGATGCCAGCGGAAGAACGCTTTCAGGACAAACTACGGAAGCGTTTTTAAATTCCGTCTCCCATGTTGATTTATTAAGTATTGGCCTTAACTGCGCTTTAGGTGCTAAAGACATGAGACCTTATTTGGAAGAACTTTCAACCAAGGCGCCTTTTTATGTAAGCGCTTATCCCAATGCGGGTTTGCCTAACCAGTTTGGCGAGTATGATGAAGATGCGCATACCATGGGGCATCAGATAGAAGATTTTTTACAAGCTGGGTTCTTAAATATTGTGGGTGGCTGTTGTGGTACAACACCTGACCATATCAGGCGCATTGCCGAGTTAGCCAAAACAGCAAAGCCACGGAAAAAACCCGAGGCTGATACCTTGATGCATCTAAGCGGATTGGAGCCTGTAACGCTTCGCCCTGAAAGTAATTTCATGAACGTGGGAGAACGTACCAACGTTACCGGTTCTAAAAAATTCCTGCGATTAATAAAGGAGAATAATTATGAAGAGGCCCTCTCTATTGCCCGCGAGCAGGTAGAAGGAGGTGCACAGGTAATTGATGTAAACATGGATGAAGGTATGTTGGATAGCGAAGCTGCCATGACCAAGTTCCTGAACCTGATTGCATCTGAACCTGATATTTCGCGTGTGCCTATTATGATAGATTCCTCTAAATGGTCTGTTATAGAGGCCGGGTTAAAGTGTGTGCAGGGTAAAGCTATAGTAAATTCAATCTCTTTGAAAGAAGGAGAGGCTAAGTTTATAGAGCAGGCAAATAAAATAAAACAATACGGTGCTGCCGTTATTGTGATGGCGTTTGATGAAGTTGGTCAGGCTGATACCTTGCAACGTCGTATAGATATTTGCAAGCGTGCGTATGATGTGTTGGTTGATAAAGTTCATTTCCCGCCACAGGATATTATTTTCGATCCTAATATATTTCCTGTTGCAACAGGCATGGAAGAACACCGTTTAAATGCACTGGATTTTTTTAATGCTACCAAGTGGATAAAAGAAAACCTGCCTCATGCTAAAGTTAGTGGTGGTGTAAGTAACGTATCCTTTTCTTTCAGAGGGAATGATCATGTGCGTGAAGCTATACATGGTGCCTTCTTATACCATGCCGTAAAAGCAGGTATGGATATGGGTATTGTAAACCCTGCACAATTGCAGGTGTATGATGATATTGATAAAACCTTGTTGGAACTGGTAGAGGATGTTTTGTTGAACCGAAGAGATGATGCTACCGAGCGATTGGTTGAACATGCCGAAACCCTAAAAGGAATATCTGCACAAAAAACAGAGAAGGACGAAGAGTGGCGCAAAGGCACGGTAGAAGAACGTTTGAGTCATGCACTGGTAAAAGGTTTGGTAGAATACATTGATGTGGATACCGAAGAAGCCAGAGTAAAATTGGGCAGACCATTGAATGTAATTGAAGGTCCGCTAATGGCAGGCATGAATGTGGTAGGTGATTTATTTGGTAGTGGTAAAATGTTTTTACCTCAGGTGGTAAAGAGTGCACGTGTAATGAAAAAAGCGGTTGCATACTTAGAGCCATTTCTTCAGGCAGAAAAAGATGCGAATAAACTGGCGGGTATTGTGGGAGATGGAAGACAGAACGCAGGAAAGATATTAATGGCAACTGTAAAAGGCGATGTGCATGATATTGGTAAGAATATTGTAGGCGTTGTACTGGCTTGTAATAATTACGAGATTGTAGATTTAGGTGTGATGGTTTCCTGCGATAAGATATTGGAAGAAGCAAAGAAACACAAAGTAGATATTATCGGTTTGAGCGGCTTGATTACTCCATCTTTAGACGAGATGGTGCATGTGGCAAAGGAAATGGAGCGCCTTAAGTTTGATATTCCTTTAATGATTGGAGGCGCTACTACTTCTAAAGTGCACACAGCTGTTAAGATTTCTCAAAATTATTCGCATCCCGTAGTGCATGTTAATGATGCGAGTAAATCGGTTCCTGTGGCAAGCAGTCTTATTTCAAATGAGTTGCGCGCTACGTTTATGGAAGAGGTAAACAAAGATTATAGCCGTGTGCGCGAGCAACATAAAAATGCACAAGGACAAAACAAGTTTATCTCTTTAGAAGAAGCTCGCCAAAATAAATTCCCTATCGACTGGAGTAAAGAAGAAATAACCAAGCCAGCTTTTTTAGGTAACAAAGTATTTGATAATTATTCTTTAACCGAAATTGCCGAGTACATAGACTGGACTCCCTTCTTTATATCCTGGGAGATGAAAGGCTCTTACCCTAAGATATTAAAAGACCCTGAGAGAGGCAAAGAAGCCACCAAGTTATTTAATGATGCACAGGCCATGCTGAAGAAAATCATTAGTGAGAAATGGTTAACAGCAAGAGCCGTTATTGGCATCTATCCTGCCAATGCTATAGGTGATGATATAAGCCTATCCCCAACCCTTTCCGAAGGAAAGGGGGCTGCAGAGCCTATTGTTTTTCATACAATCAGGCAACAAACAAAAAAACCAAGCGGACAGTATAATATAGCTTTAGCAGATTTCATCAAACCTAAAGCATCCTCCCCTTTGGGGAGGACTGAGGAGGGGCTTGATTATATCGGCGCTTTCGCCCTAACCACAGGTATTGGTATTGATGAGCACGTAAAACGTTTTGAGGCAGACCATGATGATTATAGTGCTATTATGCTAAAGGCATTAGCAGACAGGCTTGCTGAGGCATTTGCCGAGTTAATGCATAAAAAGGTGCGTACCGAAATATGGGGCTATGCTAAAGACGAAACCCTGAACAACGAAGAATTAATTAAAGAAGAATACATCGGCATTCGTCCTGCGCCCGGTTACCCTGCACAACCCGACCATACCGAAAAACTTACCATTTGGAAACTGTTGGATGTAGAAAAAAACACCGGCATTATACTTACCGAAAGCTTGGCAATGGTTCCTACGGCTGCCGTTAGCGGCTTGTATTTTGCCCACAGAGATGCACATTACTTTGGCGTGGGTAAAATAAATAAAGAGCAGGTAACAGATTATGCCAAACGCAAAAACATGCCCTTTGCCGAAACAGAAAAGTGGCTTGGAACAGTTTTGGCTTATTAACTGTCATTTCGAGCGAAGTCGAGAAATCTTTGGGCGTTCCGGCGGTTACGCCGGCGGGCTTTGCACTACAATCTTTTGCTCGTGCCTCACAAAAGGATTTTCGTTGCAATCCCTAACGCAAATTAAAATACCTCTTAATACTAAATTATTGACTAACCCATTTTGCTGGTCTATTTATAAAATGCCCGCAAACAACACAATCCCATGCTTCCTCTTCTGTGGCACTTGAGTGTATAGCGGTCATTGAATGAAGTGTACAGTTAGGGCATTGTTTTGTTTTACCCTTATATTTAGAATGAATTTCAGCAACCCATTTAATATCTTCTTCATGCCCACAAAAGGTACACTTAATAGTATTCTTGTCTTGAATTATAGAAACATCTTGTAAACAACTTTGACATTCAGAGAAATAGAAAGTTTTAGGTTTATCAGATATTTTGTATTTTTCTTTTAAAGTAACAACCCGAGTACTTACATAATTTTTTACATCCTTAAGGATATTATCAATCTCCTTTGTTCTATCCTTATCCTCAAAAAACTCAGTGAAAATGTAGCTTCGGTAAAATTCAATATAAATATCAAGACCAATTGAAATTAATGAAATAAGTTCGTCACTTTTAGTTTCGAAATGGAAATGAGCAATTTTATTCCTTATTTTTCTAATTGTTTCGATGTTTTTCTTTGTTTTATCTGGAAACTTAATGGACGAAATACTTTCAATTCTTTCTAAACAACAATCAAAATTTACACTTTTTAATTCTCCATTAAGTAACGTGGTTTTGTTTGCTTTTTTTTGGTTCTGAAATAGTTGAGTCCAGTCAATAGAAGCAATTTTACATTTTAAGAGCAGTTCTACACTTGTTGCTATTGCAATTAGGTCTGCTTTTAAAGTTTTGTCATCTACACGAGAGTATAATGTTCCGTCAAAATTCTTTAACCTATCAATAGCTGGAAATAATAAGTCAAAAGAATTATTAAGAATATCTGAGGAAACCCTTTTGTTCATTACCTATTATTTTCATTAAATTAATCAACACTTTTTATTACCTTAATAAAGATTTGGATATTATAAGGAATTTCTTCTCCTGTAAAATTTTTAGTTGTCCCATGATAATAATCAATAAATTCTTTTAGAATATCAATTTTAATTTCTTGAATTACATACTGTTTGTTTCTATAATACATTGGTCCGCCCACCTTAAAATGACAAAGTATTGTTTCATCTGGAAACTCCTTATTTATTTCCTTTATATCTGAAGCGTCAAATATGTAATCTTTTTCATCTTCATCTCTTATTGAAAGGCGAGGATAGCTTAGTATTTTTGAAGTATTAACTTTCTTAACTAGTTTAAAATTACCGTCATTATCAGAGGAGAAAGGATTTGCTGGCTCATTCTTATTTATTATACCATAAATAATAACAGAGCATATGGTTAGGAATATTATTGAATATAAATGTGGATGTGCTGAATCACCATAAGTGTAAAGAATAAGATAACTGATTAGATATAGTGTACTATAAGTAAAAACTTTGCCTTTATTATCTTTGAAAAATGCATTACCCAACCATATAAATGGAATACTTAATAATACATAAAAAGCAAATTCATATATAGCTTGGTGTGAATTCATATCCTTGTTTATTCCAGTAATTTAAAAATGATATTATGAAACAAATCTAATAAAAAAAATCCCGCTACTTGCGTAGCAGGATTCCATTTATACTCCATCAACCTACTAAGTAATAATCACAATTATGATGCTACTCTTTGGGCCATCTAAGGCTTCGTTGGTTTTGTGTTTCCAATAAAAACTCATGGCTACGCGTTTGCCAATTGTGTTTAATGCTAAATGCAAGGTGTGGTTTGCTTTGGTAGAAGTGGTTGCCGTAGTTAATAAATCAGGTGTAGCAGGTATAGCATCTGTTTGGTTTAGTATTAAATAATCTATCCCTAAATGGTATCCGGCTAATAAATGAGCACGCTTGCTGCTTTTATCGGCGCGGGCTTCGTAGTGTAAACTTGCACCGCCAACACCTTTGGCAATAATCCACACTTGGTTAATAGTAGCTACATGTCTTTCAGTTAGTACGCCGCTACCAACTACAGGGCTGTTGTGTTTAATATTAAACATAATAAAATAGTTAATATTAGTAACGGTTGGCGAGCCTGCCGCAATGCGGTCTAACACGTGGTTTGTTTTATCATACGCACGAGCAGCTTTAATAATGGCATGTATTGCCTTTGTGTTTACAGGGTTGCCACGCGGGTTGGCACTATATATAGTATATAGTGGTGTTATTTGCGCGAGGAAGGCTTGCCATGCAGCAAGTTCTGCCGGTAGCCAGTTAAGACGCTGCCAGTTTAGGTTAGTAAACGGAGCAGGACTGTTTAAAATTAGATACGCACAAGTTGATTGCATAAAAGCAAAAAACTTTACAATTGGTTGAGGAACACGTTCTGTTGCCATAGCTTTTGTTTTTTTTGTTTAGGTTTTTATTATTTGATTAATTGTTTGCAACGTTAGATGAATGTACGCAAATCATAAAATTTATTAATAATTATTATGGTTTTAGCTTGATTGGTTTTTCAAGACCTGAAAGTTTGCAGATGTACATCCAATAGTTGTGGATGTGCATTGAATACTTTGCGATGAAGCTTGAAGACTTCTGGATGAACATCGAAGACTTTTAAATGCGAGCTTGAAAACTTGGGATAAACATTGAAAACTTCTGAATGTAGCTTGAACACTTGCAGATGTACATGGAATACTTTTGGATGTAGCTTGAAGTGTTTTAGAGCAAGCTTGAAAAGCTTTAGATGATGCTTTTAAACAGTATGGGCTGCGTTAGGGATTGCAACGAAAATCCTTTTAGTAATCTAAAAGATTGAAGTGCAAAGCCCGACGGCGCGCTTAGATTTCTCACATTCGTTCGAAATGACACAGCGCGCGCCGGAACGCCCAAAATTAAAGCAGTTAATACCTTGCATTAAAACAACCAAACTTTAGCTAAGTTTGCAGGGTTGATATAGATGAAGCCTTACCTTACGCGTATTAAATTTCTGTTGGCAAGCTACCTGCTGGCTTTGCTTCTGTTAAGCCTTGCACGCATTATTTTCTTTGCTATTAATAAAACCAATTTCACAGGCATAAGCACTACTGATTTTGCAGCTGTACTTTTTTATGGTTTGCGTTTTGATGTAATAACGGCAACCATTGTAAATGCGCTTTTTATCTTCTTAGTCATATTTCCTGTATCGTTTTTTCAGCATAAGAAGTTCAGAACCCTGCTTACAGTTGTTTTTGTTAGCACCAACCTATTGGCATTAGCGCTTAATATGGTTGATATGGCTTATTTTCCTTACACCTTAAGGCGCAGCACAGCAGAAACTTTTAGTTTCTTCTTCCAAAAGAATGATGCAGGCACCCTGCTTCCGCTTTTTATAAAAGATTTTTGGTATCTGTTTGTACTCTTCTTTGTCTTGCTGTTTGTATGTATAAGGTTGTATAAACGTATAGAAAAGAAGTTTTTGCAAGCATACACCCAAGAGGATAACAGCATCAAAAGTCTTTCCAAAAAGAGTATTAGTTTTCTTTTGTTGGCAGGATTAAGTATTTTATCTGTACGTGGTGGCTTTCAATTAATACCCATTGGTATTATTGATGCCGGTAATTTTGTTAAACCACCTTATATCCCTTTGGTTTTAAACACACCGTTTTGCATTATAAAATCGGGCGAGTTATATACGCTGGATGAAAAGAAATACATGAGCGAGGAAGAAGCTAATGAACTTATTAATCCTATAAAAAAGTATGCATACCCTGATGCTGATTTTAAGAATCTGAATGTGGTAGTGGTTATTGTAGAAAGTTTATCTAAAGAATATACCAAACTTGGAAAAAGAAAAAGCTATACGCCTTTTTTAGATTCGTTGATGGATAATAGTTTTGTATATACCAATGCTTTCTCAAACGGGAAGCGTTCTATAGAGGGTATTCCGGCCATTGTAGCTTCAATACCTTCTTTTCAGTCTGATTACATCAGTACCGTATACAGCAATGATAAAATAATGAGTCTGGCAAGTGTGCTTAAAACAAAAGGATATACATCTTCTTTTTTTCATGGAGGGACGAATGGCACGATGAATTTTAATGGCTTTTGTGCTACTGCAGGGTATGACAAGTATTTTGGGAGAAGCGAATATGATAACGAGAAAGATTATGATGGCAATTGGGGTATTTGGGACGAACCTTTTTTGCAACGCATGGCAAAAGAACTGAATGAACAAGCGCAACCCTTTTTATCTACGGTGTTTACATTAAGCTCGCATCACCCGTTTATAGTGCCTGAACAATACAAAAATAAATTCCCCGAAGGGAAACTGCCCATTAATAAGTGTATTAGTTATGCGGACTATTCATTAAAACAATTTTTTAGTACCGCTAAAAAAAGCAAGTGGTTTGCCAATACCTTGTTTATTATTACAGCCGATCATACAGGTAATTCAGAAGATGCTGTGTTCGGAAATTCATACGGTAATTATCAAATCCCTCTTTTCTTTTATTTGCCCGATAATTCTTTAAAAGGATGTGATACTATAGTGACACAACAGTTGGATATTATGCCTACCGTATTAGCGATGCTTAAATACAATCAACCCTTCTTTGCTTTTGGAAATAATCTGAAGGATAGTGTACAAAATAACAATCGTTTTGCCATCAACTATTATAATAATCTTTATCAGTATTTCTCTAACGAAGAGATGTTTCAGTTTAACGGAGAAAAATTATTGGGCTTATATAACTATAGAATAGATAGCTCACTTGCCGTTAATATAGTTAAGGATAAACAAATGTCGGATAAAAAAGTAAAAGCGTTTATCCAGCAATACAATAACCGGGTTATTCATAACCAGCTTAGTGCACAATAAACAAGAACTTAAAGGTTTATAGAGGCTAATACCTTTGCGGTAACATTAGCATTACTTTCAAAATAGGTGCTTAGCTTTTCTTTCACTTCACCAATAGGATAATTATCGGCTAAGAAGGTATTAAACACGTCCAAAAGCTCTTCGCTGTTGGCAACATTTACGGCTATACCCAGTTTAATTAAATCAACAGCTTCGTTGTACTTTTCATAATCATTACCATAAAAAGCAACAGGGATTCCATATACAGCAGGCTCTAACGTATTATGCAAACCACTATCAAAACAACCGCCTATATAAGCACAATCTGCATAATAATACATTTTAGATAATAAACCCATAGTGTTTACTATCAATAACTGAGCTTCATTATTAATTGATTCTGTGTAAAGAGAATAACTTAGCTGATGCTCTTTTAATTGATTTATGGTTTCTGCTATACTGCTTTCATCTATATTATGGGGAACAAGAATGAGTTTAATATTTGCATTCTTTAGTTTAGTGAAAGCACCTAAAATTAAGGTCACATCTTTTTGATAAGTACTGCCTGCTATAATTAATTTAGCATTTCCTTTAAAGGATTCTATTTGAGGAATTGGTTTGAAATTTGCTCTTATTTGCAAAACACGGTCAAAGCGGGTATCTCCAAAAACCTCGTAATTAGTAATGCCAATAGTTTTTAAAAGCTCTCCTGATTTTTCATCTTGCAGTAATAGTTTATTAAAAGTCTTTAATGATTTTCTGAAAATATGTCCGTACCATTTAAAGAAAGGATGGTGAGGTTTAAAGATGGCAGAAACTAAAAAGGTTGGAATATTCTTTTCTTTTAATTGAAACAGGAAATTGAGCCAAAACTCATACTTAATAAAAATAGCCAGTTTAGGTTTTACAATCGCTATAAAGTCTATAGCATTTCGTTTAGTATCTAAAGGTAAATAGCAAATAATATCTGCTCCATCCCAATCTTTAAAAGCCTCATAACCACTTGGAGAAAAGAAGCTTACTAATATTTTATAATCAGGGTGTTTCCTTTTTATGACTTCTATCAATGGTCTGCCTTGCTCAAACTCCCCGTAAGAAGCGCAATGTATCCATACCAGTTGCTGTGTATTTAATTCAGTAACCTTTTCTGAAAGATTCCACGCCAATTCTTTCTTCCATTTACCCAGTATTTGGCTTTTTGTTTCTTTAATGAAGCAAGCCTAATTACAAATCCGTAAAGTAAAATAACAAGGTTATAAACCCACATAGTACTAGTTGTAGTAATACTCCTTAGGAGCTTTTTGGTATAGGGGCAGTAGCCAACCTATTTTAAAACCTAACAGAATATCTAAACGTTGTTTACTATCAGAACTCATCGTGTCATATTGATAGCCGCGTAACCCGGTAGTAATACCCTCCTGAATTTGAATACCTGCAAACCAGTTAACCATTCGGTTTCTTGCTAAAAACATATAACCGATAAATTGCTCAGAAGCAGGACCGGCAGTTAACCTGTCATATCCTTTCTTTAAATTACCATTAATTTGAGGTAAGCTTTTATCAATGTCATAAATATTTATTTTATGTTGCATATAGCCAAAACCTATATGCAGAAACAAGCCGCTGTTTTTATTTTTGGCAAACTTATTTATAACAGTTCCTATAACGGCATAAGCAGTAAAACCACGTTCATTAAGTCTTACGGCACCCGGATTTCCGGCACTACCAGTAATTGTATTCGAACTATTGTACATATAATCTAATGGATCTTCTTTTACATTGTTGCCAAAAATGTAATTTCCCTCCAGTCCAAAAAGCAGGTTTTTACCCGTTTTATACAGAAGAGGCACACCTGCTGTGATATTATCACCAAAGCGGCTTTTCATATCTCCAAAAGGTAAATCTCCTGCCATGCCAACACCTATAATCATAATATGATGGCAACTATCTGAGTATTCTATGCGACGAGAGCCCATTTTCTGTCTTTGAGAAAAGGCAGAAAGGCTTACAATAAGTATTAAAGATAGAAGAAGATACTTTTTCATGAAATGGTGGGCGAAGATACAGTAAAAAAATAATTTTATGCAGTAACAATTAACTGTTTAATTTTATGCGGTATGTATAGGCTTTTAGATTTCTTTTGGAAAAACAATTTACCTCGTTGGTCTATATTAATTATTGATACTATTATTTGTGCCTTTGCACTTACACTGGCATTTTTACTGCGTTTTAATTTTGCTTCTATTCCTCATAAAGATTTAAAAAACATGCCTATTGATTATGCAATGGTTTTGGGCATACGTTTCTTTAGCTTCCTGTTTTCTAAAACGTATAAGGAGTAGTGCGTTATACGGGTTCTAAAGATTCCGTTCGGATACTATTAGTTGTTCTTTTAGGAAGTGGCATACTACTACTTATAAACTTTATTACACGGTTAATATCAGGTGTATATTATATACCGCATTCAGTTATTATTATTGATTCTCTCTGCACCATGTTTATTATGATATGCTCGCGATTGGCAGTTAAAGCAGTATATTTTGAGCGTAAGAATCCGGATAGAATCCGAACTAATGTTTTGATATATGGGGCAGGGGAGTCTGGTATTTTAACTAAAAGAACGCTTGAACGTGATGCCGATGTTAAATATAAAGTAATTGGTTTTATAGATGATGATACTAAGAAGAAAGGCAGAAGTCTGGAAGGTATTTTTATTTATCCGCCTGATAAATTGGAAGAGCTGATAAAGGATAACCAGATAGATACCGTTATTATTTCCATCTTAAATATTTCTACCACCAGAAAGAGTGAGATTGTAGAGATTTGTTTGCAACAAAACATTAAGGTACTAAGTGTACCCCCGGTAAGCAAATGGATAAATGGGGAGTTGAGTTTAAATCAATTAAAGACTATACAAATTGAATCCTTATTAGAGCGAGACCCTATTAAACTTGATGTGTCACTGATAGAACAACAACTTCAGAGCAAGGTGATTTTGGTAACGGGTGCTGCGGGTTCTATTGGTAGCGAGTTGGTAAGGCAGATACTTCGTTTTCATCCTAAAAAGGTTATTCTGTTGGATAATGCTGAGAGTCCTTTGCATGAGATGGATATAGAGCTTGCTGAAAAGTATAGCCGTGAGCAATTTGAGGTGGTGATGGGCGATGTGGTAAACGGTGGCCGTATCGAAGTCGTACTGGTGCTTGGTCGGCTCGTGCGGCTTGGGCTCAATCAGGATGGTCCCGGCAAAGCCGATCTTGTGTTTGTGCTCGACAACCATCGCACAGGAACCGGCCGAGATTGTCGAGCTCGCGCCGCAAGTCGGTGTTGAGCAGGGCGTCATAGCCCTCGCGTCCGCCCCACAGCACATAGTTGGCGCCGCCCAGCCGATGGGTCTCCGCCTCCAGCGCGTCGCGCACCTGCAGAGGCGGCCCAGGCGAACACTTCCGGATCGGGATTGGTCGCCGCGCCCGCCGCATAGCGGGGGATGGCTGAACAGATTGGCCGCGCCCCACAGGGGTTTTGGCGCCCATGGCGCGCCTGCAGCCGCTCCAGATCGTCCACCGCCTCCCCGAGCAGGTGCTCGGGCCCGACGACGTCGCGGGCCTCGGCCATCACGTCCACGTCGTGGAAGGTGTAGAAGGGAACGTCCAGCTTCTCGAACAGGCTGAAGGCTGCGGCGCGTTTTGCCGCGGCGGCGGCGCTGTCGTTGGCTCCGCTGTGCCACGGCCGGCCGAAGGTTCCCTGGCCGAATACGTCGCTGCCCGGCCAGCAGAAGCTGTGCCAGAAGCAAACGGCGAAGCGCAGGTGGTCCTCCATCCGCTTGCCGAGCACCACGCGGTCCTTTTCGTAGTAGCGATAGGCCAAGTCAGCCTTGGCGTCGGGGCCCTTGAAGGTGACGGGCTCGAATCCCATCGAAATAGTCGGCCGTCAGGGTGTGCTGCGCCTTCCCTGGCGCTGAGCCGCCGATAGGCGGCGCGGAATTGGTGTTGCTTGTCGGCGAGACGGTCGCGCAAACCTGCGTCCGGCTCGATCACCTGGGCGAGGGCGGGCGTACGTGCAGTACCCGGCGGCCTCGCCGCCGAGGATCGCGGCCCGCGCCAGCTGCGCGGCGCCCAGCGCGGGCCCGACTTCGCTGCCGGCCAGATAAACCAAGGGCAGATCGAGCGCCGCGGCGATCAGCTGTCCCCAATAGGGCGAGCGCGCGCCGCCGCCGATCACGGACAGCCGCTCCACGCGATGCGCCCGCCTCGCGCAGCGCGTCCATCCCATCGGCCAGGGCGAAGGCCACGCCCTCCAGCACCGCCTCGGCCAATCGTCCGGCGTCGGTGTCGTGGTCCAGCCCGAGAAAGGCGCCGCGGGCGTGCGGATCGTTGTGCGGCGTGCGCTCGCCGGACAGATACGGCAGGAACAGTTCCGGGCCCGCGGCCGGACCGCAAGCCTGCGCGCGGGGCGAACACCTCGGCCGGTCCCGCCGCGCCGGTCGGACGCGCGGCCCAGTCCACGCAGGACGCGGCGCTCAGATGCACCCGACATCTGGTGCCACATGCCGGGCAGACAGTGGCAGAAGGCGTGGACCGCGCGCGCCGGATTGGGTCGGAACGCGTCGGTCGCGGTGAAGATGACGCCAGAGGTGCCCAGCGACAGCATGCCGTCGCCCTCGCGGACCACGCCCACACCTGCCGCGCCCGCCGCATTGTCGCCCCCGCCCGCCACGACCGACGCCTCGGCCCATGCCCCAGGCCTTGGCGATTTCCGGGCGCACACGCCCGGTGACCTCGGGGCCTTCGAACAGGGCCGGCATATGCTTCAGGCCGAGCCCGCAGGCGGCCAGCATTGTCTCGCTCCAGCGCCGCTCGCCAACGTCCAGCCACAGCGTGCCTGAACTGTCGGACATGTCGGATGCGGCGATCCCCGTCATATGCAAGCGAACATAGTCCTTGGGCAGAAGGACCCATGCGGACCTGATCGAACAGCTCAGGCTCGTGTTTGCGAACCCACATGAGCTTGG
>CAVXOV010000015.1:0-4643 GCA_963763345.1 uncultured Candidatus Saccharibacteria bacterium
TTACAGTAAATACTGTGAATACCGCCCCAAGTTGTAGTGTTTGTAATGGCGTAATTACCGCAACGGTTATTGGTTCAAGCACATACTCTTATACATGGAGTGCTAATGCGGGTAGCGTAACTACATCAAGTGTTACAGGTCTTTGTGCAGGTGCTTATACACTTGTGGTAAAGGATATTGTGAGTGGTTGCAGCCAAACAAAAGTAATTATACTAAATAGCAATACCGGCCCTACATTATCAGTAACAGCTACTCCTGCAACTTGTAATGGTCTTTGCAATGGAACAGCTACCGTTACTATCACAGGAGGAACACCTGTTATAACCCAAGTGTGGAATACAAGCCCAAATCAAAGCGGATTAACCGCAAGTAATTTATGTGGAGATTCTACTTATATGGTGCAGGTAACTGATGGTGCAGGTTGTATCCAAACCGCACAAACTATAATTAATCAACCTATCAAACTAAGTTCAGCTTTGCCGGTTATTTCGCAAATAAAATGTCATAACGATAATAATGGAGCCATTAATGCTGTAATATTTGGAGGTACACCTGCTTATACTTACACTTGGAATCCTTCTACTATTGTAGGATCTGGAGGCACTAATTTAAGTCAGGGTATTTATACTTTAACAGTAACTGATGCAAATGGTTGCACCCCTCTTGTTTTAATGGATACTTTACTAAATCCTCCGGTACTTGTTATTACAGGAACAGTAACTCCTGCAAGCTGTAATAATGTAGCAGATGGTTCAATAACAACAATTACTTCAGGAGGAATACCTTCTTATACATATCAATGGAGCGGAGGATCAACCGCTACTACTTCTAGTTTACCGGCTATTCTTCCAGGAACTTATACTTTAATGGCAACTGATTTTAGAGGTTGTAAGGATTCAGCTAACTTTTTAGTTATATCTACTGTTTCCGTTACAGCCAATGCAGGCAGAGATACTTTCTTGTGCAGTAAAATTCCAATTATACTTACTGGAACTGTAACTGGAGCAGTAAGTTTTGATTGGCAAACTATTAGTGGAACATTAATTCCTCCGGCAAATACCTTGACACTTAGTGTAAACCCACCAAGCACTACACAATACGTTTTACTGGCAGTAAATGGAGTTTGCACGTATTCTGACACAGTTACGGTTTCCATAGCACCAGCAGCAATTGCAAATGCCGGTCCAAGTCAGTCTATATTAACGGGGCAAACAGCAACTATTGGTGGCAATCCTTCAAACCCAAGTGGCGGAACTGTTGTTTGGTATCCTAATACAACTTTGTCCGATTCAACCATTAGCAACCCTATAGCATCTCCGGCAGTAACTACTATTTATACTGTAGTTGTTACAAATACATTGGGTTGTAAGCAACCGATACGATGGTTGTAACCATACTTCCACCATTTATTATTCCAACAGGCTTTACACCTAATGGCGATGGTAAAAACGATGCATGGGTTATAGATAATATGAACTTATTCCCTAATGTAGAGATTGAAGTATATAATCGTTGGGGAGAACAACTCTTCTATTCAAAAGGAAACTACATACCTTGGATGGGAACATACAATGGCAAACCGGTTCCTGTTGGAACGTATTACTATGTCATAAGGTTGAACGATCCTAAGTATCCTGATCATTACGCAGGTCCTTTAACTATATTAAGATAAGGAACATGAAAAAATATATAAAAGTAATATCGTTTTTGATGTGTTTCTTACAAGGCGTAGTCTTGTTTGCACAGCAGTTGCCTCAATACACACAATATATGTTTAATGATTTTCTTTTAAACCCTGCTATTGCCGGCAGAAGCGATTATTGGGAAGCAAAATCAAATAACCGTTACCAGTGGGCGGGTATCCCGGGTGCGCCGCGCACCTATATCGTTTCATTGCAGGGCCCGCTAAAGAATGAACACATGGGTTTAGGCGGAACTATTTATACGGATATTACCGGCCCTACCCGACAAACCGGTATTAACTTTGCTTATGCATATCATATCAAGCTGGGTGCTAATTATAAATTATCTTTTGGTTTAAGTGCCGGTGTAGTACAGTACGCAGTAGATGGTTCTCAAATAACTACCCACGATAATGGAGACCCTATTATGACCCAAAACTACCAATCGGTTATTGTGCCTTCACTTGGTGGCGGAGCTTATTTCTATAGTAAGAAATTATCTATAAGTCTTGGTTTCCCACAGATATACCAATCTAATTTAAAATTCTTTGCCGATCAGAATACAAACCAAAGCACCTTAGCCACACACTTTTATGGCTTGGCATCTTATAAATTTAATTTAGGAAGTGATTTTGTGTTAGAACCTTGTGTGTTGGTTAAGTATGTGGCCCCTGTACCTGTTCAGGTTGATGGAGGCATAAAACTTACTTATAATAAAATGGTATGGATTGGTGCAAACTACCGTACTGATGATGCCGTTAGTGCCATGATGGGTTATATGTTTAAGAACTGGTTGATGTTTGGTTATTCGTATGATTATAGCATAACCAAAATCCGTAAATATAACAGCGGAACCCACGAGGTAATGCTTGGTATCAGATTCCAAGCTGCTAAAAAGAAACCTGTAGAAGAAGCAAAATAAAACACCTTCTCATTTCTTCTTTGCCTTTACAAACGGACAACTATTGGGGTTACCCTCTACACATAGTTTATACTTAGTAGTATCTTCTCCCATGGCCTGAATATAGTTGGGCACACAGCTAAATGCATTCTTACTTATCTCTATGGTAGTAATATTGGTAGAAAGAATAGGTAAGCACAGTAGCTTGTTATTATAAATCAATAAATCAGTAATGGTTTTAGGTAACTCAGGTAATACAGTTATTTTGTTTTTAAAACAACTTAGGTTTTTAAGTGAAGGAGGTAACTTAGGCAAAGAGGTTAATTCATTCGAACTGCAATCCAATACTGTAATAGATTGGGGAGTTTAGGCAAACTCGTTAATTGATTCGAATTACAGTACAATTCTTTATAAGCGTATTAGGCAATTATGTAAACTCGCTAAGCCGTTATTTTTACACTCTCTAAGTAAGTAAGGTTAGTAAAAAACTGTATGCCAAATAAGTTTGTAATACCATGCCCTCCAATATCTAACGAGTAAGTGCCTGTAACCACAGGGCTCTCTGTATTCATTGGTCTCCTGCATAGCGGCAGGCACAACCTGAAGCGCCAAAACCAAATTAGCATCGGGTAATTTTACCCAGTTTGGCTCTTGGGCAATTAGCTTACTAAAAGATACGTTTAAAGTTAGTACAACAACCAACAGACTTTTATAGGCACTCATCTTTTGATTTTATAGGATATACAAAAGTAAGGATAACACCCTTATTTTAAAAAGCTTTAACGTTAAATAAGGTTTAGTGCTTATGGAATAACGCAGAAGGGTTGAAAGATAAAGCTGCATTTGCTCCAAAACCAGGTAAATTATCACTTGCGTTATTGTTATGATAAATAACAAAAACAAAAGATATGCCGCACTCTACAGATAATACACCCTTTAAAAAAGTATATTTATATCTCGGGTTAAAAGAAAGTATATCCGAAAAACCTGTAATCGTATTTTTATAGTTAGATATTATACCAGGATCATCAAGCATTTGCGGAGCTGGACTTGGATTTTGATAGAAATAACTATAATGCGTATCATACACATATAAATTAACGGCATGATGCTTATGCTCATATAAATTAAGTATTAAACCTGCATGGTAACCTCTATTAAAAAAACCAACTCCATTATATACAGTAGAGTAACCTCCAAACACACCTATGTTTTTATATTGCAGGTATAAAGAATAGTCGGTAATAAGAGCATAGTTAACACAGGAACCGTTATACATGGTATGAACAGAAGAGTTATTTACTTTCATACCATAACTGAAAATTGCGCTTAGCAATACTATCCTGACAATACCCTTTATTAAAAGAAAATAAGCTGCCCAAAAGAATAAAACAGATAACAAAACCTCTTTTATATAGCCAAAGTAAGCAAAATTGCTGTTTTAGTTTAAAAACTGTTAATTTTATTTATAAATACTGTCTTTGTAATTAAGAGGGTGCCCGCCAAGATTAAAGGGATAACCCAAATGATTAAAGGGGTGACCGCAACGATTAATGGGATAACCCAAATGATTAAGGGGATGCCCCCATTGATTAAAAGGATAACCCAATTGATTAAAAGGATGCCCGCAACGATTAATGGGATAACCCAAATGATTAAGGGGATGCCCCAATTGATTAAGAGGATAACCCTCAAGATTAAAAGAATGACCGCAGTGATTAATTGGGTAACCCCCATAATTAAAGCGGTAACCCATTACTTGTTGATGATATTAGAATGTATTAACCAAACCAAAACTTATCTTCCCGGTGCGCAGGCTAATGTCGTTGTTATACTGATGCCCGATGGCATAGTTCATCTGAAAAACACCTGCTTTGGTTTGAAACAAAACCCCTGCACCAAAACTATAAGGTGTATCGTGGTTAGCCAAGCCGGGGTTGCTGGTGCTAAAATCATACGAAGCATTTTGAAACCAACCATAATTACCAAATAAAAAAAGAAAGGCCGAATTTTGTTCAAACAAAAAGTGGTATCTAATGTGCCAATACCGTATGTACTGG
>CAVXOV010000016.1:0-57494 GCA_963763345.1 uncultured Candidatus Saccharibacteria bacterium
ATCCAGGGCCTCCCACCATCACCAGCTCATCCTTCAATTTCGGTCTGTCCCGGAATTTCCGCAATCGTGTCAAATCCGTGCTCGTGGTCGTCCTTTGAAAATTTGCATCAATGTTCAGCTCGATCGTAACCGGCACTCCCGCCTTCAGCAGCCGGTACACGCGTCCATAATTCTCGATCGCCGTAACCGCAACCGGCAGCGGGTTCACATGTTCTGGCCGGTAAACCAGCTACCCGAACCCCGCACCGGTGTCGTCAAAAATCGTCCCGCCGGCCCCGCCATTATTTCTGCCATCCCGGCTGGGAGTAATCACAGCCAGCGCCTGTTCCGCCGCCAAAAATTTGCCGATCTTTTCGCGAACCGCCGCCCGCTTCAGGTATGCCTGGAAAGAATTCCCGGGGGTTCGGTGGATTCAACGGTAACTCTTGAATCCGCTTCAGGTCCGCTTCATCGTCCCTCGTGAACAGCGGCTTTTCCACCGGTTTCACATCGCGCATCTCTCCCCAAAGATATGAATGTTATAGAAGCCATCAAACTGTTTTGTAAACCACACAAACTGATTGGCTTGGTATTTCTACTTATCTTTTGGATGATGTTTCAAAATATGTTTAACCTTACTAATACTATTAAAATTAAACTAAACTATTTCTTAGTTGTTATTTGTTGTGTAATTGGTGTTTCTGCTGCTGCAAGTATTTATGCTTACCATACGCTTTCCATCGGCAGGATTTGGTTTGTACTTGATGTTGCCATATTTGTTTTTTTAAGTACTGCTATTCTTCAGTTTATTCATTATTTTAAAAGCAATAGCGTTGTTTTATATATGGGTGTAGCAGTCCTTTTTATCACACTTATTCTATTTGATACCAGGCATATTCCTGCTCTGATAAATTTCTCTTCAGGATATGATGCTGCTTTGCGCTCTATGCAACAGCAGGATTCTACCAAAACAATTTCCCTTACGCAATTCCCTCCCGATTTGGTAAACCAAGTTGACTTGGATAAAGACCCAAACAATGATGTAAACCAACTGTTTTGCCGATTTTATAACATTCAGGCAAAAATTTCTGTAAAGAAATAGAAAGGCTTATCTTTGATACCCCTTGATACCAAAAGACACCGTAGATAAAATTATAGAAACTGCCCGCGTTGAAGAAGTGGTAGGTGATTTTATTACGCTAAAGAAACGCGGTGCTAATCTGCTTGGCTTATGTCCTTTTCATGGTGAGAAAAGCCCTTCGTTTACGGTGTCTCCCGCCAAAGGAATTTACAAATGCTTTGGTTGCGGTAAAGCAGGTAATTCGGTAAACTTTATTATGGAGCATGAAAGCCTTAGTTACCCTGAGGCTTTGCGTTACTTAGCTGCCAAGTATAATATTGAAATTGTAGAGAAAGAAATTACTCCCGAAGAGAAGGCACAGATAACTGAAAAAGAAAGTCTATACATTGTTACCAACTATGCGCAAAAGTATTTTACCGATAATTTATGGAATACCGATGAGGGTAAATCTGTTGGTTTAAGTTATTTCCGTGAGAGAGGTTTTACCGATGAAATCATCAAAAAGTTTCAACTTGGTTTTTCTTTTGAAGATAGAAAGGCTTTCTCTAAGGCTGCCATAGCAGCAGCTTACAAACCGGAGTATCTGGTAAAAACAGGTTTATCTATTTTATCGGATAAGCATGTGGAGGGAACCCCCATAACCATTAACGATATTTTTGACAGATATACAGGTCGTGTTATTTTTCCGATACATAATGGCACGGGCAAGGTCATTGGCTTTGGCGGACGCATACTAAACAGCGACAAGAAATTTGCCAAATACATTAACTCACCGCAGACAGATATTTACGATAAGAGTAAAGTTTTGTATGGGTTATTCTTTGCCAAGAAACAAATTACGCAGGAAGATAATTGTTATCTGGTAGAGGGTTACACTGATGTTACTTCCATGCATCAGGCGGGAATTGAGAATGTAGTGGCATCATCGGGTACATCCTTAACAGTTGACCAGATAAGGCTGATACATCGCTTTACTAAAAACATTACTATTTTATATGATGGCGATGTAGCAGGTATTAAAGCCAGTTTCAGAGGTATTGATTTGATATTGGAAGAAGGTATGAACGTAAAAGTTCTTCTTTTCCCTGATGGTGATGATCCTGATTCTTTTTCTAAGAAAGTTAGCGGCGATGATTTAAAAGCATTCATTAAAAAGAACTCACTTGATTTTATAAAGTTTAAAACCAATCTGCTTTTTGAAGAAGCCAGACACGAGCCCGTAAAAAAAGCTGCGCTGGTGAAAGATATTATAGAGAGTATTGCCATTGTTCCTGATTCCATTACGCGTAATGAATACATTACCGAGTGCAGCCATATCTTGCAGGTAGATGAACAAACATTGGTGTTTCAGGTAAAGGCTACGAGAGATAAAAAAATAGCCAAGAAAAACTTTCAACCCGAACAACATGCTGTTGAACAACAAAACGTTTCCGAAAACACCAATCAGGAAGTAAAGGATGATTTACAAAAACTCTTAGATGCCGACTTAAATCCTTTTGCCGAGCAGGAAAAGAATTTAGTGCGTTTATTGCTTCACTATGGTACACATTTAATTGATATAGCTCATATCAACGAAAATAACGAAACCATCAGCAGCGAGGTTTCGGTAGCTGAGTTTATGTTACATGAATTAGAGCAAGACGAACTTAGTTTTATTGATTCTACCTATGAATTATTCTTGTATGAGTTTAAGATACAAATGCAAAAAGAAGTGATACCTAATGCAGATTATTTTGTAAAACATCGCAACCCTCAACTGGCACAAATTACCATAAACCTTATCAGCAGTAACGATCAGTTAAGCGAAAAATGGAAAACAAAGCATAATATTATGGTTGCGCATGAAACAGATAATATTTTAAAAACAATCAATCATGATTTATTTATCTATAAAGAAAAGCGTCTGCAAAAACTACTTAGAGAAGAAAAAGAAAAACTAAGAACAGCTTCATCTGATGATGAAATTCAAAACATACTCATCTCTGTTCAAAAATTAGATTTACTGAAGTCAAGAGCCAATAAACTGTTGGGCAGAACTATCATCTAGTTATTTCTTGTTTAGAATGAAATAAAGAACAAAAATAAAACAAAGAACCTATGCAATCAAAAGCTAAGACAGTAGATCAATATATAAATGAGCTTCCTGATGACAGAAAGAAAGCTATTAGTAAATTAAGAAAAATTATTAAAAAAAATCTTCCTAAAGGTTTTGTCGAAGAAATAAGTTATGGCATGATAGGCTATGTGGTTCCGCTTAGCATGTATCCAAAAGGGTATCGTTGCAACCCAAGTTTACCTTTGCCCTATATGAATCTTGGCTCGCAGAAAAACTATATTGCCCTGCACCACATGGGTGTTTATGCCGATAAAAAGTTGTTGGATTGGTTTACCACAGAATATCCCAAGCATTGCAAAACAAAGTTAGATATGGGTAAAGGCTGCATACGTTTTAAGAAAATGGATGATATACCTTATAAATTGATTGGTGAATTATCCTCAAAAGTAACCCCGCAAGAATGGATTGCTATTTGCGAAAAAGCATTTAAGAAATGACACAGAAACAAACTTTAGAAAAGCTGCAGGAAGAATTTACTCTTGTATATAATACCGCTTCATCGTTTAAAGAAGATGCTTTCTTTAAGGAATTAGAAACAGGTAAATGGAGTGCTGCGCAAAACATAGAACATTTGTTTCTTGTGGTAAAACCTTTAGTTGGTTTGTTTAATAAACCGGAAGTAATGTTAGAGAAATGGGGGAAGTGCACTCATGCTTCTAAGACTTATGAAGAGATAGTAGATGCATACTTGCAGGTAGTAAAGGGTGTAAAGGCTCCTACCGGCTTTGCGCCGGAAATAGTTGAAGGAACTAGGGACGAGGTAATAAACAACTTGAAATCTATTAACCAAAAGTTTGTAGAAAGAGTTATTGCCTTTACCGAAGAAGAGTTAAATACTTATCAAATTCCTCATCCGCTTTTGGGCTTATTAAACATCAGGGAGTTTACTTCTTTTACCTTGTATCATACTCGGCACCATCATGAAACGATAAAAAGACTGCTTGCTCTTCAAGATTAAATGCGCAAATTATTTTTAGTTCTTTTCGTTTTATCTATTCGTGCTTTTGCCCAAGATGGCTTTACCAATAAGAATGAAGCCGAAAACAAACTCAACGGTAAATTAAAAGAAGGTAAGTGGATAGAGTATAAAGATTCTTTAGGAAGGCCAACATCTAAAGACAGCGCAAGCTTTTATCATCTGGTAGTTTATCATAACAATGTTGCTACAGGCACCGGAAGAGATTATTATCTAAGCGGAAATATACAGAATGAACACACCTATTTAAACGGGTTAAAAAACGGAGAAAGCAAATGGTATTACGAGGATGGTAAGTTATTTGCCGACGCTACCTATAAAGATGATAAGAGAATTGGTGTTTCTAAATGGTATTTTAAAAGTGGTAATCTTAAAGAAGAAGCTATTTATGTAGATGGCAAAAGAAAAGGAATTTGCAGATGGTATTATGAAGATGGGAAACTAAATAGCGAAGTTAATTATGACGATGGACAAAGAAACGGAACACAAAAGTGGTACGATGAGAAAGGTAATATACAACAGGAAGTAAGTTATCTAAGTGGAAACAGGGCAGGAACAAGTAAATGGTATTTTGAAAACGGGAAACTAAAAAGTGAAGCGTATTATTTTGATGATAAAAAGAACGGACCTCAGAAGTGGCATTACGAAACGGGTGTACTTAAACAGGAAACAAATTTCTCAGAAGGAAAAGAAAACGGTGTTCAAAAAAGATATTATGAAAACGGTGTGTTAAGTAATGAGTACACCTATAAAGATGATAAGAGAGACGGAGAACAAAAATGGTATTATAAAAGCGGGAAACTGCAGGCAACAGCACATTACATAAAAGATAAAGAAAATGGACTTAGTAAGTGGTATTTTGAAAGTGGTAAGTTATTGCAGGAAGCAGTTTTTGTTAATGGACAGTTAAACGGAATGAGTAAATGGTATTACGAAAAGAGCGGAAAATTATACAGTGAAGTTAGCTATAACAATGGTAAAATGAATGGAATCAGAAAGTCTTATACCGAGGATGGAAAAATATATTTAGAAGAAAAGTATATAGATGGTGTTAAGCAATAATATCTGTGTATCTGATATTGTTATGCGACTCATGATAAATACACTTCCCGTTTGAAATAATAAGCACCTGCGGAGATTGATGTTCTACGCCATATTGTTCAGCAATTAAATTAGATATATCGCGGTGTGCAATCAAATCCAGATAATACGGTTTAACCAATTGATTATCGCTGTCTTTCCAGTTGCTTTCAATTCGGTTTAAAGCCATGCTGCTGATACTGCAACGTGTACTGTGTTTAAAAAGCATCACTTTACCGGTTTTAGATTCTTCATTAATGGCTGCAAGCTGTCCGGCATCTTCTAATTTATTCCAGTTCATACCACAAAAATACCAATAAATATTTTGTTTCAGTATTTGAATATATTTGCAAGCATTAGACTTTTAAAAACAATCCTATGAAAAAGATAATTTTAATCACTCTTATTACCGCAATTACAACCCTTAATGCTCAAAATGGAAAAGGTAAGATGTTTCCTTCCATCAAAGGGGAAACCTTTACCGATAAAAACATAACCCTGCCTGATGCCGGAAAAGGTAAAGCCTGCATCATTGCTATGTGTTTTAGTAAAAAAGCAGAAGGCGATATACAAACCTGGTTAAACCCTTGCTATAATGAGTTTGTGGTTAAGAAAGATACCACCAATGCCTTTGGTGCAGCGGTAAGTTTTGATATTAACTTTTACTTTATGCCAAGGTTCAACCTCATCAATCAGGTGTTTGATAAATCGAGTAAAGAGAAAATGAAGAAACAAACCGATGAATCATTCTGGCCTCATTTGTTTTTTTGCACCGACGGCATTAAAGACATTAAAAAAGATTTTGGTATTGAAGATACCAGTCAACCATACTTTTTTGTGTTGGATAAAGACGGTAAGATAGTTGATGTGGAAAAGGGTGTTTATAATGAAAAAAAGATGAGCGCCATTGAAGATCACTTAGATTAATACTCTTTTTAGCTTTTATTAGTAGTTAACTTTCACCTTATCTGTAAACCTGCAAAACCCTAAAAACAAAGGGATTTTTAGATGTAATTTAAGTTGTTAGCCTCTGTTTGCTGATAATTTACCTACTCTTGCTTGGAATTTCAGTAAAATCTTGCTAACTTTATACATGTTCGATAATGTAGCAAACACAGAGTATATGGTAAACGTAAGAGCACGTGTAGAACGACTTAAGCAGGTACACTACATTGCGGCTATTATCTTGTTTGTAGGTACTCTTGTTTTTTGTTCTTTTTACGCCAGCGATATTAGTTTAGAGCATACCTCACTATCGCACTACGGTATTTATAAGAAGATAGGTTTCTTCTGGAACGCATCGCTTTTTGTTATCGGGATTACTCTTTTCATTGAAGCTTTTCTAAACATTAATAAATATATGAAAGGCAGTTGGTTGATTTATTTCTTTATTGTTTCTCTTATTTGCTTATTGCTTACAGCTAGTGTCAACATGAATTACAGGATACATTACTATTTTGCATTTACTTACTTTATTGGCTATACACTAAGTATTTTTTTATTCGGATACCTGCTAATGAAAAACGATTTCAGGATAGGTATTACTTCTATCATTATTTCAGTTGGGTCGGTGGTTTGTCCGCTGGGTTTGGTGATGTACCTACATAGTTTTGCTATACCCGAAATAGCCCATACCATGTTTGTATTTTTGTGGGTAAGCATTACCAAATTTGATATTCAGTATAGAAACTTCCTGAAGAGGTTTGGTTTATAATAAAGCAGCGTACTTTATTCTGTAACTTCAATTTTTGTTTCCCCACCTTCCTTCTCACTATTCATATAATGCGTTAAAGCACCACTAGGGCATTGCTTTACCTGATTAACTATTTGTTCGGTAGTATCCGCCTCTATTTTTATCCATGGTCTTTTAAAGGGATTAAACACATGAGGCATTCCAGTAACATCATTCCAGCAGTTTTTAGAATGGATACAGCAAGCAGGTTTCCATACAACGGTAACCTCGCCATTGGTATATTTTTTTGTTATATCAGTTATCCCCATCTGATTAGGGTATTAAGTTGTTTGTTAATCGAATATCAAATGCTTAACCGTAGCGCCTTTGTTTATCAACTCTTTCAGCGACTGAATACCAAAACGCAAATGATCTGCCTGAAACTTATCGCTTACTATTTTATCACTTGCTTCTGTTTTCACTCCTTCGGGTACCATAGGCTGATCGCTTACCAAAAGTAAAGCACCCGTTGGTATTTCGTTATGAAAACCTACGATAAAAATCGTAGCCGTTTCCATATCAATAGCCATGCAACGAAGCTTACGCAAATGCTCTTTAAAAGCCTCATCATGTTCCCAAACACGGCGGTTGGTAGTAAACACGGTACCTGTCCAGTAGTCGCGGTTGTTGGTTCTTATCGTATGCGATATTGCTTTTTGTAAGGCAAAGGCAGGCAGGGCAGGTACTTCAGATGGAAAATAATCGTTGGATGTTCCTTCTCCACGTATGGCAGCAATAGGTAAAATCAAATCGCCCAGTTGATTCTTCTTTTTCAACCCACCACATTTACCCAAAAACAAAACTGCTTTAGGGTGTATAGCAGATAATAAATCCATCATGGTTGCCGCACTGGCAGAACCCATCCCGAAGTTAATGATACTGATATTATCGGCAGTAGCACTAAGCATGGGGCGGTCGTGACCACGAACTTTAACGCCGTGATTCTCGGCAAACATGTGCACATAGCTGCTAAAGTTTACAATGATGATGTATTTTCCAAATTCTTCAATGGGAACTCCGGTATAGCGCGGTAGCCAGTTGTTAACTATTTCTTCTTTCGATTTCATACGAATTGTATTTTAAACTATTTACTTTGCATGTAAAGATACAAAATTGTTTCCTCTGTTAAATTTCCCTGTCGTTAAGTTAAAGTTACGAGATGCCAAAGGGCAAACACAAGTGTTTGATAGTATCCGTAAAAGTTATGTAGTACTAACACCCGAGGAATGGGTGAGACAGCATGCAATTCATTTTATTAAAGAAGAAAAGCAATTCCCTGCTGGACTAATAGAAGTTGAAAAACAAATAACCCTCTTCAACACCATTAAACGAGTAGATATTTTAGTGAGGGATAATACCCTAAAACCCCTATTGCTGATAGAGTGCAAAGCTGCCGAAGTTGAACTAACGCAAACCGAAATCAATCAACTAGCACGTTATCAAATTACTTTACAAGCTCCATATTGTATGCTTACCAACGGAATGAAACATGTAGTGATGAAACTGGAAGGCGATACCGTTACGTTTTTAAGTGAATTGCCTGCTTACAGAGAGGTAATTCAATAGAAATTCGACTGAAAGAGTTCTAATTTGTAAAATTAGAAGCTATTCTTCTAAACTTACAAGCCATCCCTTACAATTTACAAGCCATTCTTTTGAACTTAGAAGCTACTCTTCAAAATTTACAAGCTATCCATACTAATTTAGAAGCCATCCTTCAAAACTTAGAAGCTATCCACAAGAATTTACAAGCCATCCTTTCAAACTTACAAGCCATTCTTATGATTTGGAGTGCATCCTTTCAAAATCAGAAGCCATAATTTACAATTTACAAGCCATTTCTTCAAAGCTTCGTCTCATTGTTCCAAAGGATGGCTTCAAAGTTCACAATTTGCAAGCCTTTGTACGCAATTTTGTTAAAACAGCTCTGTTAAAGGGCTTTAAACAGCAGGTAAACTGCCTGAATGACTGGGGGTATTGGGTATTCCGTCCAACTTACTGCCGGTACCATATAGAGGAATGGAATCGAAATATTGTGTTATATTTGAAGTAACATTAACATGTACCAGCATGATTAAAAAATTATGTATTCTTTTTATGGTTGTTGCAAGTATAGCGAAGCAGGCTTATGCACAACCTTATGTAAAAATACCTGATGTTAACTTTGCTAATTATTTGGGAGTTTTAATACCTGCTGCTATGCATGGTAATTCATTGAACACTACCAGTACCTTGGTTACAACTATGACATCATTAAATGTTAATGGCAGAAGTATTTCAAACTTAAGTGGAGTTCAATATTTTACATCCCTTACTCAATTGTATTGTTATAATAACACTTTAACAAACATACCAGCTTTACCTAATTCACTTACAGTTTTAAATTGTGGAAACAATACTTTAACAAGTCTTCCACCTTTACCTAGTTCGCTTAAACAATTAGCTTGTCAATATAATTCTTTAACTACTATTCCAACTTTACCAAATAATCTTATCGAAATAGACTGCCAGTATAATGCTCTAACTAGCCTTCCTATTCTGCCGCATAGTCTTCTAACTTTATATTGCAATAGCAATTCTTTAACGATACTGCCTTCTTTGCCTGATTCTCTTGAATTAATATATTGTGAAAACAACAATATAACATGTTTTCCACTATTCCCTAATTCCATTCAAAATCTGAATATAGACCCTAACCCCTTTACTTGTTTGCCTAATCATATACTTGCTATGAGTTCTACTGATTTAGCAACTCCTATATGTGGCAGTGAGAGCCCTTGCTTTGTTTCGGGCATCTCTCAATACTCAAATCTCAATACTAATGTCTCCATATACCCCAACCCCAACAATGGTAGTTTTGTTATAGAACCCAACACTAACACAAAACAAACTGTAATGGTTTATGATGTAACGGGTAAACTGGTACTAAGCCAAACTATAAATGGCAAAGCAATTATAGATGCGAACGGTTTGAATGAAGGTGTTTATAATTTAAGTATTAGTAGTAATGAAGGAATAGCAAATAAAAGATTAGTAATAGTTAAGTAAATGAAAAAGATAATTGCATTAATAGGTTTATCAATTAGTTTACTTGTTAGTTTCAGTATTCAGGCCCATAATGGCATAACTAAAAACCCTATACAAAAGCCATTCAGGTTAGACCCCTATTTAAAAGAAGGTGTTAATTACGTGGGCGGTCATGTTATTTTTAAAGTAAAAGAACAGTACAGAGGCAGCTGCACCATTAGTTATATTAACGAGCAAAAACTTACACCTGTATTAAGTGCTTTAGGTGTTACTAACCTCGCTAAAATATATCCTAACGTAGAACCTCCTAAAGAGAAGTATAATAAACTTGGGCAGGCTTATGCCGATTTATCGCTTACGTATGAGATTATTTATACCAATAAAATTTCTTTAGAAAAAGCTATCAATGCGCTGCTTGCCACCGGTTTATTTGATTATGCCGACCCGCGTTATATACGTAAAACATCTATCTTTTATCCTAACGACCCCTATGCAAACTCCTCCAGCACCTATCAGTATGATTATCTAAATCGTATTAATGCTTACAATGCCTGGGATACAACATTAGGGGGCACACAAGGAGATACCAGTGTCGTTATTGGTATTGTTGATTCGGGTACTGATTTGGCACACCCTGATTTAGCGCCAAATGTTAAGTATAATTATGCAGAACCTATTAATGGTATTGATGATGACGGAGATGGTTATATTGATAATCGTTATGGATGGGATTTTGCCGGAGCGAATTATCTTGCCCTTGCCGGAGATAACGATCCTCAAATTTATGGCTCCAATAATGCGCATGGTTCCGCCACATCAGGTGATGCATCTGCCGCTACAAATAATGGTATTGGTGCTGCGGGTACAGGTTTTAAATGTAGGTTTTTACCTGTTAAATGCGCTGCCGATAATGACACACGCTCCGGCGGAGAAGGTTACATTATTACCGGAGACCAAGGGATACAATACGCTGCCGATCATGGTTGCAAAGTAATTAGCTGTTCTTGGGGTGGTGCCGGTTATAGTAGCTACGAACAATCTATTATAACATACGCATCTATTAATAAAAATGCCATTGTAGTTGTAGCCGCGGGTAATGATGGTGCCAACGAAATAACATATCCGGCAGGTTATAACTATGCCCTGGCCATTGCTGCCACCAACAGCACCAGTGATGTAATTGCTTCTTTTTCAAATTATAATTATGCAGTAGATTTATGTGCACCGGGCGTTAATATCTATAACACCTTTTACTCTCAGACCTATAGTTATTTAAGTGGCACATCCATGGCAACGCCTATTACATCAGGTGGTGTAGCTTTGGTGTTATCTAAATATCCTTCTTATACAGGTTTACAGGCGGGGCAACGTATAGTAGCAACTACTGATAATAATTATCCTTCAAACTCTGCTTCTTATGCCAACCTGTTGGGGAGTGGTCGTTTAAATTTATATAACGCGGTTACTTCTACAGTAGCTGCGCAAAGTGAATCGGTTGTGTTTACCAATGACAGTATAACAAACCATGGAGATTTAATTTTTGTGCAAGGTGATACTATATTTATCAGCGGCAGTTTTATTAATTATCTAAATCCCACTACCAGTGCAGCTACTGCCAGTATCACAGCTATTGCAGGCGCATCTTATGTTATTCCTTTGAACACCTCTTTTGCTTTGGGGGTTATGGCAACCAATACTTCTAAAGTTAATACCACAACTCCTTTTAAATTTAAGGTAGGCGCTGCGCCACTTAACTCATCGGCTACTTTTCAGGTTACTATTACTGATGGGGCTTATTCAAGGAGTTATTTTATTACGGTTCCTCTTAATCCAAACTACGTTAATATTACCGTTAATGATGTGTTCACCACTATTACCAGTAATGGTAAAATAGGTTGGAATCAGGATAATCAGGTGGGTGGTTTGGGTTTTGCATACAAAGGAGATAATTTACTTTTTGAAGGTGGTTTAATGATTGGCACATCTACCGCTACTATTTCTGATTGTGTACGCGGTGCAAATAGTTCGGGCACATCCGATGCAGATTTTTCTACGGTAGTTGTAGCCCATAAAGTTATACCATCTGTAGTATCTCAATGTGATGCCAATGTTGAGTTTAATGATTCGCCTTCTCCTACACCAATGAAATTATTAATCAGACAAAATGCATACGCATGGTCAACACCCGGAAGCTTGAAGTTTGTTATTGTAGAATACATTTTACACAATACAGGTTCATCTACTTTAAGTGATTTATTTGCCGGCCTTTTTACCGATTGGGATATTAATGCCAATACATGGGATATGGATAAGTCTGCTTATGATTCTTTTAGAGGATTAGGTTACTCGTGGCGTACAGATTCTTCAAGTTTATTTGCCGGGGTTAGGTTGTTAACTACAGCTGCTCCTCCTAATTTTTATGGTATTGATAATGTAGGTTCTGGTGTTGGAGGGATTAATATAACTACCAATTCGGGGTTTAGCACACATGATAAATACATTACCTTATCTACTATGCGTCCTTATGCCGGAGATTCTACTGCATCAGGAAATGATATTTGTAATGTTATGAGTTCAGGACCATTCATTATCCCGGCTGGCGATTCGGTAAAAGTTGCTTTTGCATTATTAGCCGGAGATAGTCTTAGGCAATTACAGGAAAGCTCTGATACGGCTTATCTACGCTATAATGGTTCATTACCGACAGGTACAGGTATTAATAGTGTAAATGCTTTTCAAGGCTTTCAGGTATTTCCTAATCCTGCTTTCAATACGTTGAATTTTATGCTTAGTTCTACTCAAATTGAAAACTGCAACTTATCTCTTATAAATAATTTAGGGCAAACCGTTAGGAGTACTTTCGTAACTGTTCCTTCTAATACAACCTATAAAATTAGTTTTGATATAAGCGATTTGCCACCCGGTGCCTACATGTATAAAGCTGCTTCGGCTTCCGGAAAATCTAATACCGGAAAAATAATGATTACAAGATAGTAATCTAAAACAATTACTATTGCTCAGGGATTATCCTTTATGAAATCACTTTCAGTATTATTTTTCTCACTCATCTCGTATATAATGTTTGCTCAGAAAACTAAACCCGGAGATTTTGGATTTAGGCATATACAAACTATTTACAAAGAAGATACGGTTGATATACTTATTAAATCTAAGAAAGGCGAGGAACAAAAGGTAAAGCCACTCTTCTTATTCTGTCAGGGTAGCCAGCCAATACCACTTATAAAAACTGATGGAAAAGAAATTTATGGCGTATTTCCTTTTAAGACTGATAGCCTGATCGAAGAATATCATTTGGTAATTGTAAGCAAACCTTTTATTCCTTTGATAACAGATACTAAAAAACTAGATAAGAACTTTAATTATATAGATACTAAAACAGGAAAAACACCCAAAGAATATTCTGATAGAAACTTGCTGGATTATTATGTGGGAAGAGACTTGCAGGTAATAGATTTTATGCAAAAACAATCTTATGTAAGCAAAAATAAATTAGTTATTGCAGGACATTCAGAGGGCAGTACGGTTGCTTCAAAAGTAGCTATGCTTTCGAATAAAGTTACGCATTTAATTTACGCAAGTGGTTGTCCGTTGGGTAGAATTGTGGCAATAATTGAACAGGATAGAGCAAATGAAAAGGATACAGATTCGACAAGATATGGCGAAGAAGATTTTAAATATTGGGAGAGCATTGTAAATGATAAAGAAAACATGGATGATTCGCAAGGTGATACTTATAAGGCAACTTACGGTTTTTCAATCCCACCTATACAGTATTTACAGCAATTAAAAATACCCGTTTTAATTTGTTACGGAACAAAAGACCAAAGCGCATCATTTAATGATTACCTAAGAGTTGAAATGATTAGAGAGAAGAAAAGCAATTTTACTTTTAATTCTTATGTTGGTCTCGACCATAATTTTTTTCCGAAAACACTTACTGGAGAAATTGATTATACCAAATTTAATTGGGACAAGGTAGCTTTAGATTGGAAGAAGTGGGCTGATAAATAGTTAATTACCTAAATAGTTCCTATAAAATCTACCAGCAACCTAAACACTTCTTTATATTTAGTTAACGGAAGCGTTTGTGGTATATCATACACATCATGATAGGCTTTAATGCCACCCATTGTATAAATAAAAAATGAAGGAACTCCTTTTTCGGTAAACCAATAGTGGTCACTGTTTTGCGCTTTACCTCTTGGTTTTACTAAAGCCAGGTAATGCTTATCTGCATTTATTTGTTTAAGTGCATCAAAGCGGGATTTAAATTCAGTAGCATTAACCACAGTAATTCCTTCATCACCCGTACCTAATAAATCAAGATTAATAAGGAATTTTATCTTGCTCAATTCAAACACAGGATGCTCGGTAAAATATTTAGAACCAATCAAACCTGCTTCCTCGCCCGCAAAAAACACAAAGACTGTTTTGTATTTAGGAGGATGTGTGCTGTAATATTTTACCAGATTAAGCAACATACTTACTCCGCTGGCATTATCATTTGCTCCCGGAAAATACGTTTTACTGCCCATCATACCAAGATGGTCGTAGTGGGCGGTGAGCATAATTACAGTATCGTTATTTAAAGCTGTTCCGTTTATATAGGCACAAATGTTTTTGCAGATGTATTTGTTAAGCACCTTATTCTCTATGTTTACTTCGGCGGTTTTTATATCTGTATAGTTGTTATTATTCAGGAGTTCAACCGCGCAATATTCAGCAACATTAGTTGAAACACTAAAGGTTAATTTCCGCTTTAATATAAGAGCCAACATCTTTTCTTTATCAGTACCTATATAAGTAATACTGTCTTTTTTTACCAAACTAAACTTTCCTTTTAAACCTGCACTTTCATCACGTACTATAAAATCAATACCGGGTTTTAGAGATTTGCCATTTATCTTCACACTCATCTTTCCCGGAAAAGTATTTACATTAAAATCAAACCACTGAAAGTAACCTGTATTAAAAAGTGGTTCTGCTTTAAAGCGCTTTAGTTCGCCTGTGATATATTTTGCGGCAATATCCAAGCCGTTGTTTACGTATCCTCGTCCGGCAAATTGTTTAGAACAAAGTGTATTTATAACCTTGCGGGCATACAAACTATCTTGCGCCTTTATGCCTAGAAAGCAAATAGAGAAAAACAGTATATATATAATTGGGTGCTTAGATCTTAAAATTAGCATGATGTTACGAAGATAAATGTTTGAAAACACTTGAAAGAAAAAAATCTATATATTAGAACTTTGCTCATTAGCTAAACAATGCAACTACTGCGTATTATTAATATTAAACTAAAAGATAATTTAGGGTTTCGTATAGTTTTAGTTTTATGCGGCATAGTACTTATTGTGTTCCGCGAGCTTGATATGTTTCTCTCTCCGCGTATATGGGCAGAAGAAGCAACTGTCTTTTATGCCTTTGCACGGCACCATGCTCTATGGGATATTTTTACTACTGCGCATGTGGGTTATCTTACTTTATTTAATAGTATAGTTAGTTCTGTGCAAGCCAAACTATTTTCAGTTGAAAATGCGGCAGCGGTATCTACCTATATGGGTTTTTTGGTGCAACTGATCCCTGTTTATATAATTGCTTTTACTACCTCCAAATTTTGGGATACAGCTGTTAAGAAAATAATCTGTGTGTTTATTATCATTATTGTTACGTCTCCCGAGCTATATCTAAATACCACTAATTCTCATTTTATATTCGGACTGATTACCTTTTTTATTATGATAATTTATGCAGATACCTTATCTGTTATACAAAAGCATGCTTTTAGATTTCTTTTATTTATTGGGGGATTAACCGGGCCCGCTTCTATATTCTTTACACCTACTTTTTTACTACGAGCTTACAAGGAAAAAAGCAAAGAGAAATATATTCAGGCAGGTATTATAACGGTTTGCGCTATTATTCAGGCGGTTGTTATTTTGTATGCAATATTTTATAACAATACCTACAACCGACTAGCGGTGTATGATTTTAGGTTAACCAGATATCGTTTTATTATAGATAATTTTACTTTCCTCTTGCACAAACCACAGGTTTGCTATCAGTTATTTTCAATTGACACGATTATTTTATTCGGAATACTGATTGGTTGTTTATATACTTATCTCTTAATTAAGAACAGAAAAAGTAGCGAGTATTTAATTCCTTTAGTAAGCTTTATAATTGTGGCTATCCTGTCAACTTTAGGCTCTTTAAATATGGGGGGCGGTACTAGATACGCCTATATACCAACTTGTATTTTAATGATAATATTTGTATCCGCATTTTTCGACCTTCAATTTAGCCACATACACTATGTGGTTTTATCTATATTTATTTTTTGTCTGGTAGCGGATGCTTTTTGGTATAAGCCTGTAATATATGAATGGGCGTATAAACCAAGCTATCCTAAATGGAAAACGGAAGTAGCCAAATGGCGAGCGGATAGTACTTATAAACTAAAAATACATCCTGCGGCTATTAAAGATGATGACTGGACGGTTAAACTATAAGTATTGAAACTAATAACAACAATAAATAATAAACTAAAAGACACCTTACGTTTTCGTATAACTTTAGTTTTATGCAGCCTTGTGCTTATTATACTCAGAGAACCTGCCTTGTTTTTATACCCGCGTTTATGGGCAGAAGAAGCAACTGTTTTTTATGCCTTTGCTTTACATCATTCTTTATATGATATTTTTACTTCGGTTCATGTAGGTTATCTTACTTTGTTTAATAGCATAGTTAGCGCCATACAAGTTAAATTATTTTCGGTTGAAAGTGCGGCCGCCGTATCAACTTACATGGGTTTACTGGTGCAACTCATCCCAATCTGCATCATTGTTTTTACCCATCATACATTTTGGGATAGCCCTGAAAGAAGACCATTTGCACACTTATTGTTATTGTGGTAATGGCACCGGAGCTGTGGCTAAACACTACCAACTCTCATTTTGTATTCGGGTTAATTACCTTTCTTATTATGCTGATTTCTGCCCATCAATTATCGTTTATACAAAAGCACTCGTTTAGGTTACTTTTATTTATAGGAGGTTTAAACGGGGCCTGCATCCATATTCTTTACTCCTGCATTTATATCAAAGCATATCGTGAAAAGAGTAAAGAAAAAATATATTCAGGCAAGTATTATAAGTATTTGTGCCCTTATTCAAACAGCCATTATTATATATGCCATATTATATAATAACCACTACAACCGGCTTGCAGAAATTGATTTGAAAAAAACCATCACGGCATTTATTGTAGATAATTTTTCTCTGGGAATTCATGTTCAGTCTTTCCATCTTAATTTTTATTTCGGAATAGTAGTCGCTATCTTTTTTATCTGGTTCTGTTTTAAAAACAAAAAGAATAACGAGTATCAGGTTGCTTTATTAAGTTTTATTATTGTGGCTGTTTTTTCAACGCTAGGTTCTTTACACATGTCGGGTTCGCCCAGATATGCCTATATACCTACCTGTATTTTGCTGATGGTGATTGTATCCAACTCTTTTGCTGATGAGTTTGATTGGAGTATAAAAAAACTTATTGCATCTGCTTTGTTTTGTATCGGCATCTTGGCAAATATATATTACTATAAATCGAGTATGGAAACAGTTTACTCATCCACGCTTCCTAAGTGGAAAGATGAAGTAGCCAAATGGCGTGCCGATAGTACCTACCTGCTAAGAGTGCATCCGCCTATGGATGATTGGAGAGTTAAATTATAGATTTATAATTATTAATTAGGCAGTATATCAAAATACCAAAAGCCTTTGGTGGTTGTTTTAGCAGGAAGCAAACAAGAAGTATCTGCTTTTACTTCCAACGGTTTATATACTTTCTCCCCGGCTTCAAAATTAATTTTGGTTTTAAATAAAGGCCCGTCATAACAGTAGGTGTGAAATTCTCCATTCTCGCCACAGGGGTCAACGTTGGCAGGCAGTTGTTCAATAAACAAACCATCGAGTTCTTTGCCCACCCAATCCTTTCCTAAATAGCCATCATTAACGCAGCAGGTAATGGTTTTAAAACCCTGATGCAAAAAATCTAAAATAAGATAGGATGTATCCATCTTCCATAACGGAAAAACCGCCTGCATACCCACCTTTGCCAAATTGTTTTCGCGATATACTCTCAGGTCTTCCAAAAAAATATCTCCGAAAATAACATGGTTAATGCCTTCGGCTTTTGCTTTAAGAAGCATAGCTTCCATTTTCTTTTCGTACTCATCATAGGTGCCTTCACTCGTCCATACTTTTAAAAGCGGGATACCAACCGATGCTGCCTGCGCATCAAGCATATCCTCCCTAACCCCATGCATAGAAACCCGTTTAAAGGTTTCATTAAGCGTGGTAAGCAAATACTTTACATCATATTGTTGCTCCGATAAAACCTTGTGCAAACAATAAGCCGAGTCTTTACCTCCGCTCCAACAAAATATAGCTTTGGGTCGTTCCCCGTTCATTTCAGCTGCTGATTATTATGATGGTAAATGTAAAGATTTCCCTAGCCCAACTTCCAGTTAAATTTTCATAACGATAGTAATAACTATCCTCACCAAATGTTTGACTATTGCCAGAAAACTGATGACTATTGCCGGAATAACGATGACTATTACTACAATAATATTGACTATCGTAGGAATAATGATGACTGTTCTTAGAATAATGGTGACTATTGTTTGAATAACGTTGACTATTACTACAATAATGTTGACTATTGTTACAATAGTCATGACTATTTGCACGATAGTCAACATTAACCGAACGAAAAAGTTGCTTTTCTCGTTTAAATTGTTTAATTTTAATACAGGAGGTTAAAATTTTAAAGTCATGCCCGACCGTTCCATTATTCCGAGAGACATAAAGGGGTTTAATATTTATATTATTAAAACCAACGCGCTTCTTATTGCAGGTACGCCTGAAAATTATGCGCGTTATAATTGGACTAACGATAACTTAACCGATTGGCAGGGCTTTTTAGCAGAATGGGAGCCGCTGCATTTGCAATATGATGATGAAAAAGGGCAACGTACATCGGCTATAACCGAGCAACTATATCTTATTATTGAAGCTGCCATAGCTTATGATAAAGCCAATAAACTGATAGAACATGTAAAAGCAACGGTGGGTTTAACGGCGGTAGATTGCCAAACATTTAATATACCGCTTAGTTTGGCAAGTGCTACTGGAAGTATGCACAGCAGCCATGCAACGATTACTGTACAAGCCAATAAAACAACAGCCACTACCGAAGGAGTATATCCAAAACTATTACCTGCCGTGGGCGGTATGGTAAGGTGCAAATGCTTTGCAGAAATAGCAGCAAGCGGCAAGCCACGTAAATTAGATGGGTTTGATTTGGTAGAATATGCGTGTGGTGTTTTTTATTCTGATGCGAATAATTTACCTGCCTCTGCTGATGACCCACGCCTTACTATAAAGCATAGCAGCAAAGCAAGTTTTGTTTTAGCAACTGCAGCCATGCTAAATAACTTACTTGTTTTAGAAGCAGGAATTGTTGCGCCTGCCAAGGTGTTGGTTATCTTTTTTAGATGGGCAAAAAGCAAACACCCCAACTTAAACGGACCTTGGTGTGGTGCCTTTACTACAGTTTTGCTTTAAGTCTCCGTTTGCAAAACGGTGGAAGCCGCGCTGTGCAAACCGTGGGGCTTTTTTATGCGAATAGTTTTAGTTATATTTGATTGATGAAAAGAAGTAACTTTATTATACTTGTTTTAATTATTGTTTTTAAAGCAGAAGTATATAGCCAATGTGGATATAGTTCTTTAATTTTTCATTTTCCTGACACTGCAAATGGTGTTACAATAAACGAAACTAGTACAGAACCTACTCAATATTCAAGTCTTTTTACCACTGATACTACCACATATTGTGGGATACTTTGTGGCACCTTTCAGGTAGGATATTCCGGTGCATTTGTTCAAACACTTACATTTTCAAACCCTGTTAATAATGTTGTATATATAGTTATGGGTTCTGATTCTGTTGGAGGTGGTGCCGTCGAATCATTTTCTTTTGCTGTAAATGCAGGTACATTATCCTGTACTCAAGTAAATAATAGCAGCTCATCTTATTTATATACGCAGCAGGGTAATTTATTCTTCGCAAACAGTTCTCCACCAGTTAACGGTCACAGTAATGGTGCATATATAACTCTCAATTCTACTATGCCTTATGATACAATAAAAGTTTATGGTACAGGAGGTAATGCAGGAAGTTTTATGTCATTGTGTGCAAGTTCAATAAATACAACAGGATTTAATACAATAAAAGATAAAAGTAATCAAGTAATTTTTTACCCCAACCCCAACAACGGCAGTTTTGTTATAGAGCCAAGCAGCCAAACAAAACAAACCACGCAGGTTTATGATGTAAATGGCAAGCTGGTATTAAGCCAAACTATAGAGGGCAAAACAACTATAGATGCAAGTGCTTTAAACGAAGGTATTTATAATATAAGCCTTATAAGCAGAGAGGGTGTGCTTAATAAAAGGGTGGTTATTGTGCGGTAATATTTACCGGAAATTTTTTTAGTTTAAAAAAACAATTCTTTTACCATCATGGTACCTACGGTATCTTGTATGTTTTTACCACACTTTACACAAATATAAAACCCCGTATGAAACCCGCTTTTGGTAAGTGCAGGTTGCAACATGGGGTGCTTGCAGTTTTCCGTACCGTTATTTAAATGAACGGTGCTCGCATTAAATCTTGTTTCCGTTTTCATGATAAATAAGTTAGGTGTTGTAAATATAGGGTAAGAACGGAGGGATGTGTTTTAAATTGTTTTAAAGAGTGTTATAAAATGTGAAATTTGTATACTTGTATGTTTATACTAAATCGCATAAGTGGACAAACAATTAACCATAGAAGAAATACAAGGTTTTAAAGGCAAGTACCCTAAGCAATTATGGATGCTGTTTCTTACCGAAATGTGGGAACGTTTTTGTTTTTATGGCATGCGGGGCATACTCACTATTTTTATGGTGGGGCAACTGCACTTTACCGATAAAGAATCTAACCTAAAGTACGGCGCCATACAAGCCTTTGTATACGCCTTTACGTTTATAGGTGGCATTTTTGCCGATAAAGTTTTGGGCTTTAAAAAATCGCTCTTCTTTGGCGGTACTATTATGATACTGGGCAACATACTTATTGCCATATCGCCCAACGAATTGTTTTATCTAGGCATTACGCTTTCCATTATTGGCACCGGTTTTTTTAAACCCAATATTTCATCTATGGTTGGCGAGCTCTATCACGAAAACGATGGCAGACGCGACGCCGGCTTTAGTCTGTTTTATTCGGGCATAAACATCGGGGCTTTCTTTGGCGGTATTTTGTGCGTGTACTTGGGCAAATATCATTCGTGGAGTTATGCTTTTTTAGCTTCTGCTATTGTAATGGTGGTAGGCTTGGTTACGTTTATGTTTACCAAAAAACATTTAGGGCCTATCGGCAATTCGCCATTGCTAAACCTCAGCGTAAACAAACGCAGGTTAAGAGAAATTGCTGTGTATGTAGGCTCACTGTTAAGCATTCCGTTTATTTTAATTATGGTGAAGAACACCAGTTATACCGATATGTTTATGTATACCATTGGTCCGCTTGCCATGATTTATTTCTTTTATGAAACTTACAAAGTAGGCAACATCACCTATCAAAAGAAACTGATTGCTGCTTTTATCTTTATCCTGTTTTACCTGTTCTTCAATGCCTTCTTTGAGCAAAGCGGAGGCTCGCTAAACCTTTTTGCCGAAAACAATTTGCATCACAGTTTGCTATCAATCCCTATGGATCCTAACTTTATTAATAACAGTTCAAACTCATTATTTGTAATCGTATTCAGTCCTATCATGGGTTTGGTGTGGCTGGGCATGTATAAAAGAAAAATAGAACCCAACACCGTTATTAAATTCGGCATTGGCTTTTTGTTTTTAGCGTTGGCATTTTATGTATTCTACTACACCCGCTTTTTTGCCGATGCAGAAGGGTTGACTTCTTTAAATGTATTTACACTGGCTTATCTAATCATCACCTTTGGCGAGTTGTGTTTGGGGCCCATTGGCATGTCTATCATCACCAAACTATCACCCAAACCCTTATTCGGAATGATGATGGGGCTTTGGTTTCTTGCCTCTGCATACGGACAATACGCGGCAGGAATCTTCGGTGCAGAAATGTCAACAGATGATAACAATGCAACGCTGCTAGTTAAATTACAATCCTACACTGAAGGGTACAAACATCTGGCTATATATGCGTTGGTTTGCGGTGTATTTTTAATTGTGGCTTCTCCACTCGTTAAGAAATTAATGGGCGAAGTGAAGTAAGCTATCCCTTCCTGTCAGGATTATCCGTTAAAAAAGCACCCCAGTTTTTATACGTCTTTTTAGTAGAAGCACTGTGCCCCTTACTTTGAAAGTGGTGACAAACCGCAACAGCCAAAGCATCGGTAGCATCTAAGAATTTATGGGTGTTGGTAAACTTTAATATCTGTTGCAACATGGCAGCCACCTGTTCTTTAGTTGCGTTACCATTTCCCGTAATGCTAAGTTTTATTTTTTTAGGAGAGTATTCAAAAATAGGAATATCAAAATTTAATGCCGCTGCCATTGCCACGCCTTGTGCACGACCCAGTTTAAGCATACTCTGCACATTCTTCCCAAAGAAAGGAGCTTCAATGGCAAACTCATCGGGCTTGTGTTTTTTTACCAGAGTAGTAACGGCAGCAAATATTTTTTGTAAGCGCAGCGTGTGGTCATCTTCCTTATCCAGTTTAATAACATCCAGTTCTATCAGCTTCATTTCGCTGCCTTTAATATGCAGCAAACCAAACCCCATAATAACTGTACCGGGGTCTATACCTAAAATTATTTTATCGGTTGTTTGCTCAATAGAATAGTAGATTTGCAAGACTTTAATTTCAACAAATCTACACATCAATACATGAATACCCACCAAGCTCTTAAAAATTTAAAGATAGAAGCTTTAAACCCCATGCAGTTAGACTCTTTAGCTGCCGCAAAAAAGCACAACGATATACTTATTCTTTCTCCTACAGGTTCAGGTAAAACACTGGCTTTCTTGCTGCCGCTCCTAAACAATTTTGAAAAAGATAAGGCAGGTGTGCAAGCTTTAATTGTGGTTCCTTCTCGCGAATTATCTTTACAAATAGAGCAGGTATTTAAACAAATGAGCACGGGCTTTAAAGTTAATTGCTGTTATGGCGGACACGCTACGCGCATAGAAAAGAATAATTTAGAGCATCCCCCTACCTTATTGGTTGGCACTCCGGGCAGAATAGCTTATCACATGCGACTGAATAATTTTGATACAAAGAATATTCATGCATTGGTGTTGGACGAATTTGATAAAGCGCTTGAGTTCGGTTTTCAGGATGATATGTCTTACATCATTTCTCAACTAAAACATTTAAAGAAACGTACGCTTACTTCCGCTACCAAAATGAAAGAGATTCCTTCTTTTACGGGAGTTAAACATCCTTTTGAAATTAACTTTCTACCAGATGTTCCTGCCAAACTGGAAGGATTGAAACTTAAATATGTGCGTGTTGAGAATAAAGAGAAGTTGGATACCTTGATTTCTTTAATATATAAAACAGGCGCTAAAGCAACGCTTGTATTTTGCAATCACAGAGATGCGGTTGACCGTATTAGTTTTATGCTGGAGAAAAAAGGTTTGGCGCATGATATTTTTCACGGACGTATGGAACAGGAAGACCGCGAACGCGCTTTGATTAAATTCCGAAATGGAAGCCATAGAATATTAGTTACTACCGACCTTGCTTCGCGCGGCTTGGATATTCCCGAAATAGAAACAGTTATTCATTACCAGTTACCGCTTACCGAAGATTCTTTTATACACCGCAACGGACGAACTGCACGTATGAATGCCAAAGGCACATCGTATTTAATCTTAGCCGAAGAAGAAACTATTCCCGCTTTTATAACCGAAGATGTAGAAGAAGAAAAAGTTTCCGGCAGGTACGAAGCCCCCGATATGCCGCCTTGGAGTACATTATATATTGGTGCAGGCAAAAAAGATAAGATTAACAAAATGGATATTGTGGGTATGCTTTTGCAAAAAGGTAAACTGCAAAAAGACGAGCTGGGTTTAATAGAAGTGCTCGACCATTCTTCCTATGCTGCCATCAAACGCAATAAAATAGACTCCTTACTTCGTACCATTAAAGACGAAAAAATTAAGGGGCGGAAAATTAAAATGGAGGTTTCTAAGTAACTATTCTCACATTCTGGTTAGTAATAAAATAAAAATTTATAAAAAAGCCCCGACCATTTGTCGGGGCTTTCTCATTTAAAGCAAGCTAAGCTTACTTCGTGCAACAGCAGCAAGTGCAATTGTCGCAATCCGTACAAGCCGGGCAGCAGCAATTGATTTTTGCAGTTGTGTTATCTGTTTTATTTGTGATGCTGTTTGTAGCATACACCGATGCGCCTGCCAACATTAATGCAGCAGCAACGCTCATGATTGTTTTTTTCATTTTTAGTATAAATTAAATGGGTTATTAAAATTGTTTCCTTAGAATGGACTTTTAAAAAGTCGGTACTAAACAATTTCAGGCGGATGGAAGCATTGGGTTAAATAACCCGAAAGAAAGGTTTTGTTTCTGTTTATCTGTAAAGTATTCTTCTCTGAATTTCTTTTAAAAGCAATGGTTGCTTTATCTATAGTCGCCGTAAAACAACAAAAGCAAACAGCACACGGGCTGCATAAACCATTAGCACAACAACTGTTTTGTTTTTTAATCGGGTTACTTTCTTTTTGCTTGCAACATTTTTTCATGCAGCATGGCTCTTTGCCCTGTGTGCTTTTACAAACCATAGCAACAGCTGGATGCACAGTTAGCAGGCAAATCCAAAAAAGCAATATGGTAGAAAGTAGTTTCATTAATTGCTACGGTAAAGTTACAAAAAAATTCAATCGCTTATTCTCCGCTTAAATAATTGCGCAGCAGTTTTTGTTTATCCACCTTAAAACTTTCGGTATACGGAAATTCGTTTAGCACCCTTATTTCGGAGGGATCATATTAATGAGGCAGTTCTTTTTTCAGCAGTTCTTGCATGATATCCTCTTTTTTCCAAAACAGCAGGCTGATCAGGTTTAGGCAATACAAAAGCAATCAGTCTTTTTTACCTTGTTATTTCTAATGATTGGCATACATGCGGCTTGTTTTACAAAAGCAATACGTTCAAGCGCATGTTGTATCTCGCTTGGCTCAATTCGGTAACCATTTAGTTTTAGCTGCGTATCTTTTCTTCCGTTATAATAAATGTAATTGCCTTTTATAAAAGCAATGTCTCCGCTACGGAAAGCCCTTTTATTTTGAAGCGAGATAAATCTTTGTTGTGTAAGTAGTTCATTACTCAAATAACCGGCACCAATTTGTTTTCCGCTAATAATAATTTCTTCCTCGTCTATATAAATATTATCATTTACTAATTTGCTTATGGGTAATGATTTTTCTTGCAGCATATCATTGATAATCTCAGCAAAGGAAGCATAGATAGTAGCTTCTGTTGGTCCGTATGCATTAAGGATAGTTGCTTTAGGAAATCGTTGTTTGAGTTCTTTAACAAGTAATGCAGGTAAATCTTCTCCCGACAAAACAAATTGTGCAATGCTTGGCAGGTTGTTTTGGTTAAAGTCTTTATGTGCCAAATAAACCGAGATAAAAGAAGGAGTAGAGTTCCAGTAAGTGCCTTTATGGGTATTTATTCTTTCAAAAAATAAATCGGCATTAGCCGTAATTTTATCTGGAATTAAAGATAGCAGTAGCGCCCATTTGCAGAGCCCCAAAGAAATCTGCCAAAGCAATATCAAATAAAAAACTTGCCTGATTAATAAATACGGTTTCTTTATTTACAGGAAAATCTTTTACAAACCATTGTGTAAACGAAGTAATATTTTCATCCGATATAATAACGCCTTTGGGTTCTCCGCTACTGCCACTGGTAAAGAGAATATAAGCGGCTTCGATGGTTTTGGAAAAAGATACCTGCTCTTTTTTGTGAATACTGAAATCATCTTTTATAATTACAGGCATTTGCGGAATGACGGAATGGTTACCCGCAACAATCATTACCTGACTTTATGTTTGTTCAATTATCTTTTCAATTCTTTTTTCGGGTAAATGATTATTGATGGGAACAAAAGGCAAGTCCATCCTGTAACAGGAAAGGATTGCAGCTAAAAAGAAAGCTTCCTTATCTCCGTAAACTAAAACTGAATGCCCTTTTGGAATGTTTGTCTTTTCAAACGTTTTACAAAGCTCGTCTGATAGTTTTTTTAATTCCTGCCATGTAAGTGTTTTATCCGCAGCAACAAAAGAGATTTTACTCGGCTCAACATCCTCTTCTTTAAAAACTTTAGTGGCTACATCAAAATACATGGGGTTTTATTTTTTAGTATACAATCCATGCCCACCAAATAAGAACGAATTGAAGGGGTAGTCTTGCCAGCGCAACCCATAAAGTGGGGCGCTGCTTTTGCCCAAAAACTTACTGCCATTTGTATGTTTGCCGGAAACACCGCTATTAATAAAACGATTATTAACCAAGCGGCTATGGCGCGGGTACTTTCGGGGATTAATAACAAGGCAAATAGTATTTCGCAAACACCGCTGATATATACTAAAGGGGTGTGCCAAGGCAGATAGGTTGGCATAATACGCTGATACATTTTTGGATTGACAAAATGATAAACGCCCGCTGCCAAATACAACACTGCCATAACATATAAAAGAATCAACTTCATAAACGACTAATTATTTTTTGAATCAGCTTCTTAATGGCATTTACCGAGTTAAAGTTCTCTTTAATTACTTCCATAAACGATATGGAAACAGAAAATGCTTTTTCCAACTCGACAGCTAATTCTACCATGGTGATGGAGGTTAAAATCCCTTTATCTACCAATTCTTCATCTGTTGAAGAAATCTTTTTATAAGTAAGTTCAAATATCTTCCCTGAAATTATTTCTGATATTTTCTCTTCAGAGAATTGCATTAGCTTGTTTGCAATGCTTCCCAATATTCAGCTGCACGACGGGTATGAGGAATTACAATAGTACTGCCCACAATATTGGCAACAGCGAAAATTTCATACAGCTCGTCTGTTTGGGTACCTGCTTCGAAGCATTTTTCTAAATGGTATTTAATGCAATCATCGCAACGCAAAACCATACTGGCAACCAAGCCCAGCATCTCTTTTGTTTTTACATCCAGCGCACCTGCTGCATACGTGTTTGCATCTAAGTTATAGAGGCGTTTTATTACCAGATTGTCTTTACTCAGTATCAGGTCGTTCATTTTAGAACGATACTCATTAAACTCTTTTACTTGATTGCTCATGTTTAATATTGCTCTTTATCGTTCGGAAAGTCTTTTGTTTTGATATCTTTAATATAACGCTCGGTTGCAGCCAACATATCATCATATAAACTTAAGTATCCTCTTAAAAAACGCGGATTAAACTCATGTGTCATGCCCATCATGTCATGTGTAACCAATACCTGACCATCTACCAAATTACCCGCTCCAATACCAATAATAGGAATGGAGAGTTCTTTGGCAACTTGTCCGGCCAATTTCGCAGGTATTTTTTCTAATACTAAGGCAAAACAACCTGATTTTTGTAAGACGTGTGCATTTTCGATTAATTGAGCTGCTTCTACTTCTTCTTTGGCCCTTACATTATAAGTTCCAAACTTGTAAATAGATTGCGGTGTTAGGCCTAAATGCCCCATCACAGGAATACCTGCGGTAAGTATACGTTCAATAGATTCTTTAATTTCCTTTCCACCCTCTAATTTTACGGCATGTGCACCGCTTTCCTTCATAATACGGATAGCTGAATTCAACGCTTCTTTAGAATTACCCTGATAGGTTCCGAAAGGTAAATCAACAACTATTAAGGCTCTGTCAACAGCACGTACAACCGATGCAGCATGATAAATCATTTGGTCTAAGGTAATGGGTAGAGTAGTTTCATGCCCGTGCATCACATTACTGGCGCTATCTCCCACCAAAAGCACATCAATTCCTGCGGCATCCAATATTTTTGCCATGGTATAGTCGTATGCCGTAAGCATAGAAATTTTTTCGCCCAAACTTTTCATTTCCTGAATAGAGTGGGTAGTTATCTTTTTAAACTCCTTTTTTGCTATAGACATGACCGTTTATTTGTTAAATCCGACCGCTTAAAAAACAAAAGTAGCCATTAATTTTTTTAACCGATAAAAAACTTAATTTTGATGCCCCATGCTAAAGAAGGCTTTCTTGATAGTAGTATTTATTCCCTTTTTGGAGGATGTAGCAACAAACTTAATCTGCTTGCGCCATACAAAGAAAGCATAAGTGTCTACGGTTTATTGCAGCAAAGTGACACTAATTATACAAACTATATACGGGTAGAGCGTGTTTTTTTAGGAGCAGGAAATGCTTACACCATGGCTCAAAACCAAGATTCGGTTTATTTTGCAGCCGGAGAACTGACGGTTTCTTTACAGCGATGGAACTTATATACCGGGGCGCAAGTTTCGATTGATAGTTCCCGCAGCTTCTGACATGCAAATTGTTTTAACGGATACCTTAATCAGTTAGATACGGGTACTTTTAATACAAATGAACGTGTTTATAAAACCAATCATAAACTATATGGATTTGGTAGTGATACCAATTGTGTTTATAAACTGGTTATTCAAAACAATAAAACAGGCAAAGAATACACGGCACAAACACCTATGGTAGCTGGTTTTCAGCTAATAGACGTATCTGGAACAAACAATGATTTGAGCTCCAAATTACCTGACAGGTGATTCCTTGCTTAATTATTCCGGGCAATCAAAACGTTGTAACTTGCCAGTATAACTCTCCTGTAAATGCTGGTGTTTGTGGCTTAACCATGCGCCTCCATTATACTGAATACAATGGTGGTAGCACATCTAAATATGTAGATATTGGTTTAGGGACATTTTACCCCGTTTCAACCTATGGCGGAGAAAATCAGAAATTTGATTACTCTAACCAGTCTATTTTAAGCGATATAGCTGCTGCTATATCCTCCCCTACAAACCCATCTATTTACAGAAATGCTGATTATATAGAGTTTATACTTACAGCCGGCGGACCTGGTCTGGCTTTATATAATCAGGTAAATGCGTCTACCCCCTTATCTCAAAACGTACCAAATTATAGCAATATATCTGGTGGGGTAGGGGTTTTCTCTTCCCGCTACGAAACATCTCTTAGGAGGACTATAGACCCACATGCTTTGGATACGCTTGCCGGAAGTTCCGTTACCTGTGCGCTCAAATTTCTGAATTCTACTGGTTCTTTATCCCCTTGTCATTAATAAATAATGACAGCTTGTCAGCTTTTAGGCTGATTTTGCCTTTGGCACAATCATTGACATAGAGCCCCTTGAATTTTTAATACAATATATTATGTCTAAAATTATAGGAATAGATTTAGGAACAACCAACAGTTGCGTATCTGTTATGGAAGGAAACGAGCCGGTTGTTATTGCAAACAACGAGGGAAAACGCACAACCCCATCGGTTGTGGCTTTTGTAGAAGGCGGAGAGCGTAAAGTAGGAGATCCTGCCAAACGTCAGGCCATTACCAACCCAAAGAAAACGGTTTACTCAATTAAACGTTTTATGGGGCACACTTTTGATGAGATTTCCGGAGAAGCTAAACGTGTACCTTATACCGTTGTAAAAGGAGATAACAATACACCCCGTGTAGAAATTGATGACCGTAAATATACTCCACAAGAAATTTCGGCTATCATCTTACAAAAGATGAAAAAGACAGCCGAAGACTTCTTAGGTCATGAGGTTACTGAGGCTGTTATTACAGTACCTGCTTACTTTAATGATTCTCAACGTCAGGCAACCAAAGAAGCCGGAGAGATTGCGGGTTTAAAAGTACGTCGTATCATTAACGAGCCAACTGCCGCTGCATTAGCTTACGGTATGGATAAGAAAGGCAAAGAAATGAAAATTGTCGTGTTCGACTGCGGTGGCGGTACACACGACGTTTCGGTTCTTGAATTGGGCGATGGCGTATTTGAAGTAAAATCTACCGATGGTGATACACACTTAGGTGGTGATGATTTTGATCAGGTTATAATTGATTGGTTAGCTGATGAATTTAAGAAAGATGAAGGTATTGATTTGCGTCAGGACCCGATGGCTTTGCAACGCTTGAAAGAAGCTGCCGAAAAAGCTAAGATAGAATTATCAAGCACTACTACTTCCGAGATTAACCTGCCATATATTATGCCGGTTAACGGAATTCCTAAACACTTAGTGAAGTCTTTAACCCGTGCAAAATTTGAGCAATTAGCTGATAGCTTAATTCAACGTACTATCGAGCCTTGTAAGTCTGCTATGAAAAATGCAGGTCTATCAAACTCTGATATTGATGAGATTATATTGGTAGGTGGTTCTACCCGTATCCCTGCTATACAAGCTGCGGTTGAAAAATACTTTGGTAAAGCCCCAAGCAAAGGTGTTAACCCCGATGAGGTAGTAGCTATTGGTGCTGCTATTCAAGGTGGTGTTTTAACAGGTGATGTAAAAGATGTATTGTTGTTGGATGTAACCCCGCTTTCTTTAGGTATTGAAACCTTTGGCGGTGTGTTTACTAAACTGATTGAATCTAATACAACCATTCCAAGTAAAAAGACAGAAACATTTCTCTACTGCCAGCGATAACCAGCCAAGTGTACAATTACATGTATTGCAAGGCGAACGCCCTATGGCAAAAGATAACCGTACCATTGGTCAGTTTAACTTAGATGGCATTATGCCTGCACCACGTGGTGTGCCTCAAATTGAAGTAAGTTTTGATATTGATGCCAACGGTATATTAAGCGTATCTGCAAAAGATAAAGCTACCGGCAAAGTACAAAACATACGCATTGAAGCTTCATCAGGCTTAAGCAAAGATGAGATTGAGAAAATGAAACGTGAAGCAGAAGCTAATGCTGATGCCGATAAAAAAGCAAAAGAAGAAGTAGAGAAAATTAATGCTGCTGATTCTCTGATATTCCAATCTGAAAAGCAATTGAAGGATTATGGAGATAAAATTCCGGCAGAGAAAAAAGCTCCTATTGAAGATGCTTTAAAACACCTGAAAGAAGCTTATGCCGCAAAAGACGTAGCTAAAATGGATACCTACTTAGCTGCTTTGAACAAAGCATGGGAAGCTGCCTCGCAAGAGTTATATGCTGCCATGAATGCGCAACAACAAGCTCAAGGCGGTGGCGCAGCAGCAGGTGCGGGCGCAGAACAACATGCGCATACCGAAGGTGGTAAAGATGATAATGTACAGGATGTTAGCTATGAAGAAGTAAAAGACGATAAGAAGTAAAAAGCGTAATTAACAGTTGATCGGATGGAAGCCGCAGGATTAATTTCTTGCGGCTTTTTTTGGTAAAAAAACTATATTTGCCTTTCAATTTTTAAAATTAGTATGGCAAAGCAAAAGGCAACCTCCAATTTATTTATTCCCACTATAAATCCTTACACCCTTTTTCCATTTACTAAACCCGTCATTCCTTATGTTATATTAGGCTTACTTAGCCTTTATATTTTATGTAAACACCTACAAGAACGAGTTTGCGTTGGATGATGGTATTGTTATTCATAAGAACGAGTATGTGATGGAAGGTATTGCGGGGATAGACAGTATCATGTCTCGCGATGCTTACCACAGTTTCTATAAACAGAATGAATGCCAAAGCACAGTTGGCAGGTGGTCGTTACCGTCCGCTATCTATTGTGAGTTTTGCTATAGAGCAGCAGTTTATAGGCAGTTACGCTGATGGGCATTTGCCGCCCAGTAATTGTTGGGATTACAATGCAAACGGCAAACCTGATAAAGCCGAGGACATAAATAATGATGGTTTGTATAATGACAATGATTGTTTGACCAAAGGTTGTATGATGCGGCACTTAAACAATGTACTCTTTTATATGATTGCAGTGTTGCTTATTTATGCCATGTTTAGAAACCACCTATTTAGTAAGTACCCCGACATGGCTTTTGTGGCGACTTTGCTCTTTTGCATACACCCCATACATACGGAGGTAATTGCCAATATGAAGAGTAGGGATGAGATTTTCTCGATGATATTTATTGCCCTCACGTTTATAAATGTGTTTAAGTATGCCGAAACCAAGCATAATAAATACATGATTTGGAGTGCTGTGAATTATTTTTTAGCACTGCTTTCAAAAGAGTATGCCGTTACTTTGGCGGGCGTAATACCTGTTACGCTTTGGCTGTTAACCGATAATTTTAAACTGAAGAATTACTTTAAACTATTTCTTGCTTTGGGAGTTGCCTTGTTTGTTTACTTCTGCATACGATTCTCTATTGTGGTTGCCAAAACTGGCATTCCCGATACGGAGTTACTAAACAATCCCTACCTATTAGCGCGTGGTGACCAAATGAAAGCCACCAAAGTATTTGTGTGGTTAAAATACCTGATATTGCTTTTCTTCCCTTATGTGTTAAGCTCAGATTATTCTTATAATAGTATTCCTTATCGCCACTTCACAAGTCCTGAAGTCTGGGTATCATTAATTATATACATTGGTTTATTATATTACACTTACAAGTTATTCCGCAAAAAGCATCCGGCCGCATGGGGGTTGATATTCTTCTTCGCTAACTTCTTAATGATTGCCAATTTGTTTTTTGATATTGGTGCTACCATGGGAGAACGCTTGATATTCCATTCTTCCTTGGGTTGGGCAGTATGTATAGGATGGGTTTTTACCGAAGGAGCCAGAAAGTATTTCAAATCTGTAAACATTCATAAAGGAGTACTGTGGTCTGTGTTAATTATATTAACCGTATTATTTGGCATAAGAACCATTACTAGAAACGAGATTTGGAAAAATGATATTACCCTCTTTACTCACGATGTGGATGTAATGCCAAACTCTGTGCTTTGTTTAGGTAACGCAGGCGCACGTTGGATAGACTTATCTGAACGCCCAGAGAACAAGGCACACGAAAAAGAATACTTAGAGAAAGCACAAAAGTATTTGAACCATGCATTAGAGTTGCACCCTAAATATGTAAATGGATATTTAAACTTAGGTTTAGCTTACTTTAAATTACGTGATTATAACAAAGCTGAAGAGATTTGGAATACAGCCTATAGACTATATCCAAGCAATCCTTATTTGGTGAGCTATTACCGTGTGCTTTCAAACGTATATATACAACAGGCTTTTCAGGACGCGAAGGACAAGAAACTGCAAAACTCTTTATATTGGTTTGATAGAGCTTCTAAGATATTCCCGCAAGACCCGGAGATATGGTATAACTTAGGTGGTTCGGCATTCTCTGTAGGAGATTATGCACGGGCCCGTGCTGCATTTGAAAAATGTTTGCAGTTAAAACCAGACCATGCTCAGGCCAAAAACGGATTGGCAAATTGCCCACAAGTAGCTGGTGTGCCCGTTAAGTCCTAGACGTTCCTATTTCTTGTCTTTTTCAAGAGGTAGGGTAGGCGTATGGAATTTTTTAACCTGTTTTAAAAACTCTTCGCGTTGGTCTAAAAACACATTGTGCGATGAGTTTTCTATTAAAGCAAAGTTAGCATCGCCAACGGCTTTCTTTATTATATCCAAATGTGTTTGATTAAATAAGCCATCCTCTTTTCCATAAATAGCATATACAGGAATATTTTTTTCCTGCACTTTTTTCAAATCATAACGCATATCCAGCGTGGTGTATTGCTCGTTCATATAAAAACCATACACAGGATCGGATGTCATGTTATTTAAAAAAGAAGCCTTCTTGCTTTTTTTCATTTCTTCATAAATAGCATCTCTTTCGGCAGTTGGCTTACTGGGTTTATATAAATCATTTGTAAGAGCCAAATTATAAGAGGCATTGCTATAATCAAGTTTGGTAGTATCCATTTTCCTGATCTTAGATAGAAGTCTTAGCTGTGCCGTATCCTTTTTCTGTTTAAACTTTTCTTCGCAGTGTTGTATGATACTTTTAAATACTAATTGGTAATTAAGCGGGGAACTTAACAGAATAATCCCTTTTACTTTTTCAGGAAAACTCTCGGCAAATTTGATGGCTTCGGTACCTCCCCAACTATGTCCAATAAATACAGCCTGGGTAACATTGTATTTCTTTAGGATGGTATTTATATCCTCGTTGGCTTTATTAAACTTGTAATGATCGGGAATAGAATCCTTTTTAGAGCGCCCGCAACCGCGCTGGTCGAATGTAATTACATAATACCCTAAAGCAGCTAAGTTAGGTGCAACAGCCAACTCAAACGAAACGGGATTATAACCCGGACCACCGTGCATAAACACAATGGCGGGGTTCTTTGGGTCTCCAACAGAGTTGGAGTAAAGGGTTTGTGCTTTTCCAGAAAAGACAAGTACAACAAAAAGAAGAGAACTAATTTTACGCATATTTATTTAGCCGAAAGAAAACGATACTGAATACCAATACCTAAACTGATACCTGCTGCTTTCCAGTCGGCTAATATATATTTATTAAAGGTAAGGTTGTTGCTGGTAAGAGAATAATTAATAATAGGAACGGCAAAATTGATATTAAAACCAAAACGCTTAATATAAATGCGTGGGTTGATATGGAAATTTAAATAAGAACCATTGCCGTATATCTGGTTATTGCCTGCATCGTTTAAATGGTAATTAAGATTGGAGTAGCCCAAATCTATTCCCAATGGCAAATCAAAGTGAGGAAGACGAACCACATGCGCATTGGCTACAGCAGCTAATTCTATACCTCTTATAGTTGGTGTGGAGTGGGTTGTAGTATCTTTTCCGGCAACATATTTATCAAACTTTGCTTTAATGCCTAAACCAAACCAGTTGTTTAAACCATACTCTACACCAAAATTAAAATTGGTAGAAGCTGCCACTCCATGTGCAGTAGTATCTCTTGGCGGATTGATATTTTTTGTTTGATAATTAAATTTAATCCCATACACATCTATTCCGGTATTCAAATCTACTATTAAAGCACCGGGATAAAAAGATTGAAAAGGTGCCTGTGGATTAGAAGATTGAGAGAATAGCTGCAGAGAACTTATGCAAATAAAAAAAAGCGCTATTTTCTTTATCATATTGTTTGTTTAGAATGCTAAAGTATACAAATCGTATTATTCATCAAACATGATAAACACTTTACGCTTCAGTCTTGTAATATAGTTCTGGTATTGCCAGTCGGTATAATTAGGTGTAGCATTAATACATTTGGTGAATTGTTTCACGCGGTATCTTATTTCTTCCTGTAATAAATTCAAAAGCTCATTACCTTCTTCAAAACAAGAAGCATTGTCTTTTATCATTCCGTAATGCTCGTCTAACGACTGGTCTAAAACAACTTGTGGCTTTAAACCTTTCTTTAAGCATTGCATATACCTGTCGCGCACTATAAATTCTACATGATGTGAGTTTACAAAACGCTCCCTCATTTCGGTAGGCATTTCATAATCGCGCTCCATTTCATAATCCCACTCATCTTTATAGCGTTGCTCTAAATACATGTGCGGCGCTATAAATACGTGGTTCCAGTCAATAGGCATTTGCCACAAACCAAACCTGCGGGCGTTGTTACCCAAATCAATTATTTTAAATTGCTTTTTGCCCGGCATAATACGGCTGCCACGACCAATCATTTGATGATAGAGCGTAAGCGATTTGGTAGCGCGGTTAAGCATAATGGTTTCAATATCCGGTTCATCAAAACCGTGGGTAAGAATACTAACCGAAGTAAGAATGGCATCTTTGGTATTATGAAACCAATCTAAAATTTCATAACGCTCCCTATCGCTATAGGTACTGTCAAGATGTTTTACAGGGTAACCCTTCTTTTTAAATGCTTCGCAAACTAATCTGCTTGAAATAATACCGCTATTAAAGATTAGTGTTTTAGTTCCCAGCGCAGCCTCTTCATAGGCTTCCACCAGTTTACTTTGCATAAAGATATTACTGTACAGTACCTCTAAAGAAGCCGTTGTAAACTCACCCGTATATCCCACTTTTAGTCCGCTAAGGTTAACATCATAGGTAAACGTAACGCCCTCGCACAAATGCCCGCTTTCAATTAGGTTAGGGATAGTCTCTCCTATAATCATGGCATCATAGGTATCCATGAGTGGAAGTTTCTTGTTACTGCTAAGCGGTGTGGCGGTAACACCCAGAATATTTACTTCACTAAAATGTTTAAATACCTTACGGAAAGAATTGTTGTGCGCCTCATCCACAATAATAAGCCCAATGTCTTTCAGGAACTCTAAATTATCCTCATCGTGCAAACGGTTATTCAGCGTTTCTATCAAAGCGGTGTAAGCAAGGTATTGCTCGTTTCTTTCTAAAGTCTTTACGCTGCTGTTTATTACTTTATTGGGTATGTTTACCGATGTAAGCACGTCCGATGTTTGTTGCGAAAGCTCTACACGATGCGTAAGTATCAACACCTTTTTATTAAACTCCTGAATATACTTTTTAGCTATCTCAGAAAAGATGATGGTTTTACCACCGCCTGTGGGCAACTGAAAAAGCAGGTTAGAGTGAGGAGGAAGTTCCTGTAGCTTTTTGTAGATATTATCAACGGCTAATTGCTGATAAGGATATAACTTGCGCTCGGTAGATTGTTCTGTAATTTCTTCACTCATAATAAAAAATGCAACCTGTAAATATACGGCTATTTTTTAATTTGAAGAACTTCGAGAAGTGAAATCACGAGTGCCATTAAAAAGAAAAGGAGAACAAATGGGTATCCTTAAAAAGATATTTGCGCCACAGCCACATCACTTGTGCATATTCCCTGAAGACTAAAAGTCTCGTTTATAGTTTGTTTATAAATAAGTGCCACATCACCCTGTGTTAAAATTGTTTTTGTAGTCAATTGCTCCATACATAAATCTCCCCTGTAAAGATAAATAGCCATCACATCACAATTAAGTGTAAGTGCTTTAGTCGCTTTTTCGGGTAAGGTAAACCCCGTAACACGCGCCTTGGCATTACCTCTCGTCATTACATTAAAATCGACAGCCTTGCCCATGCTCGTAGTTTCCCAATCTCCCCTAAAACTGTCGGTATCAAACTTCTTCAGTTGTTTGGTGTAATGACCTTTATGCGCAATAACCAGCTCTCCGGCCAGCACCATTAGCTCTCTTGCTACATTGGACAGAACCGTAAACGCAGATTGCTCCACATCAATAGTGGCGGTACTTATCCTAAAAATAAAATCAAGATTCTTATACACTGCAATCTCGGGGTATATGGCTAACTGTGTAGTAGTGCCGCCCTGCCACGTGTTTGTTTGCAGTTGTTCTTTTTTAGTGAGATTAATTTGCATTCACTGATTTTATTTCTTTTCACTTTTCCACTTAAAGGTTTTAATCATATGCATAATATCGGTGCGGATATAATCAATCACAATTTTTAAGGAATCTATATTAGGCGGGCAATTAAAATACAAGGAACCACGCAGGAAATGTTTGGTACTATCCGTAATATAAAACTGTATGGCCGATGCGCTGTTGCCCGAAATATCATACAACAGACCATACACCCGAGCAGAATCATTTATTAAAACCTCTTCATCTAACCCGCTTGCTTTTACCTGATGTTTAACGGCAAGCTCACGCGAGTCTTCTATGTGCTTGGCTAAATCGTTATTCAAATCGTTATAACTAACATACAATTGCGCTTTGTACATGGGGTAGAGAATGTTTAGCCAACATGGTTGCGCGTTTTTGCTTTTATCGTTTTCTACAAAAGAATAAACGGGTGTTTGAAAGGTAAACGGACAAATGCTATCGTAGGTTTTGTATTTCTTTTCGGGAAAGTTTAGTCGGTAAAAAGCACGGGGCTTAGGTGCAACGGCATCATCATCATTACCTATACAGGAGACAAGAGACGCTAGGCATGAAATAAGAGACAGAGCAATAAGTAATTTCTTCATCTTTAAAAAGGTAAATCATCTTTTGTATTCGTTTCGTTTGCCTGTGTTCCCCCTTCACTCTTTCTAATCAACTGAAAGGTATCAGCAACAATTTCGGTAGTGCTGCGCTGTTGTCCTTCCTTATCCTGCCACTTGCGGGTTTGTAGCTTACCTTCTAAATAAATGGTATATCCCTTTTTAAGTATGCGCTCGGCACTTTCGGCAATGGCTCTCCACATTAAAATGTTGTGCCATTCGGTTTGCTCAATGCGGGTGCCTTCTTTATCTTTATAATACTCGGTAGTGGCTAAACTAAAACTAACTCGTACTACGCCACCATCTAAACGACGCACTTCAGGGTCTTTGCCCAAATTGCCTACTAATATAACTTTGTTTATACCTGCCATAAAATGAACTAAGAGTTCAAAATTAAGAATTTAGAAAGCAAAGCCTAACTTTTAACTTTTAACTTCTTACTTTTGACTTAGTAATGGACAACCGATACGCCAATTTTAAACAAGCCAAAATTGCTTACACCGTTAGCGGAAAAGGAAGAGCAGTGGTATTGCTGCATGGTTTTTTAGGTTCAGCCAATAGTTGGGATGGTTTGCGCACCGCATTAGCCAAACACTTTAAAGTAATTTGTATTGATTTACCCGGACACGGACAAAGCGATTGCTACGGCTATGTGCACAATATGGAATTGATGGCGCAGGTAGTGAAGGCGGTAACAGATAGTCTGCATCTTAAAAAGTATGTACTCATAGGGCATAGCATGGGTGGCTATGCAAGTCTGGCTTTTGCCGAATTATTTCCCGATTATATCAGAGGATTGTGTTTGTTTCATTCCACATCTTATGCTGATAGCGAGCAGAAAAAGAAAGACCGCGACAAAGCCATCCGCGCTCTAAAGAATAGTTATCCCATTTATGTAAGAGCAACTATCAGGAATTTATTTAATGCAAAAAATTTAAAGCACCTTAAAAAAGAAATATCATCTACACGGCAAATTGCCCGCAAAACACCTAAGCGAGGAGTTGTTGCAGCATTAGAAGGAATGAAAAACAGACAAAGTCGGGATGTGGTTTTGCATTTTGCCAATTATCCTATACTGTTTATTGTTGGTAAGTATGATAATCTCTTGCCCATGCAAACCCTGTTAGACCAAGCGGAGTTATGCAAAAAGAAACATGTCTTACTCCTCGAAAACTCAGGGCACATGGGCTTTTTAGAAGAACCTGAACTTTGTTTGAAACACATCAAGCGTTTTATAAGAGAGTCTTTTAGCCTTACAAAGCCCCTTTTAAATTAAGACTTTTTTGGGTGTAAAATAGAATTTAAATTTTTGTTAAGGATCGCAATAAGACCCAAAAACATTAATTATACCCTAAAATAAATACATTTGTATACTAAACTTATTGAAATGAAAAAATACATCCGTATATCTTGTATCTTAACTCTTCTCTCTTGCTTCTTTGCAACTGCGCAGCCCACTAGCAATAAAAAAGAGAGTGAATATAAATTTACCATCAGCAAAAGTATAGAAGCTACAACCGTGCAAAACCAAGGACGTACAGGTACCTGCTGGAGTTTTTCTACACTCTCGTTTTTTGAGTCGGAAGTGATGCGCATTAAGCATATAAAAGATGTGAAGTTGAGCGAGATGTATGTAGTTAGAAAAACCTATCCGCTAAAGGCAGATAATTACATACGTATGCACGGTAAAGCCTCTTTTGCAGAAGGTGGGGAACCCACAGATGTTATAAATTGCTGGAAGAATTATGGTATGATGCCGCTGGAAGCATATAATGGCAAGCTGGATGAGGTAATGGGCTATAACCATAAAAGAATGGATTCTGTTTTGCTGCTTCAGGTAAGTATTATGGTAGCCAAAGATAAAATAGACCCTGTTGATTGCCGCCGGCAGATAGAAAGTACGTTAGAAACCTACATGGGCACCGAACCTCTAAACTTCGAATATAAAGGCAAACGCTATACACCCAAAACATACACAGCCACATTGGGTATAAACCCCGATGATTATGTGTTTATTTCTTCGTTTACACATCATGCTTTTTACCAACCTTTTATTTTAGAGATACCTGATAACTGGGCATCTAAGCAATACCAAAACGTACCTATTGATGAGCTGATGACAACAATAGACAATGCCCTAAACAATGGCTATGGCGTTGCCTGGGCTGGCAGATGTAAGCGAGCCTTACTTCCGCTTTAAAGATGGTTTAGCGCTTGTACCTGAGAATTGGAGCACGATGAGCGATGAGGATAAGAACAAGTGTTTTACAAAGCCTTGCAAGCAACAAACTGTTACACAGCTAACTCGTCAGGTTGCCTTTGATAACTACGAAACGCAAGACGACCATGGCATGCATATAATAGGGTTGGCAAAAGACCAAAACGGAAACAAATATTATTTGGTAAAAAACTCTTGGGGGACTAAGCGTAATGATTGTGGCGGGTACTTTTATGCATCGCCCGAATATCTAAGACTTAAAACTATCAGTATTACGCTTCACAAAAAAGCAATTCCTGTGATATAGCTAAGAAGATTGGGGTTAAGTAGAGGTGTTAACCCCTATATTGATATAAATATTAAACAGTGCGCATCGTAAGAATTGAAGTAAAAATCCGACATTTGTAATTGATATAAATAAACATGCTGCGTATATTCATATTACTTACCATAAGTTTAAGCCTTAGTTTTTGTAGTGAACCGGCAGAAGAAGAATATTATAAAAGGGGAGACACTTCGGGCAAATTAAAAGATTATAAAGAAGCCATAGTACAGTATAACAAAGCTATTGAATTAAACCCAAAGCTTGCCAAGGCATATAATGGCAGGGGTATTTGTAAGAATGAAATAAACGATTACAAAGGTGCTATAGAAGATTATAACAAAGCCATTGAATTAGAACCAAACCACGATTGGGTTTATAATAACAGGGGCATAGCAAAATATAGGTCGGGAGATAGTAGAGGGGCTTTGCATGATTATAACAAAGCCATTGAACTGAACCCAAAATACACCGATACTTATTATAATGTAGGGCTTTGTAAATATGATATGAAGGACTATGCTGGTGCCTTAGAGGGTTTTACTAAATCTATAGATCTAGATTCTAGTTATGGAAGAGACCTATTATTACAGAGGGCTTTCTAAAAAAGGATTAGAAGATTATGTAGGTGCCTGTACAGATTGGATGAAAGCAAAAAAAGATGGGCAGCACATTAGCGGATAGCCTAATAAATAAGCATTGCAAATAAGGTTTACTGCAAACTAATACTGCGTGTATTATCTTTTTCTGTTTTAATAGAAACTCTGCAATAATTATCTGGTAATAATGGTAATGCCTTCTCTGGCCATTCAATAAAACAATAATTGTCGCTATACACATATTCTTCCATGCCCATATCAAGGCACTCTTCTATGTTTTTTATACGAGTATAAATCAAAGTGATAAATAACACCGTTGTCTTTGGTGTGGTATTCGTTTACTAACCCAAACGTAGGGCTGCTCATGCTATCAGTAACACCCAGTTGCCTCCCTATCTCTTTAATAAGAGTGGTTTTGCCTGCACCCATCTCTCCATAAAACAATACAACTTTATTATCTTTAATAGCCGTGGCAATATCCTGTGCCACATGGTGCAGCACATCTATTGTTACCGAAGCAAAGGAAAGTTTATCCATTTACTTGGTTTCGCTCATCAGTAAAATCTTATCAAACTCCTTATCTGTAACCTTAGAAACAGACAGTCTCCCGATACGAAGCAACTCCATGGTTTTAAGCAAAGGTTCCTTTTTCATCTGCTCAAGCGTAACAGGTTTCTTTAATGCTTTGTAAGGAGCAAAATCAACTCCATACCACTCGCCTTCGGTAGCTGTTTTATCGGGTGTATGTTCTTTAACCACTTTAGCAATACCCACAATACAAAGCCCTTCGTTACTATGGTAAAAGAAAGCAAGGTCGCCTTTCTTCATGGCTTTAAGGTTGTTGCGCGCAGCATAATTGCGCACACCGTTCCAAAAGGTTTGTTTGTCTTTTAAAAGCTGTTCCCAGCTATAAGCGCTAGGTTCTGATTTAATTAGCCAGTAGTTCATGGGTCGTTTATTTTAATGCAATATTTTAAATGCCATTTCTTTCAGCAAATCACCATCTTCTACACTCACATTATCTAATCCCTTAGAACGAGCATCGCACTCATGTATATAACCAAAAATAGATTTTAATTTTGCTGTATTATAATTGCGGGCAGCGCGTTCGTAGCCTTCTACAAAAAATGGGTTCATCCCTAAGGCGCTTGCTACACTACCCCTGTTTTTATCTGGTACAAAATGATACAACAATACTTTTTGAAAGTAGGTATATAAAGAAGCATTAGTCATTATCAACGGATTCTCTTTGGGGTTTGCCGCAAAGTATTGTATAATGCGGTTTGTTTTCAGCACATCTTTTTTACTTAACGCATCCTGCAATTCGAACACATTAAAGTCTTTACTGATGCCGATGTTTTGTTGGATGTGGTCAATACTAATTTCACTATTCTCCGGTAAATTCAAACAAAGCTTACCTACTTCATTAGCAATTTTAGATAAATCATTTCCTAAATACTCTGCCAATAGCGCAGCTGCTTTGGGGTTGATGCTATACTTCTTATCTTTTAAATAACTATTTATCCAATCAGGAATTTTATTATCGTATAGCTTTTTAGATTCAAACAGAACAGCTTTCTTAGCAATGGTTTTGGCAATTGTTGAACGCGCATCTAACTTTTTGTATTTAAAACAGAATACTAAAATAGTAGATGGCTGCGGGTTTTCGAGGTAAGCAATCAAAGGGTTTTTATCAGAAGAAGATTTCTTTTCTTTTACCTCATCACTGTCACCCGTAGATTTTGAAAGCTCTTTCAGGGTTTGTGCTTCTTTTACAATAACAACCTGTTGTTCACCCATCATAGGAAACCCTTTAGCCAAACTGATAATACTTCCTAAATCAGTATCTCTACCATATAATACGGTTTGATTGAACCCTTTTTCGGTTTCATCTAGCACATGCTGTTCTATGTAATTACTTATCTCGTCAATAAAGTAAGATTCTTCTCCGTGCAGAAAATAAACGGGCTTATAAAGTTTCCGTTTTATATCGAGTAGTATATCGTTGAAGTCAGACACTGTTTAAAGTTTGTAAATAGAAGTAGAGTTTCTTTGAAAAATTTTATCTTGTAAATATGGCTTTAGTTTTTCATCACTCAACAAATCCGGATTTAAAATAAAAAGGAATTTCAGCCCGTGTCTTTTCTTTTCCTCAATAAATTTAGGTACATCCAAGTACATGGTATTAAATCCAGTATAACCTATTCTATCTATAATAGCCAAAGAGCGGGTAGAGGTTACATCTCCCAAAACTAATACAGTATCATTTTTAGTTATATGAAAGTTATTTAAGCTATCTTTAATTTCTTCCAGCGTACCATATCTTGCCCCGTCTTCCCACAACATAAACTTGTAAAAATCAATTTGGGTTTTATCAAAAAAAAGACTCTTACTATAAGAATCTGTTTTATAATTGGTTCTAATCCATGTTTTTATAGATGCTTGATATGTATACACAATAATTGACAAAATCAGAGATAAACGAATTAATTTATTGCTAAATATCTCCGGATAAGATTGGTTAATCTGTTTAATCCCCAAACAAATAATTATAGAAACAATAACCAATAACATAATATAATAATAATCATGGACACCTAGGTTTTGATAGAAAAGAATCATATAAATAAGGAATAAAACTATGCTTGATAATAAAACAAGATATGTATTCGAAAAAAACTCTTTTACCCTGAGAATTAAAAAAGAAAAAGAAAAAACAGTAATTAATAATAATAAAGAAAGGTTGAACATTTGAGGCATACTTTCATCAATAATTTTCATTAAAATAAACCGTTTTTGCTCTTCATTAATTTCCCATATTGGCACAATACCCACTAAAAATAAATTATAATGGATGCTGTTATAATAAGCAGCGTATTTGGACCAGCCAGCACATACTATTATAGGAATCAACAGTATAGCTAAATTGATAAACCATTTCCTTTTTTGTGTTTTATTGCAGTTTTTATAGTTTACAACAAAGTCTTTTCCAATTAAAAGGAGAGCAATGGCATAAACAAAGAAAATAGAAACCTTGGCTAAACCTGCAAATAGAAACAATAAAACCAAAGCATAAAACTGTTTTTTCCTTTTCTCATCTATCCACTTAATGGCATAATAAAAACCAGCTAAGCCCAACCCGAAAGATTGTATTTCATTTATAAAAGAAGGGCCATAATTCACAAGGACAGGGGATGTGAATATTAAAGTGGCCGTTATAATAGAGAGAAAATAATCTTTCGTCCAATAATATGCCAATTTAAACAAATAAATCAACCCCAATAATAAAAACCCTAAATTGATAAGTTTAAAGATCATAATTGATTTACCAAACACTTTCCAAATTTGCGCAACCGTATATTGAACCAAAGGAAAATCACTTGCTGTTTTCGAATCTCCTAAATTGCTTACATTATTAACCCTTGGTGCAAAAAAAGTTGCCCTATTATTATAATAATTAAGCGTAAAATTTAAACAATCTGCTTGCCTCCATGCATGAACGGTTCTTGGATAGATAGTCAGAATAGTTTGATAATTATAGACAAAGCATTTGAACAAAGAAAATAAATAATAGTATTATTATTGCTTTCGTTTGATTTAGCTTAAAAGTCTTAAACATATGCCTATTTTATTTCCCTAACAGCTTTTTAATCTCATTCAATTTTAAAAGTGCCTCAACAGGGGTAAGTGTATTTACATCCGTTTTTAAAATCTCTTCCTTTATTTGCTGAAGGACAGGGTCGTTTAACTGAAAGAAACTTAACTGATAATCGCTATCAGTGTTTTTTTGAACCAATCTACCCTCAGCATCTACCAATGTTTGATTAGGCTCCAGCTCATGTTCCTTTTCTAATTTCTTTAATATTTCTCCTGCACGTTCAACCACGTCTTTAGGCATCCCCGCCATCTTTGCTACATATATCCCAAAACTATGTTCGCTTCCACCCTCGGCAAGCTTGCGCATAAAAATTACTTTGTTGCTAAGTTCTTTTACGGTTACATGATAATTCTTCACACGCGGAAAATATTGCTGCATTTCATTTAACTCATGATAATGCGTAGCAAATAATGTTTTTGCTTTATGCTGCGGATTCTGATGAATGTATTCTGCAATAGCCCAAGCAATAGAGATACCATCATAGGTAGCGGTTCCTCTTCCTATCTCATCCAATAAAATCAAACTGCGATTGCTTAAATTATTTAAGATGCTTGCTGTTTCATTCATCTCTACCATAAAAGTAGATTCACCCGAAGAGATATTATCTGATGCGCCAACCCGTGTAAATATTTTGTCTACCAAACCAATATCTGCGCTTTGTGCCGGAACAAAAGACCCAATTTGTGCCAGTAAAGTTATTAAGGCTGTTTGTCGCAACAAAGCCGATTTACCACTCATATTCGGACCGGTAATCATCATGATTTGTTGCACATCTGTATCTAAAAAAACAGAATTGCTTACATACTCATCGCCCACAGGTAACTGCTTTTCTATTACCGGATGACGGCCCTCCTTTATATCAATAGCAAAACCTTCATTAACTGTTGGACGAACATATTTATTTGTATTGGCAACTATTGATAAACCAAGCAGGCAATCTAAACGTGCTAACAAAGAAGCATTTTGTTGTATGTGAATAGTAAACTCGGTAACGTAAGCAACCAGTTCTTCAAATAGTTTTGTTTCGAGTGCAGTAATTTTTTCTTCAGCACCTAAAATCTTTTCTTCGTATTCTTTTAATTCGGGTGTGATGTAACGTTCGGCATTAGTCAACGTTTGCTTACGAACCCAATCAGCAGGGGCTTTATCTTTATGTGCGTTGGTAACTTCCAAATAATAACCAAACACATTGTTGTAAGCTACTTTTAAGGAAGTGATACCCGTACGCTCTACTTCACGCTGCTGAATTTTCAATAAGTAATCTTTACCCGAATAGGCAATTTGCCTTAACTCATCCAACTCTGCATTTACCCCATCAGCCATTACTTTTCCTTTGGCAACAGCAACTGGCGCATCTTCGTTTAAGGAGGCTTAACTTTTGTTGAAGTTCTTTGCAATCTTGTAAGCCTGAAATAGTTTCCTCGAAATAATTGCTCTTAAAATCTTTCAGGCTTTGTTTAATATTCTCTGTAATAGTAAGTGAGCGTTTGAGTTGCATCAGTTCACGCGGATTGATACGCATAGCCGCAGCTTTAGAAATTAAACGTTCTAAATCTCCTAACTGACTTAACTCGCCATGTAGTTTGTTTGCTTCTTCCGGTATGCTTGGTAAAAAATTCGATAACATCTAACCGTTTATTTATTTGCGGAATATTTTTCAAGCGGCATCGCAATCCAGCGTTTTAGCAGACGCGTACCCATTGGGGTAACCGTTCCATTAGTCACATCAAACAAAGCTTTTCCATTTTCATGCAATGGGATAAATCAATTCTAAATTGCGGAACGTAAATTTATCTAACCAAACAAATTCGTTCTCATCAATTCGTTTTAAAGAAGTAATGTGCTTTAATTTATCATGGCGGGTTTGATGTAAATAAAATAACATAGCGCCACAAGATGCAATGGCAGCAGGCATATCCTCTATACCAAAACCTTTGAGAGAATTGGTGCTAAATTGCTTGGTTAATGATTCGTAGCCATAATCAAACGTAAAAGCCCAATCATCTATCCCGTAGATATAATATTTGTCGCCCAGCAAATCAAGAACCTGAGAACGTTTGTTGCGTTCAAATAAAATTTCATTCGGACTAAACTTATGGATTATCTTTTCAATGTACGATGCATTACCCTGTGCCACAATAAACTCTCCGGTAGAAATATCAAGCAATGAAATGCCTAATACATCTTTGCCCAAATGCAGGCTGCACAAAAAGTTATTACTTTGATGATCTAATATTTTTTCGCTGTAGGCTAAGCCAGGGTAATTAATTCGGTAACGCCACGTTTAACAATGGTTTTGGTGAGTTTAGGGTCTTCAAGCTGGTCGCATATAGCCACACGGTAACCTGCACGAACTAATTTAGGTAAATACGTATCTAAAGAATGGTGTGGGAAACCGGCTAACTCAATAAATTGTGCGGCCCCATTGGCACGTCGCGTAAGCACAATACCCAAAACGGAAGCTGCTTTGATGGCATCTTCGCCGAAGGTTTCATAAAAATCACCTACACGAAACAACAATAAAGCATCCGGAAACTGGGTCTTAATTTGGTTGTATTGCCGCATTAAGGGGGTTTCTTTCTCTGTAATAGTATCGCTCTTTTGCTTTTTTTTGTCCATCATAGAAACGGAGACGCAAGATACTAAAACAGGCAACAGGTAATGAGCAACTAACAAGGGTAGTTATTACGAGTTTTAAAAGGTTTTGAACAGCCTGTTTATGGTACAAACGAACAACTAGCGCAGAATTTTCCTTACAAAGGCTACGGTGAAATAGCTCATTAAGAATACGCCGGTAAAACCCTCAAAAGCAGCAAGGGGTTTTAAGTAGCCTTCGGCAAAATAGTCTCCATAACCAACTGTAAAGAACGTTATGGCGCTATAATAAAAAGCATTCCAAAACTCATGTTGATGGTTTAGTGGAGAATCGCCTATGGTTGTAGCAATGCTACCGAAATTAGGGAAGTATTCTTCTACCACATAATATATAAGACTAAAGCTGGTAAAGGCAAGCAGCATATTGGTTAATACGCGTATAGGATCTGTTGCATAACGACCAATATAATCAAACACATATTTCTGAAAGTAGTAATTGGGGTAAGCCAATATTTTATCCTTGCCCCCTTTTTCAAGTTCTGCTTTTAGATTAGCCTTTGCTTCGCAACGTTTAAATTCTAAGTAAGCGGCGTCTTCATCTACATATTGTCCGTTGTTGCGGAAGTTCTCTTTTAAAATCCTGAATTGCTCTGCTTTTTGAAACAGTGTCGAATCATTTTGCGCATAAATTAAATTAAACACATCGTTGCCCCGCCAATCAATAAATATTCTTCCTAAAATCCGCATGCCTGTAATATCGAAAATCTTTATTACCACATTTTCGTCTTCAGGTTTTAAATCTAAAATGTCGCGTACGATGGTACTGCTTAAATCTAATTTGTGGCAGGAGTTAAAGCGCAAATCCATGTAGCAGTTTAATGCACAACCTTTAAAAGAAATATCCGTTACGTTAGCTTTATTAAAACTAACTGAACCCGAACCAAAATCAACCAAATCAAATTGTGCTTCACCCTTTGCAAAATCTGCCTGTTCAAAACTTTTGCTTCCGTGTCCGAAACGCGAACTGCGGAAAGAAACTTTTCCATCACCAAACTCAGCGCCATCAAAAGAAACATCACCATCGTTAAAATCTACTCTTCTGAAATCTATTTTGCCACCGCCAAACTCTACGTTTTTAAATTCTTTTTTCCCTTTCCCGAAAGATGCCTTCTCGAAACTTAAATCGCCATTGGCAAACTTGGCAAACTTAAAATCAACATTACCATCTCCAAAATACGTGTTTTTAAAGTCGGCGTTACCGTTACTAAAATTACAGTCTACAAAAGAAAGGTTGCCCGTGCCGAAATTGGTATTGTTGAAAGAAATTAAACCATCGCCAAACTGTACGCTCTGAAAATTTGTGCTGCCACTGCCAAACTTAGCTTTTTTAAAACTTACATCTCCGTTAGAGAAAACAGCTCCTCCAAAGTTGTTGGTTCCGTTCCCGAAAATAACTGAATCAAACGTAACCTTATCTCCATCAAAGCGGGCATAACTAAAATCATTGCTGATATCACAATCAAAAAAAGTCTTTTTAGCAGAAAAATTCTTCAAAGAAATAAGCACACTATCATCCAACCCTTTGTTTACGCGATAGTCGGTAAGAGAAAAATTCAGTACATATGCGTTATTGAGGTTAATATCTTCACCCTTATCTATCTTCTCAAAAATTTCTTCGCTGCTGATAACACCATACTTAAACACCAGCACCTTTTTATTATTCTCATCAAAAAAACTAATCACAGCCGTTTTGGAAAAGCTGCGCATGGGTTTATCTTCTATGGCAACCTGGTATCTTAATAAATGATGTTCGTGTAAGGGCGACTCAAGCATAAATTTTACCTATTTTTGAAAGCTATACTTTTAAGAAACGAATATATGAAAATCTTAGTTACAGGCAGCAATGGCTTACTCGGACAGAAATTGGTTTATAAACTGCGCAATCAACCAGGAATAAACTGCATTGCTACTGCACGAGGAGAGAACAGGTTGATACATAAAGATGGTTATACCTATTCTGAAATGGATATAACCAACGAAAAACAGGTGAAAGAAGTGCTTACTAAACATGTACCCGATGCTATTATTCATGCAGCTGCCATGACCAATGTAGATGTTTGCGAAACCGAGAAAGAAACTTGTGTAGCCATGAATATTAATGCTGTGCAATTTATAGTTGATGGGTTGGAAGAACTTCAGCAAAAGAATAAAGTGTACAAACCACAACTCGTGCATCTTTCTACTGATTTTATTTTTGATGGAACACATGGCCCATTAGATGAAAGCGAAAAACCTAATCCATTAAGTTATTATGCTTGGAGTAAACTGGAAGGAGAGAAAATTGTGCAAAGCAGTAAACTGCATTGGGCTATTGCACGTACTGTTTTAGTTTATGGTATAGTAGATAATATGAGTCGTAGCAATATCGTATTGTGGGCTAAACAAAATTTAGAGCAGGGCAAAACTATTAATGTGGTTGATGACCAGTTTAGAACCCCCACGCTGGCTGAAGATTTAGCTGATGGATGTATTCTTTTAGTAAAGAAAAAAGCACAGGGCGTTTACAATATTTCAGGAAAAGATTTTTTAAATATTTTGCAATTAGTACATCAGGTGGCTGATTATTATGGGTTAGATAAATCATTAATTAAACCTTCCAAATCGGCTGATATAAAACAACCCGCTAAGCGCCCCCCTATTACAGGTTTTATAATAGATAAAGCCATTAAAGATTTAGGCTACAACCCGCATAGTTTTATGGAAGGAATTAAACTGATGGACGAGCAGGTAAAAGCAATGAATGTAAAATAGAGTAAGATTTAGTTAATCTTAACCCTTACACCGTTTTCGTAAGCAACCACAAAAATACCTTCTGCACCTTTGGCAAGTAAGGTCTTCTTGTAGGTGCGGGCTTCGGCTAAAGTTGCAAACTTACCAACCAATACTTTATACATACCGGCATCTTCTACAACTTTAACAGAACCGTATTCTGCAAACTTGGCTTTGTTTGGTTTATTTGTAAATGCCCCTAACTGCACATGATATACTACATTACTTTTTGCTGTCGTGGTATTGCTTGTGTTAGAAGTTGTGTTTGATGTATTGTTATTTGAAGATGTATTATTGTTCGTATTAGTAGATTGGGTGTTTGTGTTGGTAGAAGTATTGTTGTTGGCAGAGTTATCTGTGGTAGTATTATTGCTTTGTGTATTCATGTTATTAGCAGTATTATCTGTGGTGGTGATATTTGTTGCATTATTAGAATTGTTGGTGGTAGTATTGGTGGAGGTATTAGAATTATCCATTGTTGTATTGGTTGTTGTATTATTACTATTATCAGTAGCAACAGCTCCACCCCCACCAAAATCTATTGAAGAAGGGGGTACAACATATTCTTTCTTTACATTATTCTCTAAATAAAAAAACTGAGGGGCAAACGTCATATTGCCTGACGCTGTAGATGCAGGTGTTATTTTAAAAGAAAAATCAAAAGTTGCATCACCCGGAAGGGATACCCACACTATTTTAACGCGGTTATTCTCAAACGTAAAATTACCTCCTTTTATCTCTATGCTTTGCGCGTTAAACCCTGCCGGCAAATCAACCTGAAACTTAGCAAAACTACCCATGGTAGGTGATTTAGTCATGGTATATTTAGCCTCTATATCCTGTCCGGCCGAACCCGATGAAGGAAGACTGTTGGTAATGCTTAAATCTTGCGAAAAAACATACGAAAACGAAAGACAAAGAATAAACGATAATAAAGCTCTTTTTATCATAAAAAAATAATTAAAGGGATGCAAATATGGTTATTTTAAACAAAAAGTCAAAATTTATTAACATCCTATTAACTTTATCCTAAAATTATTGCGATTATTATAAAACCCTGTTTATTTTTTGCCTTTAACAACCGGCTTCAACTCGATAGGTTTATCGTAATAACCTTTGGGTGTAATATATATGGAATAGGCAACGGCTATCAACAAAAGAGCAACTATCACCACAATAAGAATCATTTTTATTTTAATAAAAAACTCAATAAAATCCATAAGTAAAACTTGAAGTTTACTTGGTCTTTTTCTTTTCCTTTCCATAGATAGTGTCAAACCTAAAAAAAGTATTGGTTTTTCAAAAACAAAAAAGTCCGCTTTTTTACATGGACTTTCCTGTTACCGTTGGATTTTCGTTTCCGCCGCTCTTTTTGGCTTAAAGACGTACGTTTTCCATTTTCGTCGCTAAATAGCATTTTTGGTTGTTTCTCTATCTAATTTAGTTTAAAAGTTTACCTGATGGCATAACCAAGTTTTATACCCACCAAACCAAAGGTAACATCAGAATAAAACCTTTTATAAAAAGGTTCTAACGAGAAATTATAAATAAAAAAAGGTAAACTTAGTGTTGCACCAGCATAAGGGTTTACACTCTTGTAATAGTTGGTTTCGTTATTCACTCCAAAAATACCCTCGATGAAACAAAAATGTTTGCTTTCCCAATACTTATCCATCTGTTTTTCTTAGGAGAATCTAATTTATTTCATTGGCTCATAAGTTTGGAGAAAGAAACAAAAATAAGCACTATGTATAAGGTATGTTTTAGCTATAGTAAGCTAAGTTAAAACAATAAATTGGGGCTTGTAAAATAAATTCATTTAACTTTCGTTTGTTTGCAAACACAACAAATGAAAACCTGTTTATTTACTTTGCGGAGTACTGCATAATAGCATTATAAAAACTTTGTGCGGCTAGCACTATGCGCTTGTTTGTTTTAATGCCGTATAAGGTTTCTGTGTTTTGGGTGAGGGCATAGCATTCATTCTCGCAATCCTGATACAAACATTCTCCATAAACCAAAGGCGTTTTAACCATACGGCACAAAGCCAAATTGCGACTATAAACTCCTTTGGTGGGAGAGCTTAAGCAATGCTCACTCAAATAAGAAGCATCTGTTTTATTGGCAACAGGTATATTTAATTGTTTAGAAAGTTGATTAACTACCATACCGGAAATCTTTTCACTCTCATCCAAATCAGTACTAAGTAACAGTCTCAATAAATTAAGTTTGCCTTGTATAGTTTTAAGGTTATCGGCAATCAAACAACCGGGAATAAAAGTCATACAAAAGTTTTTGTCGCTGGGTTTTTTCCAGTCCATATTTTTTTCGTCCACGTTATAATGTATAATAACCGTAAGGTCAGGAACAGCTGCATTAATAACCATTGCACGGTGCTGCAATTCATAATCTTTAAAAAAACTACTGAAGAGAAGAGTAGGGGAGGAGTTCATTAATTGCTTATGTTTTTGTATAGTTATTTTTTTAATAGAGAGTAAACTATCCAGGGTTTTCTTTTTATAGGTCTTCAACCAATATTCATAGGTATATCCAAACGAGGTGCTGTTTTCTTTACGACTAAGAATAACTTTTGCACCTTTTTCTTCCAGCATAGCCTTTAAAATACTTGCAGTTTCAAAGGTTAGTTTACCCTCGGCAACATCAATGCTGTCTTGTTTTAAAGCAGCATGATTTTGTTTGGTAAAGTGCAGGTATTTTTGTTCCGTGCGTGCCATTTCCATAGTACCCGAAATATGCCCGGGGTCTATAACAATGGTTACATCTTTTATCCCCTTTTTTATGCGATAATCTGTAGGAAGCGGATAGTTAGCAAGTAAGCTTTTGTTGCTATAAATCTTTTCAGAGAATACTATCGGGAAGTGCTTTTATAAGCCAGGCAAATGTTTGCCATTCGTTTTTTAATAAGGTAAATTCTGCTTGTTTTTGTGCGTTGTAAAAAACAATTTTATCCGGGGTAATATCCACTAAAGAATTTAAACTCCCATGGTAGTTAAGATAAGTATCAAAACGGTTTTTTATTTGCTGATAAGTTTGAGAGAAAAGGGATAAATTAATAATCCAAGAACAGAAGAAAAGTGCCTTTTTAACCTTCATTTTATGGGTGTTTGCCTAAATAAAGGAGCAATTTAACAAACTGTTTTTTACTACACACTATTTTTCTTTATTTTGGCTCGGTTTAAATAAACACATTATGAAATTTAAAAACACAGCCCTGTTTTTTATATGCGCTATGCTATCTGTTTTTTCGATTAAAGCACAGCAAGGAAAAGATGGTGTAGGAAGTTTTACCACTACCACTACCGTAAATATATATACTCCTCTTATAGTTAATGCTGCGGCCGGAGCTACCAGTATTACGGTTGCATCAACCGCGGGGTTTTCGGCCGGAGATTTAATTTATATTATTCAGATGCAAGGGGCTTTAATAAAGGATAGTGTGGGGGAATATGTTAATCCAAATAGTGATGTGGTAGGCGATACTTCATTTGGAAGAATAGTAGCCTATAATGGCGCCGGAAACAATGAGTTTGCCGAAATAACTTCTGTATCAGGAAATGTAATAACCATAGACTGTGCTTTAAAAAACAGCTATAGCGATACTACGTATAATCACCCGGGAAATACCCAAATAGTTCGGGTGCCACGTTATATTTCATTAACCGTATCTACAGCTACAGGGCTAATAACTTGCCCTGCTTGGGATGGGCATACAGGGGGTGTTGTTGTAATAGAGGTACAGGGTAATACCAGTATAGGAGCAGGCGCATCTATAAATGTTGCCGGAAAAGGATTTAGAGGGGGGCTGTTTTAAACGCTACTGCTGCTTCGGTGATAAATACCGGAAGTGACTTTGGCCCTTCGGGTAGCAATGCCAATAGCGGTGCTCATAAAGGTGAGAGCATTGCCGGAGACACAAACGTATATAAGAAACACGATTACAACAATATTTATTTTAATAGTTATTCTGAAAACACCCCCCTTCCTACTTGTAAAGGAAACGTTGCTAATGGCGGCGGCGGTGGAAACGGTAATAATTGCGGCGGCGGCGGCGGTTCTAATGGTGGGGTAATAAGTACGTGGAACGGTATGGGGAATGCGGATGTTTCTACTGCTAATAATATATTAGCATGGAGTCGAGAATCAACAACCCCTCTTAATGGTTCATTCAGACCAACGACATCTTCGGGTGGCGGACGCGGTGGGTATGCGTATTCTGTAAACAATGCAGACCCAACAGCGGCAGGTAACGGACCCAACAGTGTTGCTGTGTGGGGTGCGGGAGACGGCAGACATAATGATGGTGGTTGGGGCGGAACACCTTTGGATTATAGCACAGGTAGTGTTTTTTTTGGTGGCGGTGGCGGTGCAGGCGATAGCAATGATGGAAACGGAACATCGGGTGGAAATGGTGGCGGCATTGTTTATTTAGTGAGTTATGGAACGGTAACCGGAGCAGGACAAATTATAGCCGACGGGGCAAAAGCGCTTAATACAAATTGGGTTACAAGTACATTTGATGAAGCACTTGCACAAGGTGATGATGGAGCTGGCGGTGGTGGCGGTGGTGGCGCAATATTTATTAACTCAACAGGGAATATTGCTTTAACCAATACACTTGCCATTTCTGCGCAAGGTGGAGTGGGAGGAAATTATTTTATGCATAATGTAGCTAATAATAAACATAATTTTGGTCCAGGCGGCGGTGGCGGCGGTGGTTATGTGGCAACTACCAATACGGTTACCGGCGTGAATGTTACCGGAGGGGCAAACGGAATTGTTACAAGTACAGTAACTGCGGGTTGTACTAATGCCAGTAAAATTGCATTATTGTTCCCCCCGAATGGAGCAACGGCTGGTGGTGCAGGAACTATAGGAGCAACACTTACCCCTAATTTTTATTTAACCGCTTCTGTATCTCCAAGCGGTACGGTTTGTGCATCAAGCGCAATTACTTTATCTGTTACGGTGAACGGTACGGCTCCTTCTGGACTTTCTGTTAATTGGTACACAGTGGCTACCGGTGGTACATCTGTTTTCGCTGGAAACCCTTATGCTATAACAGCTCCTGCATCTGCAGGAACTTATACCTACTATGCGGGAACTTGTCCGGGAACATATCGAATTCCCATTATTGTAACAGTAACTTCAGCGAGTGGACCTGTGCTTTCTATTACAGCTACAAAAACAATTACTTGTGCTGGTTTAAATGATACGCTAACCGTAGGCGTTGCAAACACTTACACTTGGAGTGCTAATGCAGGAAGTGCTACAACAAGTTCAGATTATAGTAACACCAGGTACTACTACTATTTATACAGTAACCGGAACTTCTACCGGTGCATGTGCAGGAACAAGCACAGCAAGTATAAGTATTACGGTAAATACAGCTCCGAGTATAACAATTACGCCAACAAGTAATACGTTGTGTTCTGGCTCAAGCGATATTCTTACCGCAACAAGTAGTGCAAGTTCTTATACATGGAGTGCTAATGCGAGTAACGCAACAACCAATACGGTTTCAATAAGCCCTCTCAATACGGATACCTATACGGTAACCGGAATAAATGGTGTTTGTTTGGCTTCACAAACAATTGCCATAAACGTAACTACAACACCAACAGTTAGTATTGCAGCATCAAATACAGTAATATGTAATGGCTCCAACGCAACTTTTACGGCAAGCGGTGCAACAGGTTATGTTTGGAGTGCTAATGCAGGAAGTGTGACGACAAGCACTGTATCCGTTTCCCCAGTGAGCAATACAACCTATACGGTAACAGGATATAATGGCTCTTGTCCTGCTGCTACTCAAACTGTTTCCTTAACAACAGATGCAGGCCCAGTAAAAGTGGACTCTGTATTAGTTTCAGCATCTTGCGGCTTGTCAAATGGAGATTATGTAGTCAATTCTGTAACAGGCGGTGTTGCTCCCTATCAAATTAATTTTAACGGAACTGGCTTTGTAGCTATTCCGTCTTTTCCAGATACCATAAAAAACTTATCAGGAAATACATATCCTGTTATTATTAGAGATGGATTAGGTTGTGCCTACACCACCACAGCTAGTGTTGGAAATGCTTCTGTTATTTCTAAAATAGATTCTGTTGTTGCTAATGCAAGTTGTGTCCCTGCAAATAGCGGAACTATTACAATTAACTCGGTTATCGGTGGAACAGCACCTTATCAGGCAAGTATAAACGGAGGAGCATATAGTGCAATAGTTTCTTTCCCGTATTCTTTTACTAATCTTATAGCGGGAACATACACGGTACAAGTAAAGGACAATACCAACTGCCCTCATATATCAATAATAACAGTGGGTACTATTGGCGGCATTACTTCGGCATCGATTACTCCACAACCTGATACTTGTAGTAAACAAGTGGGAACCATTACAATAACCACTGTAAGCGGTGGAGCAACACCTTATAATTACGCTTTGAATAGTGGTACATATCAAACGGCAAATACATTTACCGCTTTAGCTGCTGGCACGGATAGTATTAAAATAAAAGATAGCAATGGATGTGTTTACTCTACAACTGTTACTGTTGGCGGAACAAGCGGACCTACAACAGCATCTGTAGTCACCACTCAAGATACTTGTGGCAAAGGAGTTGGAACCATTAATGTTGCAAGTGTTATTGGTGGAACAATGCCTTATATGTATGAGTTAAATAACGGAGCGTATCAAATAGCAAATACATTCACTGCTTTAGTAGCAGGTAGCGATACCATTAAGATAAAAGACAATAGTGGGTGTACCTATTCGCTGACGACAACAGTAACAAACACCAATATTGCTGTTACGCCAACCATTACTGCAAGCGGGCCAACAATATTTTGTCAGGGAGGAGGAAGCATAACATTAACATCAAGCGCTGCATTATCTTACACGTGGAGTACAGGTGCAACAGTACAAACCATTACGGTAACTGCAGGAAATATGACCTATTCTGTTGTCACTAAATCGACAACAGGCTGTACAGCAAATTCTGATACAATAAGAGTAACGGTTATACCTACAACAACTATTACAGTTATAGCAAGCACAAGCACAATATGCAGGAAACTCGGCTATATTAACAGCAGTTTAACCCCAACAACTTCTGCGGTAGCAACCTATACTTTAGGTTCTTCAACGGGGTCAAGTCCAATGAGTA
>CAVXOV010000017.1:0-5196 GCA_963763345.1 uncultured Candidatus Saccharibacteria bacterium
CTGCTGTTTAGTAATGATGCTTTTGCCGGTATTAATCATTAGCAAAGTAACTCCGGTAAAGAGTTTAAGGTTTAAATAGAAGGAAATATTAAAAAAATGAATTATGTACGTTACCTATGTTTTTGTTTAGGGGTTTTATTGTTTTTCCTTCACTTTTTTCCTTCCAAGAAATTGGAAAGAGAAATTTTAAAAGATGAGACGAAAAAGAAAACAGATTTGCAGGATTATGCACCGGGTTACCCAAACTATTCTGTTTTAGGAATTGATCAATTGAAATATTTTCCGCGTCCAAGATTTAAGCCGGGCGTTTCACTTCATCGAAATTTTTCGTGGTATGATTTTTATTACATGGCTTATGATTATTCTAAAGTAACAAAAGGAGAAACGGGGGTTTTTAATTATCCGGGACTTAATAGATATATCCCCTACCAACCTGCTATATATATGAATTGTGAAATGGCTGAAAACTGGAACTATTATTACAATATACCCACTCCTACCTATTATGCCGGCGATTTTTCGAACCCACAAACTTTTGCGGGTAATATTATTTCTTACGCTAACATGCATCCTGAAATTCCTACCTGTACCTACCTATTTTGGGTTGGAGTAAGACCTAATAATTGGGGCTACCCATCAAAAATACCATACATAAAAACAGCTGATGCAATTGATCCGTGTAAAAATAACAACACCTCATATCCTTCTATTCAAATTGATGGGGTAGTTCAGCGAAAAAACTTAGAGAAAGCAATTGCGGTACTTCCCAATAGGGATAGTAAGAAGAAAATTGATTTTATAAATGAGAATGGTGAAGTTTTTGGTCCGGTGTGGACACCCAATGGAGAAGGTTACCGTGACAATCCCCTAATTGCATGCATACAAAAAAACGCATCAACCGCAAGACAAGACCGTGGGCACTGGCAATATGAAGTATTTAATGCCTATAAAAAGCAATTTATAAAATCAGATTCTATTTCGGGACTTTATGATTCCGAATTTTCTTTTTATCAGATATCCGCTTTTCTGCCTTTGTATTACGGAGAGTATGCTGAAATGCGAAAAATAAACCAATTTTATAAAGGGAATTCATATTCAACTCCTGATTTTTATCCCGGCGATAATCGTCATAATATTTTTGACCGCTACGCTGCCTTTCATGGTTTGAATTGTATTGCAGAGGGAAGAAAGCGGGAGATTGAACAGGGCGATACTTATTTTTCTCCTTTCATTTGTGCCGGGTGGTGGGAAGATTCTTTAAACTATCGTCCTGCGCCCTGGCTTGCTTCGCTTAAAGCACTTGGTGCAATGGGTGCCGAATATTTCTACTCTTCATTTTTCAATATAACAAATCCTGCTTCAGAAATCCCGATAAACCCTGCCGGATATATATATCAAGTTGCTATGCCGGTTTATGCACAAGCAATCACTTCACGCTATTCAAAAATATTTTATAACTCAAAAGATTTTTCTTATGAAAGAGATGGCAACCTGCTTGCTATTTATCGTGAAGACACTAAAACAAAGCCAGGTCTTTTTGTTATTAGCGCAAATTGGTTTAAAGACGGAACAGGAAATAAAACGGATGAAGTTTTAAAACAACACTACCTCACTATTGGAAACAATAAAATAAAAATTAATTATCGAAGGCAGGGATCTGTTTATATATATGATTGTAGGAATCCTGAAGGCCTACTTTTTTATCAGTTAGATGGATGGCATGAATCAACTCATCCTTATTACTGGAGCAAGGATTTTGTTTTTGAGGCTGAACTACACGATGATTCGACCGAATTTAAAATAACAACAGAGATTCCGAAAAATGCGGAGAAAAATGATTTCACAACATTTACAACTTTCATTTCTTTTTCTTCTGAGAATATAACAGACCCACTTGTGTTTCATTTTCACCCAATGGAAAAAGATACAGTTGGATATTATGTATGGATAAGAGCGCGAAGTGTGATAAAAGAGATAAAATCTTCCGTTAAGGTTTCTTTGGATGGGAAAGAATTTGGAAGGATTGAGAATATCGTTTCAAATAATTTTCAGTGGTACAGAGTTGAAATAAAAGGAAAGCTGTACACATGCTACCTATAGTTGAAAAAGAACATGAACTAGCTGTTTTTGCTTTAAACGAAACTTTAGAAATAGATAAAGTAATTTTATCTGTTACCCCAGATTTTTCAAAAGACAAGAAGAAGGAATAAAAAAACTATCTTTTTGACAGAAGTTTAATTGACACAAACATTTAAAACCAGTTTTTACTTTTTAATTAATACTACATTTGCGCTTATGAGTTTATTATCGGTACAAAACGTTACCAAACGCTATGCCACTCATGTGGCTTTAAAAAATGTAAGCATAGAGGTACCCGAACAATGTATTTTTGGTTTGTTGGGGCCTAACGGCGCAGGCAAAACATCGTTGATACGCATCATCAATCAAATTACAGCACCCGATGAGGGGGAGATTTTATTGAATGGCAAAAAATTGTCGCCGGAAGATATTTCGCACATTGGTTACCTGCCCGAAGAACGCGGCCTATATAAAAAAATGAAGGTGGGCGAACAGGCTTTATACTTTGCCCGCCTGAAAGGCATGAGTAAAAGTGCTGCGATGAAAGAACTTAAAGTGTGGTTTGAGAAATTTGAAATGGTTAGCTGGTGGAATAAGAAGGTGGAAGAGCTAAGTAAGGGTATGCAGCAAAAAGTGCAGTTTATTGTTACCATCATTCACAACCCCAAGCTATTGATACTGGATGAACCCTTTAGTGGTTTCGATCCTATTAATGCCAACATCATTCGTAATGAAATATTAGATTTACGTGAGCAGGGTACTACCGTTATATTTTCTACACACAACATGGGTTCGGTAGAAGAACTTTGCGATAACATTGCCCTGATTAATAAATCCGAAAAAATACTGGATGGTACTGTAAAGGATATACGCAAAGCGCATCGCTCTAATGTGTATGATATAAACTTCAAGGGCAACCTGATGAGTTTTACTACCGCCATGTGGGCAGGTGCAGAACTGTTGGAGAAACACAGCGATGGTGATATACACGATGTTCGTATAAAACTGGCGGGCAATCATAAGCCTAATGATTTGTTGCAGGCTGTAATGCAAGTAGCAGAAATAAACTCATTTAAAGAGGTTATACCCAGCATGAATGATATTTTTATTGCTAAGGTAAACGAACAGCAGGTTATAGGTACTCAATCTAATTATACAGAATAAAGCAAATGAATAAGATAGGTTTAATTATTTGGAGAGAATATTTTGAACGCATCCGGAAGAAAAGCTTTTTGGTGATGTCGATATTGGGACCTGTGCTGGTAGCAGCAGGTTTTGCTTTAATGATATGGCTTAGCAATGCCGATAAAACCGAACAAAAAGTATTGGTGATAGATGAGTCTTTAGCCTTTTATAAAAACCTGCCCGATAATGATTTTGTACGGTTCTATTATCCAGATATAAAACTTACACAGGCCGTTAAAGATTTTTATAAAACAGATTATACCAGCATTCTTTATATTCCATATAACGTAGCGCAAAGCAGCAATTCACCCGTAAAGCTATTCTATAAAAAGACACCGGGCTTTGCCGTATCACAATATTTAAGAGATGTGATGGAGCGTAAACTGTATGAATTTAAACTGGCAGCTAATAACATTAATCCGGATGTGATAAAAAACGCCCGACAAAACATACACCTTATTAATGAAAAGATTTATGAGAACGGCGATAGTAAAGAAAGTAAAACCGATGCTATCAGTGTGATAGGTTTTGTATGCGGCCTATTGATTTTTATATTCTTAACTATTTATGGAGCGCAGGTTATGCGCAGCGTAATGGAAGAAAAAACAAACCGTGTGGTAGAAATTATTGTATCAAGCGTGCGTCCTTTTCAATTAATGATTGGTAAGATAATTGGTATTGCTTTAGTAGGTGTTACTCAGTTTTTAATTTGGATTGTATTAAGTACCATACTAACTACGTGCAGTTTCGGCAACCTTATTAAAAAATTACTGCCGATGCCAACTGTGCAAAAAGCACAACAAGAGATTGTTTATAAGCAAGGTAGTAGTACCAATTTCAAAGAACTTCAAAAAACAGATAGCAGGCTTGGAAGCTCTTGAAATGATAAGCGATTTAAAAGGGGTAGATTTTACTGCAATCATTATTTGTTTCTTTTTATACTTTATTAGGGGGTTATTTGTTTTACAGTGCTTTGTTTGCAGCCGTTGGTTCTGCTATAGATAGTGATAGTGATACCCAGCAATTTATTATGCCCATAACCTTGCCTTTGGTAATTGCCTATATGATGTCTATCAGTGTAATGCAAAACCCCGAAGGCAATATAGCATTCTGGGGTTCTATGATTCCGTTTACATCTCCGGTAGTAATGTTAGTACGCCTTCCAACAGGCGTTCCGATGTGGCAATTAATTACCTCCTTAACTTTACTGGTTGGAGGTTTTATATTTACCACCTGGATTGCAGGGCGCATTTACAGGACAGGTATTTTAATGTATGGCAAAAAAGTAACTGGAAAGAAATGATTAAATGGATTACCTATAAAGGATAATGCTGAGGAAACCTGTTTACATAGTACTATGCCTTTCTTGTTCCTGTATCTGTTTTTTGTCAGCATTTTTTGCAAAAGGAACAAAAAGCCGGCGATCCTAAACTTGTTTACACGCGTATCTCGGCAGGTACTGCGCTTAGTTTCTATTCCAACAACAATTTACATTCAGGAAACACTAGACCCGGGCCTGCCTTTTACGGTAATGTATCCGAAGAAGTCCGTATGCATAAGGATATATTTTTTGTAGGTGGTTTAGAGTATCAGCATAGTGCTATGTCTTTTAACTCTTATTATTTTACACCGGGTTCTCAGCCCTTATATAACGGATATTATAATTGCAACTATAACTTGGCTTTGCAAGAAGGGCGTTTAAATCTTTTGCTACGCTATACAGGCGGAGATGAATTAAGAAATCCGTTTAGCGCTTATGCCGAGGTAGGTTATGTGCTACGTTATTTTATTAATACCCAAATGAAAGTAACCGATGATGCAAATGGTAAACATCTTTTTAATGGAAATACCCAGGGCTGATTTTATTGGAACCTTAGGCAGTAATTTTGCTTCTGGTTTAAAAATAAATGTAGGTGTTCAGCACAATTTTTT
>CAVXOV010000018.1:0-30706 GCA_963763345.1 uncultured Candidatus Saccharibacteria bacterium
CACAATCAAATCAGCTTTATTTTTCTTTGCGTAGTCAAGTGTTTCTCTTGTAAAATTTTCAGAAAAAATAGATGTTGATTTATTCTTTATACCAAGTGCTGAAAGGTAGTTCTCTACCTGAGCTACATATTGTTTAACCTTATTTTGTTTTGATTTATTAGTATCATCCGTATAACCTGTTATGAAGATGGTTGAATTGAACAAACGGGCTATTTGCACGGCATAATCTACTTTTTGTCGGGAATTGGATTCTAAACGAATAGGAAGAATAATATTTTTTAAACCCTGTTTGCTTGTCCTTTTTGGAATAGTTAATACCGGGCATTCTGCATGATGCACTACTAAGTAGGTATTTTTTCCGGCAAAGAATTCTCTGGTACCTGCTGTACCATGAGTACCCATAACAATGAGGTCTGCTTTTTTCTTTTCGGCTACATTACAGATAACGTCTTCAATAACTAATTCTACTTTAACAATACATTCAACTTTGATGGAGTTTTTCTCTGTTATTTCTTTCGCAATCTTTTTTAATTCATTCTCCGCTGCTTTTACTACCTTATTGTATAAGGAGTGGTGGTCAAATTTATCAGACGGCTTTTGCTTTTGGTAGGTTATATCAAAAGGTGTTACTATATGTAGCAGTGTTATTTCTGCTTTGTTCATTTTAGCTATCTGAATAGCTTGTCTTAATGCGTTACCTGCTGTTTCTGAGAAATCAGTAGGAACTAAGATTGTTTTGATGTTAAAGGTTTTCATGAGTTCTGATTTTTTGGTTAAACAATTATTTCTTAATCATTAATTTGAAGAACTGGTCTAATTGAGGTAATATAATTATGCGTGTTCTGCGATTCATTGCCCTTCCGTTTTCAGTATCATTTGATTCAACAGGTAAATACTTACTATGTCCTGATGCTGCCATTCTTGCCGGATTAATTTTGTATTGGGTTTCTAAAATTCTTACTACAGAGGTGGCGCGTTTTACACTCAAATCCCAATTATCTTCAATACATGAAGTATGAATAGGCATATTATCTGTATGACCTTCCACAATAATTTCAATATCAGGGTGCGCATTTAATACCTGAGCGACTTCACCCAATACCTTTTTTGCCTTTTCAGTAACAGCATATTTGCCACTATTGAACAACAGCTTATCAGATATATCGATATAAACAACGCCTTTCTCAACTTTAATATTGATGTCTTTATCATTTACATCCTTTAATCCGCTTTTTAAATTCATAACAAGAATCATATTCAAAGAATCTTTTCTGGAAATAGCAGATTGCAGATTCATGATATAGGCATCCTTTTTATTTATACTTTGTAAAGATTCCTTTACACTTTCTGCTTGCTTTGCAGTTAATACAGACATATCCTGAAGAGCACCTAATACCTCTGAGTTGTTTTTTTTCAGGTACTCATTGTGAGTTTTTAAATCCTGCAGCTTGTTACTCAAATCCAAATTATCTGCTTTGGCTTTTAGAAGAGCGTCATTACAGTTCTTATCTGCATCCTGAGCTTTTTGATAGTTGGCACTTAGTTCTTTAAATTTTTTGGAACTCACGCAAGAACATAGTGCAAGCGAAAGAACCATTGGCAATACTTTTTTTAAGGTTTTCATGTTTTTTGTTTTTTTAAGGGTTTAACGTATGATTCTATTGTTTAGAAAAATTTATCTTTTAATTTCTATAACAAAAGTGCGCCCCACATATTAAAGACTAATTAATCCCTCATTAAAAATTCATTAAAATTGAAAAAGGAGACTCTTCTTGTGTAACTGATGATTAGCTTTGTAATGAATATTCATGTTAATTCAAAACATGCTTTATCTTTACATTAATGGATAACCCGCAAATATTAATTATCGAAGATGAAAAGAGAGTAGCCTCATTTATCAGGAAAGGTCTTGAAGAAGATGGTTTTCATGTAGAGGTTGCATACGATGGGCTTATGGGAAAGAAGATGGCACTATCCTCTAAATATGATTTGATTATTTTAGATATTAATCTGCCACAGATAAACGGGTATGAGGTTTGTAAAGAGATAAGAAATCATAATTCTTCTATCCCTATTATTATGCTTACTGCCTTGGGAACTATGGAAGATAAGTTGGAGGGGTTTGATTCAGGTTCGGATGATTATATTGTAAAGCCTTTTGAATTTAAGGAACTGCTTGCACGGGTAAAAGTGTTTTTAAAACGTTCCGGTAATGAAATGCAAAGCAGCAATGTTTTAAAAATGGCTGATTTGGAAATGAATCTTGATTCAAAGACTGTATACCGTGCTGGCAAACAAATTGACTTGAGTGCAAAGGAATTTCAGTTGCTTGAGTTTTTAATGAGACATAAAAACAAGGTAGTTTCCAGAGTTGAAATAGCAGAAAAAGTATGGGAGATTACTTTTGATACCGGAACCAATATTATTGATGTATATGTAAACTTTCTTAGAAATAAGATTGATAAAAATTTCTCACCAAAACTTATACATACAAATTTTGGTATGGGTTATATTATGAAAGAGGCTTAAGATGGACATTCGGAAACGATTAACAATTCAATTTTCCCTTATTGTTGTTACACTTTTTATATTGTTTTCTGTTTGTGTCTATTTCTTTTCTTCCTTACATAGAAAATCTGAATTTATTATTCGGATGAAAAACAGGGGAATAACCATTTCCCAAAGGCTTGATAATATCAAAGATTTGGATTTGAAGTTAATTAAAGAGATTGATAAGAATACTAAGAACGCATTATATGGAGAAACCTTCTATATCTATAGCAGTGACAACAAATTAATCTATGCCAATTATACTTCCGCTACAAATAATCCCCCTCCTGATAAAGAAATGCTTAATAAGATTGAGAATACCGATAAAACTTTCTACTTGGGAGTTAATGAGGCAGTAGGATTTATCTATTCAGGAAAAACAGTTCAATATAAAGTTGTAGTTTCTGCTTACGATCAATTAGGTTTTGATGGCTTACAGAGTCTTAAAATAATTTTACTTGTCGGCTGTATCTTATCAGTTGCTTGTTCCTACATATTAGGTTGGATATACTCAGGTAATGCTTTACAACCAATTGATAAGATTATTAATGATGTAGATAAAATTACAGCTACTGAATTGAACCTGCGTTTGGATGAGGGAAAGAAGCAGGATGAAATAGAAAGATTATCTATGACCTTTAACCAAATGCTTGACCGTTTGGTTAAAGCTTTTGAAACACAAAAGGGCTTTATTTCTAACGCTTCACATGAGTTAAGAACTCCTTTAACTTCTATGAAAGGGCATATTGAGGTTACTTTATCCAAAGACAGAAGTTCTCAGGAGTATTCAGAAGTGCTTCGTGCCTTACTGTGGGATATTGAAAATCTAAGTAAGATTTCCAATAACTTACTCAGCCTTGCTTTAGCTACCACAGATGCAGGCGCATTAAAACTTAAGAAAATTAGAATAGACGAAATATTGTTTGCTGCAAGAGAGGAACTCTTAAGTAATAATAAAGGATGTACTGTTACCATTACTTTAGCATCTATTCCTGAAGACGAAAACCGATTGTGCATTACTGGTAATGAGCAGTTAATTAAGACTGCTTTTTTTAATCTTCTTGAAAATGGGTGTAAGTATTCAGACAATAATGGGGTAGAAGTATCTTTTAACACAACTGCCCATGAAATTGAGTTGGTATTTAAGAATACAGGAATCGGAATACAGGAATTGGAAATTGGGCAGGTCTTTCAACCTTTTTACAGAGCTTCTAATGCAGAGAATAAAACAGGCAGTGGTTTAGGGTTGGCTCTTACTCAGAAGATTATTGAACTTCATAAAGGTGGAATAGAAATACATTCTATTGTAAACAAAGAAACTTCTTTGAGAGTTGTATTTCCAACTAATTCTTAGTTTTTAATCCCATTTTAATTTCTTTTTAATTAGTCCTTAATAAGGCAATTTTACTTTTACATAAATCAAAAAGGACTATTTCCCTCACCGTTGGGATATTAGGCAGTAATTTATATGCTCAAATAAACATTAGCAATTTTCAGGAGGGGGCTATTGGTGTGGCCTCCTTTTTTTATTTCAAGGTTAGATTACCCAGAGTACAAACACGGCCATAAGTAAAAACACCAAATTTATAATCGCATGCTGGAATTCCTTACGCCTGATGTGCGTTAATGTGGAGCCTATCATTATCAAGGCAATGCCGGCCGCACCCATAAAAGTAAGGTAGCGCGCATGCCATAATAACCTGGGTACAATCACCGTAAGCCCACTAATAAGTTCTAATACGGCTATTATTTTAATTAAACCCGGCTCAAAATCTTCGGCCCATGTGCCACCACTTGCAATAATCTTTTCCTTGGATTGAAAAAGTTTGAAGCCGCCAGTCATTACAAAAATCAACCCCAGTAATCCCTCTACAATCCAAAGCGCTATTGCCATAGTGTTTTATTTTTATTCATCAAATGTATTAAATATGTTGCTTAGTATTGTCTTAGGAGATGCTGGAGTAGGAAATATTCCTAAAAAGGATGTCAACTCTTTTTTTAATCATTCTAAGATTAAATTCTATTTTTGATACATGCAAAACAATCATCTGAAATCTCAATTTCTATTAAACCCTGATGTAACTTTTTTAAACTTCGGTTCTTACGGAGCTTGCTCCAAACCAATTTTCGAAGACCTCCAAAAATGGCAACTTGAACTGGAAACAGAACCTGTACAGTTTATAAATGTTAATGGCTTTGAGTATTTAAAGAAATCTCGCGAAGCACTTGCACAGTATATCAATTGCAACGCTGATGATGTGGTGTATGTAACTAATCCATCCTATGCCATAAACATTATTGCAAAAAGTTTCAAGTTCAATCAAGGAGATGAAATACTTAGTACCCATTTAGAATATGGTGCTTTAGATCGTACTTGGAATTACTATTGCAAAAAGGCAGGTGCAAAATACGTGCGCCAACCCATAGAGCTTCCGCTTCTTTCTAAAGAAAAGTTTATAGAAGATTTCTTTAAAGGATTGACGAATAAAACAAAGGCGATTTTTATTAGTCAGATTACCAGTACAACGGCTTTGATATTTCCTGTGAAAGAAATTTGCGAAATAGCCAAAGCAAAAGGCTTGCTTACTATAGTGGATGGAGCTCATGTGCCCGGACATATACCTTTAAATTTGGCAGAGATTAAGGCAGATATTTATACCGGAGCTTGTCATAAATGGATGTGCACACCCAAAGGTTGTTCATTCTTATATGTAAAAAAAGAGTTTCAAAATTTGTTTGACCCTTTAATTATAAGCTGGGGTTATGAAAGCATGTACCCGTCTCATTCACAATTTTTAGATTATCATCAGGTACAAGGTACGCGAGATTTTACAGCTTTCTTAACCGTACCTAAAGCAATACAATTCCTAAAAGAAAATAACTGGCAAAAAGTGGCTGCCGATTGCAGGGAACTTGCACACAAAAACTATTTACGCTTTTGCAATTTACTTGGAACAAAACCCTTAAGCCCTATTACAGATGAGTTCTTAGGGCAAATGTGCAGTACACCTATTAAAACTTCTCAACCTGAAAAACTTCAACGTTTACTGTTTGAAAAGTACAAAATAGAAATCCCAGTTATGAAGCAGGACAATCATGTTTTCATTCGCTACTCTATACAAGCTTTTAATACACAGCAGGATTTAGATAATTTGTATAACGCACTTGCCGAAATAATTTCAGAAACAAATTATATTAGCAAATAATGTTTTCTAAAATGTTGATATAAAAGAGTAACCAAAAAAATCATCTTAATTAAAATAAAACATCATGCAATTTGAAATAAACAATTCAATCGACATTCTCAGACGTACACCATCTGTGTTAACTGAACTACTAAAAAACATTTCACTCGATTGGTCTGCAAACAATGAAGGGGGTGAAACATGGAGTCCTTTCGATGTGGTGGGACATTTAATTCATGGAGAAGAAGTTGACTGGAAAGACCGTATTGAAATCATACTTGGAGATAAGTCTGACAAAACCTTTAAAAAATTTGATCGTTTCGCACAGTTTGAATCAAGTAAGGGTAAAAGCCTTAATCAGTTGCTCGATGAGTTTACAGCATTGCGTAATAAAAACATTCATTTTATAACAACCGTAGATTTCTCACCGGAAGTATTGAGAAAAACCGGTATTCATCCTGCTTTTGGTTCCGTAACTCTTTCGCAATTACTATCGACATGGGTGGTTCACGATTTGAACCATATTTCTCAGATATGTAGGGTTATGGCACATCAATACGAAAAAGAAGTAGGTCCCTGGATAGAGTATTTGCGCATACTTAAAAAATAGCACTATAGTCATATTGAACAAATAGTGTATAAATTATAACAAGTTGGGAGTAGTAGAAGACAAATTAAAAAATCTGGGGATAAAATTAGCTCCACCAAAACCACCGGTTGCAAATTACCTGGGAACAAAGCAGGTTGGTGATTTGTTATATGTTTCTGCAAGAGTAAGTCAGTTAGTAGGTGTGGTTGGTAAAGACGTTACTGAAGAGGAAGCAAAAAAGGCAGCTCGTGCTACGGTTATATTACTTTTATCCATTGTAAAGAACGATATAGTTGATTTAGATAAAATTCTTGGTGTAATTAAACTACAAGGGTTTATTCGTTCCTCTGAAAAGTTTACAAGACAACCCCAGGTACTTGACGGAGCCTCTGAATTATTAATTGAGTTATTCGGTGAGAATGGGAAGCATGCACGCACCGCTACCGGTGTTAACCAGTTACCCTATGGAGCTGCTATTCAACTGGACATGATTTTACAATTAAAATAATACGATATTAGTAGATGAAGCTTATTGAGAAAAGCAGGATTGAAACGTTCTTGAAGTTGAAGGGTTATAAAGCCGAGATGGATTATAACGAGAATCAGCAGAGTACAAACACCTGCTGGTTTAAATCCGAGAATGAAATGGTTAATCTTCCCAGAAAGGAAGTATTGCAGAGCAATGATCTGCCTTTGATTCTTGTGGACGAAGAATTATTAAAGGAGTTTAGGAAGTTCTAAAAAAGTCTCATAGTACAACCTATGGTTAAAAAAGAGATACTGGGCGGTGTAGTTCATGAAGTGCCCAATGATTTACGAAAGGCTTTAATCTTACATGCAGAGGTGCTTGCAAAATGGAATGAACTTACACCTTTAGCGCGCAACGAATGGATTTGTTGGACTACCATTGTGAAGAAACCCGAAACAAGAAAAGAACACATAACGCGTTTATGCGCAGAACTTCTTGAAGGAAAGCGTAGACCTTGTTGTTGGCCTGGTTGCCCACACCGCAAGCCTAATGCAAAAAAGTGGTTTAAATAATAGGAACAGGGCTGCAAGATTTTCTATTGATGGGGCGGAGAAGTCCTCTTCTTAATTATTTTATTAAACTTAGCTGTTTCTTTCCGTTTTTCACGGTTAGCTATCTCATCAAAAATCTCTGTGTTTAACTTTGTAAAAAATGATTCTTTATTTTTTCTGACGTCATTAATTCCACTCTCTATAAGCTGATAATATTTACCGATTGATAAATTTCTTTTAATCACTTCCAATTGCTTTACAAGTTTCGGGTCTTGATCTAAGAAGGATTCAATCATATACTTTGTTGCACAGTTTACTTTATCAATTCTTATCCTTGTTTCATCAAATTCCTTTTGAGAAATATTAAGAGGTGAAATTAAATTCCCTTTCATATCAACATAATTTCCGTTTTGCCTAAAAACTTCTGCCTTAGCGAACCATTTCAATTCCTTTCTTATAATAAAGAATTTTCTAATCGCGTACCATTTAAGTTTCCTATCCATTTCACTCTGGTCTTTAAGCATGTTAGCTATTTCCTTTGCCTTACTGGGATCCGCTTTAAGAATTTTTAAGCCATTTATTAAATCATCTCCAAATAAGGATATTGCGAATATTATTGAACTAAGAAAAAATCGGATTTCATGGTTCTTTAAAAACAAATCCATACCCTTAACCTCCCTAAATTTAAAGCCCTTCGCATCAAGAACAACAATAAAGGCTTTAATAACCTCTTCTGTACTCATAAGTAGATGAGGAATCGCTAAACCAGGTTGATTATTTTGGTTAAGGGTGATAGCTGCTCTGTATTGCTCATCGCTATTCTGTATTATTTTAGGATAATGATTTAATAATTCTTCCCGAGGAACACTAAAAAAAGATTCTGCGCTCATATCCCTTTAGTCAATATTAGGTATGGAATAATTACGCTTACTAAATCTCATCTTCTAAACTGTCTATTTATTCCTTCTTTGAATACCCTGAAATTTGCCATAGCCTTGCTTGCATTATAGTGTCTTGCTATCTGCTCAATTGACATGCCACTTCTGAAAGCCCATTCAAGTGCTGTTCGTGGAATCTGCAAACAACCTCCAAGCCAAATTGCTTCATTCTCTTGCTTATCATCATAGTCACGCATAGCAAGAGGAATTCCCTTTCTTTGTTTTCCTATTGCACTCATATCATGGCCACAAATAATATGTGCTAATTCGTGCATTAAATCACTCTCTTGACGAGCAGGTGTATGACTACTATTATGGATGATAATTTTTGAACCATCTTCTGCTTCAAATGTTGCAGCCGACCATTTAGATTTTTTTGGTTTCAATAAATTATCGAGGCATTGCTTTCCTAAACCCTTAATATGGGTCGGACACATTATCGGAACTTTAAGATGTTCAGCGAGGGCTCTTGCAGGAAGAGGATCGTGCACATTTAATCCCAGCGTTTCACGGAAACCAACAGAATGAGCTTCTGCTATTTTTCTGAAACCACGAACAAGTTTACCTTTTGCTTTTTGATCCTGCGACATTTACTTTGGTCTGTTCATAAGCCAAAGTAATCATTCTGATGAGAGATTCGGCTGTGGATGTGTCTAATAATCGGTCAGCACGTAAGTGAGCTACTATTTCACGCTGATAAGACTGAGATGAGTTGCTCTGTGTTTTAGTAAAAAAATCTGTTGGGACATTTAGCCATTCACAAATTTTTGTAAATGTATTAATGTCCGGTAAATTACCTTGTTCCACTCTCGAAAGAGTAGAAGCACTTACTCCCCCAATTTCTTCGGAAACCTTGCGCAGTCCACGATCACCTCTCTTATTCTTGATCATCTCAGCAAGTTGTTCGATGTTCAATGTTGAACTCATTTTAAAATATTTTTATGTGTTGCACCAAAAATACAAAAAAAACATTTGCAGGACAGAAAATAATGTATTATGTTTGCAACGGATTGTTTCACTAATGAAACACTTAGTTTTACAACCACAATCAAATTTAATAAAATTAATCTAATTAACAAAACAAAAATCTAAAAAACAACTAACATGAAAACAGAAGAAAAGGAAAACCAAAAGAGTAAAGTAGAGATTTATGTACATGGTGAAAACTGTGCTGAACCGAAGCTTGTAGAAATATCTACAGAAGCGACCATCGCTGATATTATTAATAAGTATCGCGAAGTAATGAATATGCCTCACGCAAAAGTTGAGGAAATAGAACTTTTCATTGAAGATGAAGACCAACCAAAACACAAAGAGCATCATCATGAACATGCTGGAATAAAAAAACGGCACCACGTTCATTGCCATCGATGCAAAAATGTTGCCGTAACGGTTGAATATAATAATCAAACTCATACAATTAGTTTCCAGCCTTCGGCAACTGGTGCAACAGTTCTTAAAAAAGCTGCGGTAGAATTTAAAATTAGTGAGAAAGATGCTGCTGATTTGATATTGAAGTTACCAGATGGCAACATATTAAAGAGCACGGATCATATTGGATCTTTTGTTTCTCATCCACATTGCCAGATAAAACTATTACTAATTCATAATACTCAAGTGCAAGGATGAGCCCGGATTTAGAACTCTTCAACAAACATATTAAAGAAGCAGAATTCCAAATAGGTTTAGACAAAGGTATGTGGGGCATTGTAGATGAAAATCTGCAACGCCCTAACTGGCCTTATGTGATTATTTGGATAAAGGCAGCAAAAAAAATTAATGCGCCTGATAAGCTTTATTTAAGGTTTGAATTGTCCGGTTACCCATCATCGGCACCAACAGCATGTCCATGGGACATGAGTTCAAATCAACCTTTGCCCAATGATTTGTGGCCGCAAGGAAATAAATTTGTTTCCGCAACATTTAGACCAAGTTGGAATAATAAAGCTCTTTATGCGCCATGCGATCGCATTGCTATGGTTGGGCATGAAGGCTGGAAAACTCAATGGCCTAATTTGTGGTGGCAGCCCACTTTTAAGATTGATGTTTATTTGCATTTTATTCATAGACTATTAAACTCGTCAGATTATGCTAATTCCTAAACTGGAAATATCACAAACTATATGGACAAGACTTATTCAGCAGTTAAAAATTCGCGGAAAGGGAGTCAGAGAAACTGGAGCATTTTTACTTGGCCCAACTGACAAGAATATTATTACAAATTTTATTTGTTATAATGATCTTGATCCTACCGCCTTCGATTCAGGTATAATAATTTTCAATGGTGAAGGGTATGTTCCTTTATGGAATTTTTGCCGAGAAAACAATCTTAGGGTTTGGGCAGATGTTCATACACACCCTGGCACTTGGACTGGGCAAAGTCCTTCCGATAAAGATCACCCTATGACGGTTCAAAAAGGACATATTGCATTCATTGTCCCCAACTTTGCGAAAAGCAAAAAACAGTTATTAAATGGTGTTGGAATATATGAATACTTAGGTGATCGCAAATGGAAAACATGGGCTGACGATTCAGGCACTATTAAATTTGTAGCAGAGAAAAATGGAAAAAGAAATAACAGAAAATAATTTTAACAGGCTTGCTATAAGTATAATGTCCAAAGAGAATTGCTCCTACGATGAGGCAATGGCGAAACTTTCCTGTTTAAAATTAAATTTAATATGCGGAGAGGAAATTAAAAATTCACTTCCGTTGCAAGCAGCTTTGTTAACGGCAGTTAATACAAGTAAACGTGCATTTCTTGGCGGTATAAATATTGTACTCCCCGAAAATATTTCCTGTTTAGTTCCGTGGCCGAATCAAAAAACCATAAATGATATTGTTGTTAAGTTAGGCGGGAAAATAATAAGTAGTATAGATGAAAAACATTTCACTTTGACATTCGGGTTACCAGCTAATATTGATAATAAATCTCTGCAAATTATTTGCAATGATTGGGTTGGAGGGATATTAAATGGAGATGAAAAGATAAACTTAGAGTCAAGTAATAATTTACCGCTTGGTGGTATTGCTGCCGGTGCGTTAGGTGTAGGGCAAGCCTTTCTTAGAACAGCAGGAATTCATATATCCGCCGGAGATTCTTCAATAGGAATATCGCTCTGGCGGCCTGATTTAGATTGGCTTGATAAAGATGCGCAAGGAGTTAAAGTAAAATACTTACCTAAAAAATATTGGTTACTTGGGCTGGGACATTTAGGGCAAGCATTTTTATGGAATATAGGATTACTCCCTTATGAAAACCCAGCGGAGGTTACACTTCTTTTACAAGATTACGACCACATCGCAGAAGCTAACCTTAGCGCCGGATTATTAAGTGAATTAAAAAATGAAGGTGAATATAAAACACGATTATGTAGTAGATGGATGGAAGATAGAGGATATAAAACCATAATAACCGAAAGAAAATTTGATGTCTCAACAAAATGTAATGCAGATGAACCATTAGTTGCTTTGTGTGGGTTTGATTCAGCTACCTCAAGGGTTCATTTAGAAAAAGCAGGTTTTGATTTAATTGTTGAAGCTGCGCTCGGTGGAAATTTATCGTTGTTTGACAATATTATTTTACACACATTCCCTAATGCAGATAAATCTCCAGGAAATATTTGGGGAAATAAAAACGATAAAGAAGATATAAATTCTATCGTTCTTGAAAAATTTTCCCATCTAACAGAAAATGGTTGCGGTGTTATAGCCCAAACTCTTGCGAGTAAAGCAATATCATCTTCATTTGTTGGTGCTTTTACGGGTGCTTTGGTTATTGCTGAATTACTTAGAGGATTAAACAGTGGTAACAGATATAATACCATTGTTACTTCTATTCGTGATTTGAAACATAAACAAGCGATTATCCATGATAAAAAAAAATACAGTACTGAAATGAGTAGAAATGGCTTTTTGTTGGTATAAAAGTTTTGGATAGAATTTTTCTTTTATTAAATTTGATTAACTAAATATTTAACAATGCAAAACAGAATCTATTACCAAGGTGTTTATGAAGCTGGCATCCCTTCATGGCAAATGAATCAAGTCTACGTTCCACAAGAAAAAGACCAATGGTGCTGGAGCGCATGTATAGCTATGATATTAGATTACTATGGCATTTATGTAACTCAAGAAATATTGGCTCAAGATATATGCGGGATAGACAGATTTGGTTATCCTGTAAATTGCCCGGCATATCCTTTTGAAATTAGTCAATCTTTGGGCATTAAAGGAACAGATTCTTATGGCAGTTTCTTTACAATATCCGCACCTCTTTATATTTATCGTCCCGATATTTTAGAATTAATAGAGGAGCTAATTAATGATCGTCCGATAATGGTTGCTTATTATAACCCAGATCATAAAAGCAGTCATGCAATTGTTTTAACCGGATGTAAATATGAAGTGCGCGGTGACACCATTTATTTAACACACATATACGCAAGAGACCCTGCAAAAACATATTTAAACATTAATAATAATGGTAGAAGGGTTATTTCAAACGTAAATGCTTTTTTAAACTCAATACATTCTTATTGGTACATTACTGTATATAAGTCTCAAAAAGAAGGAACTCGCTACAGTTTTGCTGGGTAACTCTAAAGAATGAGGTTAAATGCTCATATAAACATCAGCTATTTGTTCCTGTGTTATCCCGATATACTTTCTTGTGATTGCTATAGATGAATGTGAGAATATCTCACTCAGGTATATTAGGGCTCGCTCACTTTTGTTATCCGACTCATATACTCGCTTCCCAAACGTCTTGCGCAGAGTGTGGCTGCTTGGGTTCTTTACCGATACATGGTACTTGTCAAATAGAAACTTCAACCGCTTATTTACATAGCTGATTGTAATTGGTGAGCCCCAACGGTTTGCAAACATATATCCGTTTTCATTGAACCCGGATTTTAATCTGAATTCGTTTAAACATAAGTTAACCGCTTCACTAACCTTCGCATTAATGGTTATCTTTCTACGCTTGCCGGTTTTCTCTTCGGTAAGTATTAACTCACTCTTTTCTGCAATGTCACACCAGCGCAATTTGAGCAGATCACCTATACGCAGACCAAAGTAGCATCCCACGGTGATCAATAGGTAATCCCGATACATTCCATCCTGCTTCAACCTGTGTGTTAATCCAAGCATCGTGTTCCAGTCCATACCGGAAGTTGCCGTCTGTTTCTTTCTCATAGTAATAATTCTATACCCGAGTATAGCCGTAAACAGCGAGAATAGTCCTCTTTTTAGCGTTTTTAGCACTAACTGGGACAAATTATCCAGCCTCTTTACTTATGTGGTTGGTTATCAAGCATTGTCCCAGTAAAGAACAAAGTGGGACTATAGTAAAGTGATTTTCCTGCTGGGGTGGTTAGAAACTCTGTAGAAAAACCTAATAAGAAAAAGCCCAATTCCACTACCCACTTTTATATTCTCGCTTTTTTTCTCTTATAGAAGCTTCAAAGAAGCGGCCCCATTTCTCTTCAGTTCGGGGAAATTAATAAAAGGTAATGGTAAATTGCCAGACTTTAAATAATATGTAGGAATAATCTCATCTGTTAAAATGAGAGACTTTACGGTTGGCGAATTCGTAACTTCTAAAAAAGTTTTCACCTGATTAATATTGGTCTTAAGCCACTTATCTCTTTCAAGATGTTTATTAACCATTCCGGTACTGCCATCCCTACCTATATAATTATCAAGCTCAGTTTTCATTTCATGGATATTTCTTGCAGGAACAGTTCTTTTACATTCAATACTAAAAATAACATTTGCAGAATTATCATAGACTAAAACATCTATATCTCCATAGTCTCTTTCAGCTATTAAATTTCCTTTTGGCTTTATAGTTATCTCGTGGTCTAATACTTTGAATGTAGTATTCAGGTTAAACCAATTTTTAACATGTTCTCTGAACTGTTTCCCTTTCCTGTTGTTGACTTCCCCCAATAATTGTATAATTTCTTTTTTACCATACTTTAGCCTTCCTGACTGAAAAAGATTATTTAACATTTTGCTTGCGTCAAGAGCATTTCTCATTCCCCACAAGAACTTTATTACTCCATCACTTTCAATTTTAATAAATGGTCTTCTCACATAAGAAAACTCTCTGTTATATTTCCATGGATAAATTTCATCATTAATATAACCTTCAGGCGCTACCATAAAATCTTCTCTTTTTGACAGGGACAATTTTTGGATGCCAATTAAGAGTTGCTCTTCAGAAATCTTTATAAATTTTTTCATTGTATCAATTAATTGCCCCTCACTCATTTCGCATACGGAATCCCCTTTTTCAACAGCAATACGTGTCGCTGCACCACAAATAGCATGGATACTGGTATAATCTATTCCCCAATCACTCAAAAAGGCTGCATCAATTCTGTCATAAAATTTATCAATTTCTAAAGAGTTAGGTTCCGGGTTATAAATTTCAAATGCTTCTGAAAAATTTTCAAGATAGGATTCCACATTGGCGTATGTTGTAGCTCTTCTAAACGGTTTAAGTTTCTCATCAAAAAAGGATTTAGAAGTACCTATTCTACCCGAAGGTAGTAAACCAATTTCGGGATCCTCCAAATTAAAGTGTATCGCATCACTGATAGTTCCAAAGTTTAATACCTCGTCCATAATGGCAAGCATTTCATCAATATCATCATAACCTACTTTTTTCAGACCTTGTGTCGGTATTGCAGACACATACTCAATTAAACATCGAAGTGATAAGGATGTGACGATAAGCTTAGATTCCTTTTCAATTAATTGGTTTACTTTAGCAGGCATATCGCCAAAACAATGAATTTGAGCAGGGACAATTATCTTGTTGTACTCTCTCCTATAAATTAGCGATTCACTTATATCTATTAGCTTTTTCAGTAAGGCATCATTATCGAATTCACTTGTTTTATTTTTTAATTTATTTAAGAGCGAGCTAACTATTGTATTACAAAGGCTTTTCTTATCCTGTTTTTCAGTTATCTTTTCAGGAATTGTCTCATCAGGATTAACTATAGTTACCAAATCATCTAATAAAATATTTATTTCAGCATCACTAACATATAAAGAAGGAACTACCCACCTTGGATCAATTTGAAGATTTGTTTGAGTGTCCATTAATAATATCATTTTTGCTGACCCCAGTGGCATCCTTTCGTCTAAGAGCAGTTCAATAAATTGTTCAGATAAATCCATTTCTGGAACTTTATTAAATGACAAAAGTAATTCTCTTATAAAAAATCTTTCTCCCTTATTATCTGATCCCACTAAGAGTTTCAGAACTTCCCGTGGAATAATAAATTGCAAATTGTTTTCTTTGTATTCAGAATTAAATTTACAGGTACCTGTTATTTTGCTTAAGTCTTGGAAATTTAGGGGATTAAATACTTCTTCCTCAAATTGAAGCCAGATTGTGAATGGCATTTTAATAGTCTTTTCAAAGGGCATCTTTAATTGCTCCGAAAATTTATTAAACCAAAATGCGATTGCATCTGCAATATTCTCTATGAATGATGCGGTCTTAGCTGTTGCCTGTGTGCTAACAATCCATAAAGCGAAATTGAATGTTTCACTTAATATTTCAAAGGGCAGATTTTTTGCTACTGGTTTATAGACTGGAGAATTATCTCCGTGTTTCTCAACAAGAGTATATCCAAGTTTTTTATCGATGTATCGCAAAACTCCATGCAAATCCCTTTCTGTTTTGCTTTTCTTATTTCATCTCCCCCATCACGTTGGAGCAATTGTTATATGAGTAGGTTTTTTATCATCAGAAAAATAAAAACTTTCACTTTTAGATTTGTAAATGGCATAAAGATCAAGTGTCGAAAAAAATTGAAACCTGATTGTTTTTGAAATAGCTTTGAAGGATTTAGCAAATTTCCATAACCCTAAATGGTTCCATTCCTTATTAAGGGCTAAGGCAAGAAAATCGAACACCGTAAACCAAATTCTTTCTTCATTCTCTGATGGGGGATCAATTCCAAGCGCAAACATATCACTTGTCCCACCCAACCAAAAGCAAAGTAAAAAATTTGCCTTCCAAAAACATGGGCGATTCTGCAAATCTTTTATTACATCACTAATCCTTTCATTGAGAGCATCGGAGAATTGCATACTGTTTTTAATTCTCTCACCACTATCTTGAACACCTTCACTTTTTGTATTTGGATCATTTACATAACAAACATAGGCGAATCGATTAATGTCAAACTGGAAAATTCTCTCTCTTATTGGAAGTTTGTCTTGAAGCGGAATGGAAATATCAGTTAACAACCAATTCATTTCACTACATCCTTGCCATACTTCTTGCCAAATTCTTTCATGAAATAAAAACATTACTTCTTCTTCTAACCCTCTCTCTCTTATTATTCTTAATATAAACTCATTCACCGCAGATAATTGAGCAGAAGGGAGTAAAAAATAATATTTATCATTAAAAATAATGATTGGACGATTTAGCAATGGATTTAAGTTTGGATCATCATTCAATAACTCTCTATCTTCCTTTTTTGTTATAAATTCATCAATAATGTCTGGGTCAATACCATTTTCACTACATAAGGTAAAGATTTGCTCTCTATTGAGCCCATAAGAGCATAGCTGCTCAGGAAACTTCAGAGAATTATCTTTATCGGGGACAAATAAATTCTTTGTAAGCCCGCTCTATTAAAAAGTATCTGTCCAAACTCAAGAATAAATCTGATACCTTGAGAAATGTAGTCCTTTGTATCTTTAGGAATCTTATTTTCTGAAAAATATAAAGTTAAAGTAAGCTGTCTAAAAATATCTGCGCTGTGGGGCAATCCATGGAGTTGTGTAATTTCCACCATGAAAAAGGACATTTTCTGTAAATAGTTCTTCAGGAGGATCCTCCCATGGATGATCTGGAAATTCTTTTTGAATGATGTTTTTTAAACTGCTTAAATTTCCAGTGGTACCATTTCTTAATTTTTTCACTATTTCTTTGGCAAGAATTTCAATTCTGATATTCTTACCATAATTTACAGGAATCAATTGTATCCCTATTAATAAATCTATTACTTGTTCAGAATCAAAATCATTAATATATGTTTCAAATTCTTTCATTTCTGATTCTTCTGAAATTGGCGTATCAAAATCTTTTTCAAGACAACATTTCTTGTATTTCTTACCACTTCCACATGGGCAGCTATCATTTCTACTTATTTTTGCCATCTAATTCAAATTAACTACTAATTTCTGAAGAGAGTATAGGTTAAATAAAGAGTCAATTTAGGAAAGTTTGCCCAAAATACCCGCACTATTATTGCACACCTCAAAAGCTTCCTGATAGAAATATTGCACACCAATATTGCACACCTCGACTATTTTCCAGCGCAATAAAAAAGCCTTTCGTTCTGAGAGGCTTGATTCTGCTGGTACCCGGGACGGGACTTGAACCCGTACGACTGATGGTCACAGGATTTTAAGTCCTGCGTGTCTACCAATTCCACCACCCAAGCAAAAACTGATGGTTATATCAATAAAAAAAGCCTTTCAGGCTTTTTGAGCGAAAGACGGGTCTCGAACCCGCGACCTTAACCTTGGCAAGGTTACGCTCTACCAACTGAGCTACTTTCGCTTTTGAGCGAGTGCAAATGTAAGGACTTTTTAAAAACGAGCAAATTTTTGATGCTATTTTATTAGCACTTGCTTAAAGGGCATATCCTGCTTGGGGCGTTGCGTTTAAGGTGCAAAACTCGTTTTTCAGGTATTTAAAATAAGCGGTAACGGCAATCATAGCGGCATTATCAGTGCAATATTCAAAAGGGGGTATAAAAACGGTGTAGTTTTTTTCTTTTTGTAGGTTCATTAATCTTTGGCGTAGCAAAGAGTTAGCCGATACCCCACCTGCCAGGGCAATGGTTTTTATTTGTTGCTGTTCTGCCGCTGCCAGTAGTTTTTTAAATAGTATATCTGCCAAACAAGCCTGATACGATGCGCATATATCGGCCAGGTTCTTGTATAAAGTTTTTGTTCTGTTTGGTTTGTTCTTGTATAAAATAAAGAAACGAAGTTTTAATACCACTAAAACTATAGTCAAAGCCCGGCATATTACTCATTGGGAATTTATATTTCTTGGCATCACCCTGCTTGGCGTATTTATCTATTAAAGGTCCACCCGGGTAGGGTAGACCTAATATCTTGGCAGCTTTATCAAAGGCTTCTCCTACGGCATCATCCTGTGCTTTCCCAAGTAATTCAAAACTTAAATAATCGGTAACTTTTACAATCTGTGTATGTCCGCCACTAACCGTTAAACATAAAAATGGAAAAGAAGGTACAGCCCCCGGGAGGCAAAAATGAGCCAGTATATGCGCCTGCATATGGTTAACTCTTATAAGCGGAACATTTAAGCCAACGATAACGACTTTGCAAACGAAGTACCTACCAACAAAGAACCCATAAATCCGGGTCCGCGTGTAAAGGCAATAGCGTTAATTTGTGTTAAGGGTATACCGGCTTTTGCCAATGCTTCGTTTATAACAGGAACGATGTTTTTTTGATGATCTCTGCTGGCAAGTTCGGGACTACGCCGCCGTATTGTTATGAATATCCTGATTGGCAACCACGTTAGATAAAATAGTTTGGTTGCAACTAACAGCCGCTGAAGTATCATCGCAGCTCGATTCTATGCCAAGTATATATATAGGGTCTTGCAATTAATGATTAAATTTGAATGCTATGCAAAAGGTGCGTAAAGTTAGCGGTTTTATTTGGCGTGTTACAAAAATTACGCTGCTGGTGCTGTTTGTTATACTGTTGTCTTCGTTTTTTTTACTTCAAATGCCAAGCGTGCAAACCTACTTGGGTAAAGAAGCTTCAGCCTATTTATCCAAACAATTAAAAACCAAAATTGATATAAATAAAGTTAATGTAGATTTTTTTAAGACCATAAATCTGGAAGGTGTTTATGTAGAAGACCTGCACCACGATACGCTTTTATACGGAGGTAAAATAGGGTGTAAAATAAAACTATTCAGTTTAAAAAGTAAACAAATAGAATTTGATTTAACCGAGTTGAAATATAACCTGCAAAGTTATTTATTACAAAGGAGAGAAAGGATTGAACTTTCAGTTTCTGGCAGATTATTTTTCTTCTCCGGCAACTACAAAAAAAAGCACAAGTCCTTCAGAGTTTAAATTGGGTTATGGCAACCTGAGTTTAAATAATGTACGGTTTGTTTACAAGGATGCCGATAATAAATATGTACCTGCTCATGGTATAGATTTTCAGGATATAGAAGTAAATCATGTATGCGGTAAGTTTTCAAACATTAAAGTTGCCGGAGATTCGGTGAAAGTTAACATCGAAGATTTTTCGGCTACGGAGAAATCAGGTATTGTCATTAAGAAATTAAATACAGAAGCTGAATTTAGTTCGCAAAGCATAAAAGCCGATAAGCTTCTGCTAATAACTCCAAACAGTTATATACATGGCTATTATGAAATGTATACTGATTCGATGGATGACTATTCGGATTTATTCATGCGGTAGATATCCACGCCGACTTTTTGGATAGCACACACGTAAACCTTTCTGATGTATCTCTTTTTTGCCGAAGAACTGGAAGGCTTAAATCAAAATGTAAACATAAATGGGTATATAAAAGGAAGTATTGATAATTTAAGTTCGGATAATTTATCCTTCTCCTTACTTAAACATACTGCCTTTAAAGGACATATCATTGTAAAAGGTTTACCGGATATAGATAAAACCTTTATTAAAATTGAAGCGAACAAATTAACTACAAGCTATGCTGATTTAAGAGAAATCCCTACCTATCCGTTTAAAGAGAAACAAAAAATTTCAATCCCCAAAAACTTAGCTAAGCTTGGGATTATTAATTTTAAAGGAAAGGCCGAAGGGTTTACCAATGATTTGTTTTTAGAAGGAAATGTAAATACGGCTTTAGGAAATGTAAACACTTATGCAACCATGAGTACGCTTCCTAATAAGGAAATAGCTTATAGCGGTAATTTTAAAACAGAAAAATTTAATGTTGGAAGTTTAATAGATGCCAAATACATTGGAGAGATAGCTTTGAATGCAAACATTAAAGGAAGTGGAACCGAGTTAAATAATTTACAAGAGGAAATGAGTGGTAATATTCAGTGGGTTCAGTTTAATGGATATACCTACCATAATTTAAGTATTAACGGAGCTCTTAAACACAAGCAGTTTAGCGGAGATTTTATAGCGAAAGATACCAATGCTACTTTCAACTTTACCGGCAATTTTGATTTAACGAAGAAAATACCGCAGGCACAGTTTACTGCAAATATTAAAAAACTGGATTTATTTAAATGTAACCTTTATAAAGCTGATTCTATAGATGTGGCATCAGGTAATATTTCTCTTTCTATAAACGGAAATACAATTGATGATGTGAATGGAATGCTGCAAGCGCAAAAAATACAATTTACAAAGTCTAATGGAATTGTCACACTTGAAAACACCGATGTTATGCTTGCGCAAAACGAAAGCGGAAATAACTTACAAATGATATCCTCTGTTGCCGATGCAGAAATAGATGGGAAATTTAAAATAAGTACCCTGCAAAAAAGTGTAGCAGACTTTTTACATTTCTACCTTCCTGTTTTATTTGATGCCGGAGAGAAGGAGAAAAAACCTAAAACAAATACAGATATTCTTTCCTTTAAAATAAAGGTTAAGGATTTTACCCCTGTTGCTACTTTTTTTAAAATGCCACTTAAAATCAGTAACGAAACTATGTTGCAGGGCATATTTAATGCAGAAAACATCCAACTTAAATTTAGTGGTTTATCAGATAAGATTGAGTATGATAAAATTCCTGTTAAAGATTGGTTTTTAACGGTAAGTACGGCTAATAATCAGATTGATTTAAATACCGGATTTAAACAAATTGATTTAAGCGATAGTGTTTATATGAGCAACTTTAATTTTGAAACACATGCCAATAATAACAAATCTGGTTTCTCTCTAACATGGGATAATAATTCTAAGTTAAGAAACTCGGGAGAAATTGATGGTAAAGTACTTTTTACAAAAAACTCTTTTGGCCTGAATTTAGGTAAGTTTCTGGTGTATGCACAGGATAGTCTTTGGCAAATGACTGGGAATGATGAGTTTGTAATTGACTCAACCGGTGTTATTAATTTTCGTGACCTAACCTTTGCAAACAATAACCAACTGATAAAGGTGGAAGGAAAAATATCTAAAGACCCTAAAGATCAACTATTAATAAATCTGCAAAATTTCAAGCTTAATCAACTTAATCCACTTTTGAAAAAAAGTGGTGTTGATTTGCAGGGAACACTAAGCGGTACGACCAATTTAGCTGATTTATATAACCAAATTGTTTTTACTACTGCTTTAGGGTTTAATAAACTTAAGATAAGTGGTACACCCATAGGTACTGGAGAAGTGAATAGTTTTTTTGACAAGAATAAAAACCTGGTGTCGCTAAACGGATTCTTTAAACGTGATTTCGGAAAAATATTGGAAGAGACCTATAACAACATCCGGTTTGATGGATATTACTACCCTAGTGTAAAAGACACCAGCATTGATATAAACCTTCACCTGTATCAGCTTGCGTTATCTACCATTCAGCCACTATTAAAAGGAATATTTACTATTGATAAAGGCTCCGTAACAGGTGATATAAATTTAAGGGGAAATATTAGTAAACCAACTATTAACGGACTTCTTGATTTGGAAGATGTAAAAAACCTTAAAGCCGATTATACCAATACGGCTTATGATGCCAAAGGAAAAATACAACTTACTCCGGGACAAATAGAATTTCAAAACATTACGCTAACAGATCCTAATAAAAATACGGCTACGGTTTGGGGTAATATATTTCATGAGAATTTCTCTAAAATGAAGTTAGACTTTGACGTTAGTTTTGATAAGTTTATGGCTCTTAATACCACCGCCTTGCAAAATAACTTGTATTACGGAAAGGCATTTTGTACAGGCACAATGGGTATGTATGGCTCGCCGGAGGCACTAACTTTTGAGATAAATGCGAAGACAGAAAAAGGAACGCAATTTATTATTCCACTTGCAGGGACAGAAGAAGTGAGCGATAATAGCTATATACGTTTTATAAAAACAGACAGCATCACTAAAAATAGTATTAGCAAAAGTGATTTAGCGGGAATGAAGCTTAGTCTTAATCTAGAAGCAACCCCTGATGCTGAGGTACAGATAATGCTTGACAATAAAGGGGGAGATGGTATTAAAGCACGAGGTAAAGGAAATATAAGCATGAACATTAATACTATTGGTAACTTCGAAATGTTTGGTATTTATACTATTACAGAGGGTAGTTATTTGTTTACCCTGCAAAACGTTATCAATAAGAAATTTAGTATAGATGATGGCAGCACCATTCGTTGGAGTGGAGACCCTTATAATGCAGAAATAAATGTTGCTACAACCTACAAACAACGCACATCGTTAGCGCCTTTTTTTCCTGAGACTACCTCTGACAATGGTACATCAGCAGCAACTTCCTCATCTGCCAGTGGTGGTGGAGATAATAACAAACGCTACCCAGTTAATTGTAAACTTTATTTAAAAAATAAGTTAATGAGTCCTGATTTGACCTTTGGGATAGAGTTGCCAACTGTTAGCGAGGTTATTCGTTCTCAGGTAATGGGCTATATTAATACCGAACAGGAACTTAACAGGCAAGTGTTTTCTTTATTATTATTAAGTAGTTTTGTTACGCCTCTACAATTGCAAGGCGGCGGCGTTAATGCCGGAACTGCCGCTTCTAACAATGCTACCGAAATGCTTTCTAATCAGTTAAGCGGCATGTTATCTAAATTTACAAAAGCAGTTAATGTGGGTTTTAACTACCGTCCAAGCTCTGCACTTAGTAATGAAGAAATAGATGTTGCCCTATCAACTCAATTATTTAACGATAAACTTACTGTGGATGGTAACCTTGGGGTTAACAATAATACACAGCAAAAAACAAGTACCCTTATTGGCGATGTGAATATTGATTACCGACTTACTAAAGATGGAAAGGTACATTTAAAAGCATTTAACCGAAGCAATGATAACTTTCAGATTGCAACCTTAGGAGGTTTGTTTACACAGGGCGCAGGTATTTATTACCGACAAGAATTTAACTCTATGAACGATTTCTTTAGGCGGATATTAAACAAGCAACCTAAAACAAACTGATTTAATTTACTAAAATATAATAGCTGATTAATACAAGCATGGCAGTTATGTTTGCTATAAATATAAAGTAATAAAATGCTTTTATTTCTATATTTTTTATAAAAAGGAATAGTAAAGAAAGTCCTGAGAAGATAATAAGCAAAGGCAACAACAGGTAGGTAAGTGAATTACTTATTGTGTATGGTTGATTTTTTGTTACATCATTTACTTTCTTTATTTCGTGTAGCAGATATGATTTTAAAACAACTATACTATCATTAATTTCGGGGATGGGGTTATCTTCATCCAATAATAATTCTAATTTTTTACCTTGCCCCGTAGTAATATTTAAAGAAGCTTCTTTTAAATAATGCTTACCATTAATTACTTCTTTTACCCGATAACCATCTTTTATTTTATCGCCGGTTTGAGTATATGGCAATAGCCAGTCAATTAATATCAGTTGGGCAATCCACAGAAAGGCAATACAGCTTTTGGAGGTAAGTTTATAGATTTTGGAGGCGGTAAGTTTAGCTAAGTGTTTGTTTTTCGCCTCCTGTTTACGAAGAAATGTTTCTTGGGCTTGTTCTAATCTTTCTTCTAAAGGGATGTTTTCTTTACGAGGCATTTATCTCGTACTACTATTATACCACAGAAAGGTTAACCGCTTCTACACTTTTTATTTCGGGAACTGCACGTTTAATGGTTTCTTCTATACCGGCTTTCATCGTCATGGTACTCATGCTACAGGATTGGCAAGAGCCTTTTAGTTCTACCCGTACAATTAAATCGTCGGTAATTTCAACCAATTCTACATCTCCACCATCTGCAACTAAATAAGGGCGAATAGCATGTAAAGCTTCTTCAATTTTTTTGCGCATCAAAGAGTTTTTAAGTTTTAGTGTTGCAAAGTACAAGATTTAGTTGAATGTAAATGAATATTTTAAAAATAAGGGGTACACAGGAGAAATCTACTATCAGATTTCTCACTAAAGTCAAAATGATTGTTAGCTTTTACTTACTAATATCCTTTATAGCTGCCTGGTAAACTTTGTCTTCTTTTAGAAGCACCGGGAAGTAGGCATCGTTATCAAACAAGTTGCGCCCTATCAATGCTTTGATTTGAGTAAGCAAATAGCCAGATGATTTTTTTAGTTGCGCCTCGTTCTTTGGTATTCCATTTTTTTCGGCAAAGGCAACAAAATCATATAGCAGGGCGGTGGTAGGCGTGTAACTCTTTACATAATCGGCAGCCGTTTTATAGCCAACAAAAGAGGCGCGGTGCTTATCGGCATAGCTAAAAGCAAAATCATTAACCAAGCCTTTATAAAACACTTTATTTAGATAAGAAGAGCGGTAAGATGTGTCTATAGGTACAAAAATATCAGGCATAATACCGCCGCCGCCATACACGGTTCTGCCCGAAACAGTTTTATATTTCAGGCTATCGGCAAAGTGTATGCTATCAGCGTTTAGCATTTCTCCGTTCTCATACCTGTTGTACTCTTCGCTATAATAAGCTTCCAGACCCTTGTTATAAGGTTTTTGTATGCAGCGCCCGCTTGGGGTATAATAACGCGCAACGGTTAAACGAATGGCAGAACCATCGGGTATCTCTATTTGCTCTTGCACCAAGCCTTTACCAAAAGAACGACGACCGATGATGGTTGCCCTATCATTATCCTGCAAAGCCCCCGAAACAATTTCGCTGGCAGAGGCAGAGCCTTCGTCAATTAAAACAATGAGTTTATTTACTTCAAAGCTGCCTTTTTCGGTAGCCAGATATTTTTTCATGGGGCTGCTCTTGCCTTTGGTGTAAACAATCAGCATGCCTTTACTCAAGAACTCATCGGCAATATCAACCGCTGCATTCAGGTAACCACCGCCATTGCCGCGCAGGTCAATAATCAGTTTTTTCATACCCTGTTTAGTAAGTTTGTTGAATCCTTTCCTAAACTCATCATACGTAGCCGAAGCAAAACGACTAACCTTAATATAGCCCACACCGGGTTCGGTTATAATACTGGCATCTACACTATATATGGGTATCTCTCCGCGGGTAATGGTAAAATCAAGTAAAGCTTTTTGCCCCTCACGCTTAATGCTTACATTTACTTTGGTATCTTTTTTACCACGCAGCATTTCGAATACTTTCTTATTCGTAATTTTTATTCCGGCTACGCTTTTGCCATCAACCTTTACAATTCTGTCTCCTGCTTTAATGCCTAATCTTTCAGAAGGACCTCCTTCTATAGGATGCACTACGCAAATGGTATCATTCACAATATTAAATTCTACGCCAATACCATGAAAGTTGCCTTGCAAAGGTTCATTTACTTCTTCTAATTCAGTTGCAGGGATATAATCAGAGTGTGGGTCTAACTGGTGCAACATAGCTGTAAGTGTATTTTCTTCCAGCTTTTTGCGGTTAACGGTATCTACGTAATTGTCTTCAATAAAATTAAGAACATTATCGAGCTTGCCCCCTTTTTGGTGAGGGGATACAATATTTGGAGTACTTTGACGTTTAATAGTAAGAATAGAACCCAAAATAACACCCGCAATTAGCAAACAGGAGTAAATAAGAGGGTTAAGCCATTTGAGAGGTGAAGAATTGTTAATAGGGTCTTCCATATTTAGGTGCGCAAAAGTAATTGTTTAATTTTGTATGATGATGAGTAAATTGAGATACGGCTTATTTTTCGTTTTAGTGGTAATTGGTTTTGCTATTCTTTCCTGCAAAAAGAAAACAACCACACAACAAAGTGCAAACAATGCGGTACTTAATTTGGCAGCCAATACACATTTTACGGTTCAGGTTTATTTAACTTCTCATCCAAACCTAACTGTGCCGGGGGTTGATACGGTTCCGAATGTTGGGATACGAGGACTTTTAATTTATCGTGCAACAGAGACAGAGTTTTATGTATATGAAAGGGCTTGCACCTATGATGGCACGAGTAATACAAAAGCAAAAGTCGTTTCAGCACAAGGAAGTTTTACCTGCATAGATAATGTTTGTGGTTCTGTATTTACTATTTCTGATGGGTCTGGACAACCCACTCACGGACCGGCAACCTATGCTTTAAAGCAATATAAATATACCTATGATGGCACCAATGTACTTACCATCACAAACTAATTATTTTAGTGTAGCTAATTGTTTTTTTGCCTGAGAAGCATAAAAGCCCTGTGCATCTGCAATATGCTGTAACAGCGTTTTGGCTTCATCATTCTTTTGTAAATCAATAAAGCATAATGCTTTATACCAATAGGCTTCCTGCTTAAACACATTGTTAGATAAATTACCAATACGGTTAAGCATAATTAAAGCCTGCGGATAATTCTTTTGATAAAAGTGGGCAGCCCCTGTATAAAAGAAAGCATTAGGATCTTCTCGGTTTAACAAAGGCTTTAGTTTGGCAATAGCCACATCAAACTTTTGAGCACTAAAACTTTTCATTGCCTGATTAATTAAATTAGGTGCAGCCGTATCGTGTATGCTAAGTGCAGTTCCATTAGGATTGTAATACAGTTTTTGATAATCGGTAACTTTTAAATCATACAGATAAATTACAGGTGAGTTTGGAAGCAACTCTATCAGTTTACGTTCCTTATCCGTAGGATTACCTTTTTCAAGCATACTTTCTTCTTCGGGCATCAATACAATGGCCTCTGCATCCCTGTCAATATGTATGTGGTGGTGTATTCTGTAAAAATGCTCTCCACTAAAAACAGAACTGTCTTTACTAATTTCGTTGCTATGTTGTGCTGATGTACTGCTATTTGATTTATGATTTGTAAGCAGATAAACTGTGGCACCTGCAATAAGCAACCCACTTTACAAAAGCTAAAAGTGTTCTTTTATGATTAGGAGAACTTGTATTCATAATTAACGTCAAAGATAATTTATAACAGACATAATCTTGTTAAAATGTGCAACATTTCAATGAAACCAATGAGAACAAATAATAACGATGAGTTAAATGCACTTAAAATAATCGAAAGGCTCTAAACAGTCTTTGCATTTATATAGTGCTTTGCAGGCCGTAGAGCCAAACTGACTAACCATTTCGGTATGCAGAGAACCACAGCGTGGACATTTAATTTGTTTTGTTTTACCCGTAATGAAAGATTTATCTGTAGTGCTTTCCTGTGGAGGAGCAATGCCGTATTTACGTAAACGTTCTTTGGCATCATCACTAAGCCAATCGGTTGTCCAGGCTGGCGTGTAAACCATTTTAATATGTGTGTTTTCAATACCTATTTTTTTAAGAGTAGATACAATATCATCTTCCATTTGTTTCATGGCAGGGCAACCACTATAGGTGGGGGTTATAGTAATCTCTACACTTGTAGGTAATAAGGTTATTTTACGAATAACTCCTAAATCTACAATGCTAATTACCGGAATTTCGGGGTCGGGTATTTCTTTTAAAGATTCTAATATACTTTGCTCAGTATGGATTTGCATACCGTAAAGGTAAGTTTTTAATAGAAGTAAAAGACTTTCTAAATGAAAATCCGGTGTTTTAATCTGCTAAAATTGAAAATAGATTATTATAACGCTTTATTAGTGCTGACAACTTACTTAACCGAAGCTCTTTGCAGCCTATCATTTATAGCTTTTCCTAAAAAGGTTTCGGGAAACTTTTCAGCTTCAATAACTTCGGCATCACTTGCATCTAATTCTCTTATGGCAGCAAATAAATGATGCGCCGCTTCTTTTAAATCACACTTAGCAGATAGTACTTTAAGATACTTTTTATCTATGGGGTAAGTCGTGTTAAAACTAATAACTCCAATTCTTTTAGTAGGATTACTTCTAATAAAGGCTTCTATATCATCTATAAACAAAGGTTTCAGGGGAGCATAATGACTTTTAAGCATACCCGGTACCTGTGGGTTAGAAGACTGGTTTATTCTAATTTCTACTTTGCCTACTACCTTCTCAATATCTTCAATAGCCAAACCACCCAAACGGTAAACGGTAATGTTGTTTTCTTCAAACCCAACAATGGTAGATTCTATACCCACTTCACAATCTCCCCCATCTAAAATATAATCAACTCTATCTTGCAACTGCGCGGCTACATGCGCTGCAGTAGTAGGACTAACATAGCCAAACGGGTTAGCACTTGGTGCTGCCAACGGAAAATTAATACTGCTTAGTAATTGCAACGTAAGCGGATGATTAGGAATACGCACCGCCACCTGAGGTAAGCCGGAGGTAACCAAATCTGGCACAATATCTTTTTTAGGAAGCAATAAAGTAAGTGCACCGGGCCAAAATGCGTGTGCTAACTTTTCTGCCCAATCGGGAAAGCTGCTTACATATTGCTTTACTTTATCAATAGAGTTGGTATGAATAATAAGCGGATCGAAATGAGGACGGTTTTTGGCTTCAAATATTTTAAGTACTGCCTTTTCATCTAAAGCATTTGCTGCCAAGCCATATACGGTTTCGGTAGGAATGGCAACCCAAACCACCCTCTTGCAAGATTTGTTTGGCTTTCTCAATATCTATACCGATTTTCGACATGTAAATACTTTAGGAATGATTTGTTTTCCGAACGCAAAGATAAACCTTGGCTTGAATATTACTGAAAAACGTTCTGACGGCTTTCATAATATTGAAACGATTTTTTATCCTGTTTACTGGTGCGATGTCTTGGAAGCTATTGAAAACAAAAGCTACAAAGCGGGAGAAGAAAAGCTAAGCTTAACCATTACAGGAATTTCTATTGATGGAAGTGCAACTGATAACATCATTCATAAAGCATACAACCTGCTTGATGCAACATATAAGTTACCTCCCATAAAAGCACACTTACATAAAATAATACCTATGGGTGCAGGACTTGGCGGGGGGTCTGCCGATGGTGCTTTTTTTATTAAGTTGTTGAATTATAAATTCAGCCTTAATTTGTCTGTTGAGGAACAAATAAATTATGCCAAAAAACTTGGCAGTGATTGCGCTTTTTTTATTGAGAATAAAGCTGTTTTTGCAAGTGAAAAGGGTAATGTATTTGCACCCATTATAATTGATTTAAGTAAGTTTTATATTGTGCTTATTTATCCTGCCATACATAGTAATACGGCTTTAGCTTATAAAAGCATTATACCTGCAACGCCCGAGAAGAATATTAAAGAAATTATCTCTCAACCAATTGCTACCTGGAAGAATATATTACGGAATGATTTTGAAAGAAACCTGTTTGTACACTATCCTGAACTGGAAAGTATAAAGAACAAGTTGTATCAGGCAGGTGCTTTATATGCATCTATGAGCGGGAGCGGGAGCGCCATGTATGGCATCTTTGAAAAAGACATAGATATAAATCAGTTTGCTTTTCCGATAAACTACCTAATTAAAAAAACTAAATAACTATATTTTCTTTTTCAAAACAGTGGACAGCTCTACAAAACGCGGAGCTGAGTGGCTTTGTGCGTGGCAGATCGTTTGGTCTTGACTACCTGCCGCACATACTGGCTCAAAGATGCCTTTGCATCTTTGCCCTATTTCTTTTTCGTCAAGGAAAAAGAAAACAACCGTAACTTTACCCCCATGAGAGCAGATAAATACATCAGTGAAGCAGGATATACATCCCGACGAAAAGCCAATGATTTATTGGATGAAAAACGCGTGCTGGTTAATGGCAATATAGCCAAACCTGGTACTGAAATAAAGGATGGAGATGTGGTTTTAATTGACGGAAGGAAGCTGATACCAAAAGAGTTTATACCCACATACATTGCTTACAACAAACCCAAAGGCATTGAGTGTACTACCGAGCAAATAGCCAATAATATTATTGATGCCATCGGGCACGAGCAAAAAATATACCCCATAGGCAGGTTGGATAAGGACTCGGAAGGGTTGATTTTATTAACCAACCATAGCGAGATAATGAATAAAATTGCTCATGCCGAATTCGGACATGAGAAAGAATACATCGTTACCCTAAACCTGCCCGTGCGCAAACAGTTTTTAAGAGAAATTGCCGAAGGAGTAACTATACAAGGCGAAAAAACAAAACCCTGCACGGTAAGTTTAGAACCTAATGCCAAACGTATTTTTAGAATTACCTTAACACAAGGGCTCAACCGCCAAATACGTCGTATGTGTAATGCTGCCGATTATCAGGTAATAAAACTGCAACGGGTGCGGGTAATGAACATTAAACTGGGTAAACTAAAATTAGGCGAGTGGAGAGATTTAACCCAAGAGGA
>CAVXOV010000019.1:0-18526 GCA_963763345.1 uncultured Candidatus Saccharibacteria bacterium
TTTTCCAACACATTTTTTGGCTGCCGCAATAATATTCGAACTCAGATCCTTCTTTCAGAATCACCATTTTCTTGGTCGAAAGTAGACTCCATTTTCTTGATTATTTTTTCCAAAATGCAGATTCCAAGTGACTGGTGGGTGGAAAGTGCCGTTTCAAATTCTTCATTTGAAGTTTCTGTGGATTCCGTCGCTCGGACATTGTTTCATCACGTCACGCACAAGTCACTGGAAAGGCAACACCAAGTTCCCCAACCCGATGCCGAACTGCTCCTGCGCATTGCGTTTTCCATCCCTGCTTCGGCGGTGTTGCACGTGAGCACCTGGGGCCTCGTCCATGACGGGCGGGCCCCCTTCGTCGGCCGGGCGGCGGAGCACGCGGCGCTGGACGAGGCGATCCAGGCTTCGATGAAGGGCGAGACGCGGGTCGGCTCCCGGTGGGCCCCGCGGGCACCGGCAAGAGCCGGCTGATCCAGGAGTTCATCCTCAAGCACCGGGCCCCGGGCATCCGGCCGGAGGGCGCCCCCGCGGACGCGGCGCTCCTGCCGCGGGTCTACCGGGGCAGCGCCCGCGACACGCTGACCGCGTTCGGGGTCTTCGCCAAGCTCCTCCGGGCGTCCTAAACTTCCAGTATCACCAGTATCACCAGTATAACCAGTATATGCATAGAATTACCAGGTCCCGTGTATCCAGTTGGTCCAGTTGAGCTGCTAAAGATCCTTGGGGTCCTGCTAATGGAACTTCCCAAGTTAATAAGAGTAGGTTTAACAATTTGAATTATATTATTATTTAATTCAGTTTTACCAAGTTAATAAGAGTAGGTTTAACAATTTGAATTATATTATTATTTAATTCAGTTTCTATCATGCTCTTGTTACTCAGAGTCTAAATTTTACTTTACCTTCTAATAATCTAATAACAGTATTATCATTAGTGGTAATTTCAAGATCATAATATCCATCAGAAATTGTTATTGCTGCGGTCTCTGTAGCACTTATATATAAAGAAATATTTGGTAAGTTCCTGTTAATATAATTCCACCATTACCTGTAGTGAGGGTAACAATGGGAGAAACTGGGGACATTTACAGTAACACGAATTTGCATTTGCGCGGTAAAAGAGGATAAATCATATAAATTTCCACAATCATCTTTCCATGCAAAAACTTGATCGTGAGTGCAACTTTTGGGTATGCAGATATTGTAATGCGCGGTTTGTATCATTATAGCTCCTCTAGGTTATTTATATAACCAGAGGCTATAGTTTTATCTCAAACCAGCTAGATAATTGTTGCTATCATTAGCACACTTAATTAACCGCTAACGGGCCGCAATATTATCCCATAGTTCGCTTGAGAAAACCACTATTTCTTCTTTTGCTTCTATTTGTGTCCGGTGTTTTTGTAATTCTTACACAACAAATAAAGTTTAACATCAGTATCCATTATTTTCTTTAATAATGGTTTCTTTTCGTAAACTTCCGGACCTTTTTGCGATAATATTCCCATTGTTTCAGATATAAAATATCCCACTATTGTTCCAGTTGTTTTAAAAACCTTTTTCTCGAAAAAGAGCATTTTATTAAATTTATTAAAAATATCGGGGGTTCTGATAGCTTCTAAAGTTAATTGATCCCCGGAGATTTTAAGTTCTTTATTTACATCATCTTGCAATTCATTAAATGTCATAAAATGTCACTTTAATTAAATTAGTGTCTTTAATTTCTGCTCTTTGGAGGCTTTAAAAATTCAACAGTTTCATTTATTGTTTTAAAATCGTAATAGTATGAATGAAACGGAAGTAGCTTCAATGGGACAGGGTTTTGAGTATCATTAGTTAATTCTAATCCACTCAAGAAAACTGGAAAAACATCACTAAAATAAAATACAATATTTGGTACAGATCGTTTGTAAGCATTACCAATTGAGCATCAGATACTAATCCACTTAAGTTCCAGTTTGTAATTTTTCTAATAGCACTTGGCATAATCGTCACTTGTTTTAACACCCATTAATGAATCCAATTAGCAATTTCTACCAATTATTTAAATCACGATCAACAATGAATCTTAATTCAAGAGGCTAAATAAGCCACATTTAAACACTTCTTGGGTAGGAATTAAAAACTAACTGTTGCCAATTGGGAAGTGAAATTGCAGTCACATTAGCAGTTTTACATGTTAAAGAAACTTCTGGTAATTTAGTTAAGAAAAAAGTAAATTTATTGGTTGATGAACCTACCATGAGCATGCTGTTTACCATCAACACATCTCCATTCTATGGTAAAGACGGTAAGTTTGTAACCTCTCTCCGTCATTTACGCGACAGGTTATTTAAAGAACTTGAAAAGAATTTAGCACTTCGTGTAGAAGAGACATACTTCGCCCGATTCGTATATAGTGTTTGGTCGTGGTATTCTTCACTTATCGGTATTGATTGAAACCATGCGTCGTGAGGGGTATGAATTGCAGGTTGGTCAGCCACAGGTTATTATTAAAGAAATTGATGGTAGAAAACATGAGCCGGTTGAAGTTTTAACTATTGATACACCTGAAGGAAACATCCAGTCGTGTAATTGATTTGGTTTCTCAGCGTAAAGGAGATATGCTGGTAATGCAACCTAAAGGAGATTTAATTCACATGGAGTTTGAAATTCCTTCTGCGGTATTATTGGTTTGCGTAATAACATTCTTACCGCTACTGCCGGAGAAGCTATTATGGCACATCGTTTTAAAGCTTACGAGCCTTGGAAAGGCCCCATCACACAACGTATTGCAGGGGTTTTAATTTCTAAAGATAAAGGCACTTCAGTTGCTTACAGTATTGATAAGTTACAAGACCGTGGTAAATTCTTTATCAATGCTGGTGAAGAAGTTTATCCCGGAATGATTATCGGAGAGCATATTCGTCCGGATGATTTAGTGGTAAACGTTTGCGGAGAGAAGAAACTAACCAATATGCGTGCATCGGGTACGGATGAGAAAATGCGTATCATTCCGGCTACCAAATTCTCTTTAGAAGAATGTATGGAGTACATTGCCGCTGATGAGTATGTGGAGATTACGCCAACATCATTACGTCTTCGTAAAATCATATTAGATGAGAACGAGCGTAAGCGTACTACTAAGAAAGTAGAAGCTTAGTTCTTAAACAAATCAAACTCCTGCAAATCGGGTTTGTATTTTACCTTTCTGTCTTTCTCTACGTTGTAGATTAAATTACCTAAGTCTTTTAAAAAGGGCATACCTAATTTATCGTACTCGTATTTACCTGTACCTATTATATCACGTTCATTCAAATACATGGTTACCGAAAGCATATACTCTACATTGCTTTTCACATCAGCTACATAAGCGCAATCGCTTAAAAAACCATAAGCCCTGCCTACTATATTAAATACACGCACGCTATCACTTGGCACCGTTGGCACACAACTACCATAGTAAATAAATTTCTTAAAGGAGTCATAGTACTCTTTGGTGTTGTATGACGGGTAAAGACACTCGCGCGGATACATACCCAAGTGTTTTAATAGAAACTGCCAATCATCATTTGTGATATTATATTGATGCTCTTTATCCATGTAATTATAAAAAACCAAACGCCTTAAAATCTCATGACAATTAGATAAACTCATAAAATTATGCGTACTGAAATCTTTAGGACCATACACACGTTTACCTAATTCATTATTGTGTGCCTTTCCGGCTTTAGGATATTTAAGCGGATGTTCTTTGTTATAGGTATAAAAAGTTAAAGGCTGCTTATATAAAGTATCGCCTTTATCAGATAAAAAATAAACGGGTGAAGTTATTTTAGCGGTATCTGCTTTGCAGGAACCATCCAACCGATTAACAATCCTCATGTTAGGGAACTTCCATTTCTCTAATGTTTGATGGATATAATCGCAGCTTAAAAACTCGTAGGTGCGTGCAAAGGCATAATTATCGCTTACCAAAAACATTTTTTTAATGTAATGTGCTATACTGGGCAAGCGATTCTCGGCAGTAGTATCTTTAAATACTTTCTTGCCACAAACAAATACACTATCGGTTATCATCGTAGTGTTTTTATCTATATGATTTTCTTTAAGCGTATTTAGTTTTTCTAATGCCATAATAGAAACAGGCAACTTAACAAGGCTTGCCGGGTAAAAGAATTTATTGCTATCTACATTCCAATAATAGTTTTTAAAGGTTGGGTTATTGTCTTTATCTCTTGTAATGCGGGTATAAATAATTTGAAGTTTATATTTTTTAGGACTCTTTAAAAGCTTGTCATGATGGGGTAAACCCACACGTAGTAAACTATCTAGATAAGGACTTGTTTTTTGAGAAAAGCCTGATGTAACAAGCAAAACAAAGGCTAAGAAAAGTATATTCTTGTTAAGAAACATAATCCCATAAAGGTACGTTTTAAAACTACTATTTTTCACCATTGAATTAGCATCTTTAAATTAAAGATGTATTTTTGCTTCAATTAATAATTATAAAAAATAAAAACTTAAATCATGGTAAAAATAATCTCTATTGTATTGTTGTCAACATTCTTGCTTTCATCTTGTTTTGTAAACCGTACTACGGTTGGTTATGGTCCGGTTGGAGCAAACTTGCAAGACAGAACCTATTCTAAAGTTAAACAACGTTATACCTTGTTTGGTTTGGTACGATTAAATAATGCCCAACCAAAAACGCCGCCTGCAGGTATGGGGTATGAAATAAAAACAAAGTTTAGCATTGTAGATGGTATTTTATCTATTCTTATGCCAATTTATGCTCAAAGAACAGTTGTCATTCTTGTAAATAAGCAAGATGAAGAAGCGCTAAAACTTAAACAAGGGCAAACCAAGTAGTTTGCACAAGCTCAAATAAAAAATGGCATCCTTCTAAGGATGCCATTTTGTTTTAGAGAAAGCTTGCTAAGCTTTAAGTAGTTGGCAAACCACCTGCATGGCCTCTAAAACATCAAAGTGGGCTTTTGTTTACATAGGCTTAATGTTGGAATTTAAGCACAATGACACAACACGCTAAAATGTTTAGTTTTTAGATTTACCCTAAACTTTACATTGCCTTCTCGAAAAAATTACTATTTTTACTTATAGAATTTAATTGGGTTCTATAATGAAAAAAAAGTATTCTATACTTTTTGTGTTATTTGTTTGCTCGGTTTTAACTTTGAGTGCAACTGATGATGTACCTTCTTATCTGAATTATATTAAAAACAAGGGGCAATGGAACAGTAAGGTATTATACCAGACTGATTTCAGGGGTGGGCGTTTGTTTTTAGAAAAGAATGCTTTTACGTATCTTTTCTATCCGCAGGATGGGCTTAGGGAATTACATCCGCATCAACTAAACAATCAATCGGCAAGAACCAAGCAAGATAATGGGGGAGGATGTAACCCTAAATTTTCATACCGTGCGTATGGAGTTTGTAGGAAGTTCGGCAAGTGTCACTACAGGGCAGTTAAATAATAAACCTTTTTACCACAACTACTATTTGGGTAATGATGCTAAAACATGGGCAAGCAAAGTGCCCATTAGTGAAGGGGTTATGTATAGCGACTTGTATAATGGTATTTCCTTAAAGGCTTTTAGCAGCAATAATAATCCTCGTTATGATTTTATAGTAAGTCCGACAGTAGATGCTTCCATCATCAAAATGAAATTTAGCGGACAGGATAAGCTGACTATACGAGACGGAAAATTAATAATAGGTACCAGTGTTGGAGAAATAGTTCAAAACCCTCCTTATGCCTATCAGGAAGAAAATGGAGAACACACCAAAGTAAATTGCAAATACACATTAAAAGAAGATATTGTTAGTATTGAAATTACCGGAAACTACAATCATAGCAAGCCCCTTGTTATAGACCCAACATTGGTTTTTGCAACCTTTACAGGCTCTACAGCTGATAACTGGGGCATGAGCGCCAGTTATGATAATCAAGGAAATGGATATACTGCAGGCATTTGTTTTGGTATCGGATATCCTACCTCAACCGGTGCTTTTCAGGCAACATTTTCCGGCGGTATTACAGATAGTACATACAATTATATGGGCTTTGATATTGTTACCTCTAAGTTTAATTCTACCGGAACAAATTTGTTGTTTTCAACCTATTTAGGGGGTAGCAATAACGAGCAACCTGCAAGCATTATAGTAGATAATAATAACAATCTGCTTATATACGGGCGCTCCTACTCCACAGATTTTCCAGTTACGACAGGTGCTTATGATGTTAGCTTAAATGGCGGTGCAGATATTATTATTACCAAATTTAACGCTACAGGAACTGCGTTAATAGCTTCAACATTTGTTGGAGGAAGCAATGATGATGGCGTAAATTTTTCAGGGTGCGAAACAACCCGTGGGTCTTTAAAATTTAATTATGCCGATGACGGAAGGGGAGATATTATATTGGATGCCAACAACAATGTATATATAGCCACTTGCACCAAATCAATAGATTTTCCGGTTACTGCCGGTTGCGTGCAACCAGCCAATGCGGGTTTGCAGGATGGTTGTGTATTTAAATTAGATGCAACTCTTTCTGCCCTTACTTGGAGTACCTATTTTGGTGGCAGCGCTAATGACGCCGCCTATAACTTAGCCATTGATAATAATAATACTGTTTATTTTACGGGTGGTACAGAAAGCCCGGATCTTCCTACAACAACAGGAGCTTTACACAGCACGTACGGAGGGAATATTGACGGCTTTCTTGCACATTTATCTTCTAATGGGAATAGCCTGCTTCAATCTACATATATAGGAACTTCAAGTTACGACCAATCTTATTTTGTGCAATTAGATGTTTCAAATAATGTATATATATATGGGCAAACAAGTGGCAGCTACCCCGTAACAGCAGGTGTGTATTCAAATCCAAACAGCGGACAGTTTATACATGAGTTTAATTCAACTTTATCAACTACCATATTCTCTACTGTTTTTGGGACAGGACAAGGCGCCCCCGATATAGCCCCTTCAGCATTTTTAGTAGATACCTGCGGCAATATTTATATATCAGGGTGGGGTGGTATCTTAGCTTCTTGGGTAGATCCGGTTACTGGCGTTACACACTATTACAATCAACCTTCAAGTACCACCAATGGGCTACCCGTAACCGCTAATGCTTTTCAACCTCATACAGATGGGATGGATTTTTACTTTATGGTACTTAAGCCAAATGCAACAGCTTTATGGTATGCTACTTATTTTGGCGGAGATGCAGGTAGCGAAGAGCATGTAGATGGGGGCACAAGCAGGTTTGATAAATCGGGGGTTATTTATCAGGCAATATGCGAAGGCTGTGCAGTAAATCCTGCCAATGGTTATCAAGTAAACCAGGATATGCCTACCACACCCAATGCATGGTCAACAACAGATCAATCATATAATTGTAATAATGCACTGGTAAAATTTAGTTTTAATTTAATACAGGCTCAGGCGGTATTAAGTATTACGCCCACTACAGGTCAGGGCTGTGCACCGTTTCCCGTTTCTTTTACCAATCAAAGCCAAAACGCCACACAATACCATTGGTCTTTTGGAGACGGGACTACAGATACTACGGTTAATCCTTCTCACATCTATACTGTTGCCGGAACATATTCCGTTCAACTGGCGGCAACAAATACTACAGGTTGTTATTCTACCGATACTATTCTGGCTGTTATAAAAGTATGGCCACTTCCTACTATTACCGTAAACAATCCTACCGTCTGTGCCGGCACTACAACCACCTTAACTGCTACAGGAGCTTCTACTTATACATGGAGTGCAAATAATGTAACGGTATCTTCTATTCAATCCCCTACGGTTGCTACCCAATATACTGTTACAGGAACCGATATTCATTCTTGTGTAAGTACTGCTACAACAAGCATTACTGTAGCTCCTTTGCCAATAGTAAGCGCAAGTAGCTCAACTATATGTGTGGGAGATACAACTACTATAACTGCCAATGGTGCATCTACATATACTTGGAGTACTTCTGCCACAACAACATCCATAACAATGCATCCACTAACAACAACTCATTATACGGTAACAGGAACAGATACTAATAATTGCAAGAACATTGCTACATCAATAGTAACGGTTAACCCTTTGCCTGTAATAACAGTAAATCATCCTTCCTTATGTATTGGCACTACTACTACATTAACTGCCAATGGTGCATATACTTATACTTGGAGTACAAATGATACCACCTCATCCATTGTTCAATCTCCAGTAGTGACTACTCATTATACAGTAACAGCTACTAATGCTAATAGTTGTGTAAAAACAGCTACCACTAGTATAGTCGTAAACCCATTACCCATTGTTACGGCAACTAGCAATACAATATGCTTGGGCACTAATGCTATACTAACTGCTGGTGGGGCATCCACTTATTTGTGGAGTACCGGCAATACCGGAGTATCAGTTGTTTTATCACCTACGGTGGCTACCAATTATACGGTTACAGGTACAGATATTCATTCTTGTGTAAATACTGCTACGGCAAGTATTAGTGTTAACCTGGGCCCTGTAATAAGTGTTAGTAATGCCACGATATGTGTGGGGAATACAGCTACCTTAACGGCTATGGGCTCATCATCTTATACATGGAGTACTTTAGATACCGGTGCTTCTACGGTGGTGTCTCCGGCAATTTCTACTCAATATATTGTGTCAAGTTCTAACGGAATTTGTATAAGTAGTAAAACAAGTACGGTATCTGTTATGGTTAATCATACATACATTGAGAGTATTGCTTCTATTGTATGTACTGGCGATAGCCTTAAATTATATACTACAAGTGCCTATGCAGCTTATAATTGGAACACCGGGCAAACTACTGCCAGTATAGAAGTAACTCATGCAGGAACTTATTTTGTAAATACCGTAGATAACTATGGTTGCAAAGGTATGGATAGCATTAAAGTATCTGAAGACTCTCCGGTTGCCATTCAACTACAGGATGCTACTATATGTGATGGGCAAAGTGTGCAACTGCAACTAACGCAAGGCAGTAATTACGTTTATTTATGGAGCCCTCCTTTTGGTTTAAATAACGCTACTATTTATAATCCTATTGCTCATCCAACAACAACAACAACCTATACAGCATCCATAGCCAATGGCCCTTGTATAAACACCAATACCCTTACTATCTTTGTACACCCTGTTCCGGTATTAAGTGTTCAACCAAAATATTCTTTAGTGCTGGAAGGGGAAAATGTTACCCTCCATGCCACATCAACTGATAGTTGTATTTGGTCTCCCGAAAATTATCTTAGCTGTACTAATTGCAATACAACTATATCTACTCCGGCAAGTGATATTATATATACTATTACCGCTACTAATAACTACAATTGCTCGGCAACTACAACGGCTACTGTGCAAGTAGAAATAGAAGCCACTTTATACATACCCAATACGTTTACGCCCAATGATGATGGATTAAACGACGTTTTTAAGGCTGTGTGTAATCATATTCATGACTTAAAGTTTTTTATATACGATCGCTGGGGATTGCTCATCTACCAAACAAATACTATAGACCAAGGTTGGGACGGAACTTACCACGGAGGGAAATGTCAGGAAGATGTTTATGTTTATAAACTACAATATATCGATGATCCCAAAAACAAATTGCACAACATGGCAGGACAAGTAAACCTAATCAGATAAGGAATTAGTAGTTATTTAAAACAGAAAATATTTTACTAAGGAATTATTTTAATACCTGCTACAATAATATTATAACGGTAGTTATATAGTTGCTGATGTTCGAGTTTATTCTCTAGCTGATAAGTTGCGTATAAAGATACTTTTTTACTGGTATAAAAATTAGCTAACACAGCCCATCTTGATTTGGTTAAATCGGGTGAGTTGTTTACAAAGTAACCGTTATCTTCTATAATGTTATTTCCTTTATTATAAAGATAGCTTGCCTTTAGTGAAAAACGTTTTAAAGGCTGAACATACACAAATGGCAATACCGCTTGGTAAGTTGTTTTATAATAATCAATAGTATGCAAATACCCTGTGCAACCCAAAACCAATTTACTGTTGCCAAATGGAGAGTAATAGATTGCCCCGAAATGAATAAATTCAAGGGTATCTCGTTTGTTCGACAGATTGGTAATGGTTGATCCGATAGAGAGAGTAAATTTTTTGATGATTTTTTGGATGGCTATAGAACCCACATAATAACTTGAGTTGGATGTAGTGGTTGTTTCTGTTGTAGTTGTTCTTAGTGGTGGAAAACCTGGTGGCGGCGGACGATGCAGCACACCGGGTGGCCACAAAGTATCCGTAGTAGTCTGCTCAGAAGAAAAATTAATATTTACATAATGAAAAGAAGGAGAGATTGACCAACCATTTTTAATAGGAATAGAACCCTTTAAATAGTATTGTATTTGAGTTAATGTGCCTACAAAGTTTTTTTGATTGAAATAAGTAAAGGCATGAAAAAAAGACACTCTGTTTTTTATCGTATGGTTTAAACCAATCTGAAAATAAACAGCAGGTTTAAAGTAGCTCGTATCTTTAAAAGTAGTTTTGTTAGCAAGAGTAATGGTATGATGGTAATAAACGCTATCGGTAATTTTAGTTCCGCCTTCAAAGGTTATAAAATCAATAAACGATTTTTTATCAGTGCCTGTTTTAGCAGCAAGCTCTTTACTGAATTTTTTACTCCACAGCCTTGCATCATCAGTTCTGCCTGTATATAAGTAACAGTAGTAAAGATATTCCAATGCAAGCTCATCATTAGAACTAAAGCCTAAAGCTTTTCTAAAGTGAACCTCTGCCAAGCAATAATTCTTTTGCTCGAAATAAGCAATGCCTACACGCATTTGCAGATAGAAATAATCAATATTTTGTTTCAGAGCAGAGTTGCCAAACTTGATAAGTTCCTTCCAGTTTTTATCCTGATAAAGCTGAAGTGATTTTTGTTCTACAAGTCCTCCGGTAAGGGTATCCTGACTTTTTGCATTCGAACAAAACAAATTTAAAAGGGTAGCAAGTATTATAAAACCCTTATTAAATAATTTGTTCTTCATAAATAAATGAGGAGCTTTAATTTACTTAATCAGGCTCAAACCCTCTAAAGCTGATTTATCATTAGGACTATAAAGCAATACTTTATTAAACAAAACAGAAGCTTCATTTTTATTGCCTAGAAAATGATTTGCCCATGCACTCATCAGCATATAATTATAATTAAACGGAGATAAGTTTAAAGAAACATCAAAGTATTTTTTAGCACTGAAATAATCTTTACGGTAATAATAAATTAAACCTAAGCTATAGTTAGCAGTAACGTTTTTCGCATCTAACTTCAAAATAGCCAGGTATGTTTTTTCAATCTCAGTCCAGTTTTCTAATTTGGTATAAGGGTTAATAATAGCCCATTTAGGCTCGGTGGCAGCAGGCATTAAAGCAATTGCTTTCTGATAAAAAGAAACAGATTCTTTGTGCTTGCCGGCTAAATAATTTAACCACCCAAGTCTGAGATTAGATTCATAAGACGAAGCATTGTACACATCATTAATAGCGGTAATAGCTGCATCGTATTTAGCGATGGCTTCATAGTCATAAGACTGACTAAAAGCGGCTGCCAATGTTTTGGTTTGTGTAAATGCACTAAAAGAAGTAACCGTTGCTAAAACTAAAAGGACTTTTTTTACTGATTTCATATTATTTATTTTTAGATGTTTGATTTAAGATATACGCAAATAACTTTCGCTGTTGTTTTTATAATGAATGGTAAAACGATGTATTTTATGCTCTTTTAATTCGAGCTCGAAATTAACTTTTTTAAATGTATAATTAATCAGTTTTGTTTCAATCTCTGTGTTGATGATTAGCTTCTGAGGGGCATACAAATTATCGGCAAACGTAAAGGTAGATGTATGGTTTGCTTTGGTAAACAAATAAAAGGGAGCCATAAAATCCTGAAAGAATTGAATCATTTTATTATTAAAATGAATTAAAGGCACATTATCTTTTATCTTAATGTTTTCATAGTAACCAAGCAATTGTCGATATGCAGCCAGATAGAAATTAAATAACAAAGATGAGTGGTCTCCTTCAAAATCAGTGAAGTAAAGCATCACCCCATCGTTCACAAAGTAAGCGTATGATTTACTTGCCTCGCAATAGATATACGTTCTGTTAAAAGCATCGGTAAAAACTTCCCAATTAATGATGGTATTACTGTTTTCTTTTTGAAAAGAAAGTTTTTGACCGGGTAATAACGAAAAGGCTATTGCCAGCAATTCATTTATCTGCACATTGCTGATGAAAGAACCCTCGGTGGGCACTTCAGAAATTTTTAATTCTTTTTCGGTTCCCTTGCGTTCAATAAAATAAGAGATGGGATAAGCCAATGTTTTTGCACCAACAGTTGGTATAGTTTGCAGTTGAAAATGTATATGCGGTTCGGGCGAACGACCAGAATTGCCGCAGGTTGCCAGATACGTACCTTTAGTTACATATTGCCCTATGAAAACACCAAAGGAATCTTTTTTAATATGACTAATCTGCGAGAACAAGCCATTGAGATGATTCAGAATAATAGTGTTACCCCAGTTCCGTTCGGTATCTACATCACCCACATCATTATCTTCAACCGTATTTATAATATCATACACATAGCCGTCATAAGGTGCTGCAATTTCTTTGTTATAGCAATAAAAATTCTCGCGCGAGAAACCTTCTCTGTAAGTAGTGGGTTCGCGATACGTATTTCCTTTAGAATCTACAATAACAAAATCCAACGCTTTACTCCAATCGCCTAAGTGCGTTATCTTTCCGTCATAACCCTGACTCACATGCCACTCGCCCCAAAAAGGAAGCGCTATCTTATACAGGTGCTCGTTCTTAAATCGTTGCAAAGAGTTCAAGTATTTATAAATTGTTTTCTCGGCAGAGAAGTATTGTGTGGTAACCACCTGCAAATACTTAGTAAACAAACGTTGGTTTAATGCAAACAAAAAAGCAGTACACACCACACTGAACGAAAGCGAATAAGCCCTTAGCTGAAACACATACAGTATTTTGCCCAATGCTAAGGAAACCAATAACAACACAGGGGTAAGTATAAGCACCGTAACATAGCTGTGTGTGTTGGGAATAATAAAGAAACAACCGATGGCAATTGCCAGAAAAATAAAATTAGCTCCCAACAGGTTATAGTTAAGGTCGTTTACATCGGCACCAAAAATGGAATAAAAAAAATAAGCAAAAGCAAAACCCATTACACTTAATGAAAATGCAATGCGCGAAAACCAAAGCAAGCCAAAGGCAATCATCATACCTCCTAACACAGAGGTTTGAAAGAAAGTACCTGCAAGGGTTTTAAAAAAAGTAAGTACAAAAGGAGATATAGCTATATCATCTAAAGCATGAATGTATTGATAGAGTACCGACGATTGGTTTCGTGCAGCCTCGTTGATGGTGTATATATGCGATTCATCTAAATGTATGTTAGTGAAATTAGACGATGCCAACGACACCAGCCAATAGGCAATAATAAACGGAAACGATAAAAAAGGCAGGTTGTATATAGCCAGCAAACCCTTTAACCAAACCGTTATAAGCAGCAATAGTAAAATGGCAGATATAAATAAAACCACAAAGCTTGAGTTAAAAGAAAACTCATAACCCAATGCCATACCCAAAAACAGGGCGTTAAAGCCAAAGAGACCTTTATGTATTTCATCGCGGTTAAAACCTATCAAGTAGGCAATGGCATTAATAGCTACAATGGCTACAAACCCACACAAACCCACAAAAGGAGAAAAGAAAGTTACCACCAAAATCAACAGGGCAAAAACATTATCCAGCGAAAAAAACATCAGGCTATAGCTGTTCAATATACATTGCAGCCAGTAGTTTGTTTTTGCTTTATCAAGTAGGGTTTTCAATAGCTTAGCTTATAATCAGGTGCTAAATTTAATCGTTTATTATCAAAACTTAAATTTACTATTCTTCCTCATAAAGCTATTAGACGCCCATTTCTCTAAAAGCCTTCGGCAAGTAGTGTTTTCTTTTGTCATCCTGAGCTTTACACTGCAAACGCTTTTTTAGCGTTCAGCAATACCGAAAAAAACAATAAAAAGAAGCTGAGCTACCTAACGCGTGTAGTTATGAAAACAGAAAAGTTAGTCCTTACTTACGGGAATTGACGCATCCGGAATTTCAGGTTCAACTAGTTTTATCAATTTTTCTAATGAATCCTGCCATCCCAAATAACACATTTCTGTTGGTATAACTGAAGGAATACCTTCTTGAATGATTTTAAGTTCCGTACCGCAAGAAACTTTCTTCAGCCAAATTGAAGCAGTCATATCTTCTGACAAGTTTGGGTCATCAAATATGTTGGTATACTTTAAGAATTCATTTGGTTTGATTTCCAGATATTTTCCGCCAAAAGAGTGGCCATGGCCTGTAGTAAAATTGATAAAAGTCATTTTGTAACTCCCGCCAATTTTCACATCCATATTATGAACAACACCTAAATATCCATAAGGCGGAAGCCAAAATGCAAGTGCATTATTTTCAGTAAAGGCACGATAAATCTTTTCGGGAGTTGCTTTAATAACCCTGTGTAGTGTTACGCTATTGTTTGACATATTAATTATTTTAAGCCTTCAAATATAAAACAAAAAGCCCTCTTGGTTAAGAGAAGTATTTCCACTGCACAGTACCTAACGTATTTTGTGGTAGTTACTTTTAAGCCTAATGATTTAACTGTTGTTTAATTTCCTCCTTTATTTTATTCCCATATTTGTATACCGACCATAATTCCAATGCCAGATTTTATGCTATGATACCTGTCCTTCTTATTTCATGGGCTATAATTTGGAGCATCTTATTTATTATTTATAGCATTAAAGGGAAGAAAAAACACAATAGTTTAGGCAAATGAAACGCACCCTGTTACTTTTATTGTTTGGTTTGTTAGTGAGCTTGGCGCACAATACTGCGTGGGGGCAAATAGATTCAATTATAAAAATTGAAATGAAATTAAGTGCACTTGGTGTTGAAAGTGACGATTTCCCATCAATTGATGCAGATATAGATTTTATAAAGAATACAAGTAAATGCAAAAAAACATTCTATAACCCCAAATATAAAGGCTCTATTTATTATTTGAATAAAGATGAAATGAAGAGCATTTTAAAAATCTTACAGCATACAGATTTAATAAAACTTAAAAGGGAATATAAGGTTGAAGAAAGTGACCAACCTACCTCAACCACAATAATATATACTAAAAGCAGAAAATTTGAAATTAAAGATTACGGCTTACGAGGAGAATATCCATTGCAAAAATTATATCTAATAGTTTATAAAACGCGTTAGGGATTACAAAAGCCCGACGGCAGTAATCTGCCGGAACGCCCAAAAAAGTATTTGTCGTAAGAGTATTTTACTACATTTGTTTCCAACATGAAAAAGCAATTTGTAATACTTTGTTGCCTTAGTATATGGATGGTAAATGTGCGTGCACAAAACCTGTTTATACTTACCTGGCCTCAGGCAGATAAAGACTCGTTTCGTACGGCTCAAAATTATTTTGATGCCGATATGTATGATTTGGCTGCCCCCATTTTTATAAACTTACAAAAAAAACACCCTAAAGAAGTTTACCTGCAATATGCCGCCGGTGTATCGGCCCTTGAGCGCAGCGATCTGAGTGCCATAGCCCTTGATATGCTGCAACAGGCAAACGATAATAAAGTAAAATTAGATGAAGCACCATATAATTTGGCAAGAGCCCAGCTGCTGAATTACAAAGTGGATGAAGCCCTTACCACCCTTACGCAAATGGAGGCTGCTGCCGTTAAGAAACCTATGGCTAAAGAGTTGAAGGAGAAGGTAGACCTGCTGAAAATATATTGCAACAATGCCAAAGCCTATATAGCCAACCCTATTGTGGCAAAGATTGAGAATTTGGGTAACCCGCCTAATACGGCCGCATCAGAGTATGTTCCGGTATTATCTGCCGATGAGGAAACAATGGTGTACACCTATGCAGGAGATTCTTCTATAGGCGGTTTGCGCAAAAAACAGGACGGTGATGTGGAGTATGCAAGGTATTTTGAGGACGTTTATATTACCAAAAAAGTAAAGGGAGTATGGAGCCCGGGCAAAAACATTGGGGTTAACGTGAATACGGCTGAAAATGATGCAGCTGTTTCCATATCACCCGACGGGCACATGCTTTTTACATACAGAGATGATAATAACAACGGAGGAGACCTTTATGTAAGTTACCTGCAGGGTAATGAGTGGGGTTATCCGATGGCTTTAACGGGTGATATTAATCGGGGAGATACCTGGGAAGGCAGTTGCAGCATTAGTGCCGATGGGAAGACGCTTTACTTTGCCAGCAACCGAAAAGGTGGCTTTGGCGGAAGAGACTTATATACGGCTACCCAAATGCTTGATGGTAGTTGGGGTAATGTAAAAAACATGGGGCCTAAAATAAATACCAAGTATGATGAGGATGCGCCTTTTATACATCCCGATGGCAGGCTTTTAGTATATAGCAGCAACGGTGAAAAGAGTATGGGCAACTACGATATTTTTAAAACCATTTATAACCCGAAAGATACTTCGTGGAGCGAACCCGAAAACATGGGCTATCCCATCAACACACCCGATAGGGATAGTTATTATGTGCTGTCGGCCAGTGGAGAGCGTGGCTATTATTCATCAGGCAAGGCCGGAGGGCAAGGCTTGCAGGATATGTATATGGTAACGCCCGGCATACTAAACTACAAACCTATTCTGTTGGTGGTTAAAGGTATTGTTACCTCAAAAAGACAACCCGTAGAAGCGAATATAGTTGTAAGCACCACTAGTGATGGGGAGATTTTTAGCTTGGCTGCTTCTAATTCTGCCGATGGGAAATATTTGGTTAGCTTAAAAGAAGGTAGTGATTATAAACTGGCTTTTTCTTTAAAAGGTCATCCCGATAAAGTGTTTGATGTGAAGGGAAAAGACCTGCAAGGATACACGGAGGAAATTATTAACGTTGATCTTTCTGATACAACCATAGTAGCAAGTACCCCTGCAAAGGATAGCACAGTTAAAAAAACAACGCAGCCTATAAAAGAACAAACTGCTGAAGGGCTTTACTTTAGGGTGCAAATTGCAGCCTACGAACATCCTCAAAACTATGATGCACCTCCTAAATTACTGGCATTAGGTAAAGTTGAAAGACTTGAACTGGCAGATGGTATATACCGCATTACTATAGGAGGAGATTTTAATACGTTTGCTGCCGCCGAAGATTTTTTAAAAACAGTTCGTCAGGCAGGGCAAACAGATGGTTTCATAACTGCCGTGTATCAAGGCAAACGTGTGTATTTAGATGATTTAACCAAGCTGGGTGTTTTAAAGAAATAACTATTATTTCTAACGCTTAGACGCCCATTTCTCTAAAATCCTTCGTTAACTTTCGCTTATTATCTTATTTATTTTTATCTAAATTTAAGCCTTATTCAATACCGAGGTTATGGGTTCAACAGTAAACTTAAAGAGTAAAATAAAAGAAGCCAGTTTAAAGAAACTAAAAGAGCAGGCTGCTATAAAGAATTATGTTACCTGGTTTGAGATACCTGCTTATAACCATTACCGCTCGGTTGCTTTTTATAATTATATATACGGTATAGAAATTACCAGTGTTGAGTTGAACGGCTTTGCCATGGGTTTCTTTCCGGCTGATAATGGCATTAGCGGCGCCATTGTTACCGGACCCGGTTGTGTGCCAAGCGAGATTGGTCCGTTAATTTATTTAAACGGTGGTGAGGATTTAAATAATGTTTTATGGCGTGTTAACGAAGCAGGAGGCAGGGTAATTATGGAGAAAACTTATTTAAACGAAACCGCAGGATACTTTGCTTTGTTTATAGATTCGGAAGGAAACAGACTGGCTCTTCACTCTAAAAAATAATACGTATGAACAGTAAACACTATAACATAAATCAACTGCGCATTGATTTATGGAATGAGCTGAAAGAAAAGAGCAGTCAAATTACCCGCTTTCAACAAAGCCCAACCTTTGATACCCGCTTGGAAGAACTGAATGAAGTACTTAATAATTTATTAAGCATAGAACAGTATTTTGCTTTTCCCGGACATTCCTTGGTAAACCAAATTATTAAAGCGGTTAAAAAAGGCGAGTTGAAAGCTGTGAGTAACCGTGTGGCAGAAATTGTTGCTCTGCTTGTTAGCGATAATTACCGTATTCATCCAGAGATGAAGAGCGAGAATTATACGGGCGGTTATGCAACAGACAGCAAAAAAGAAAAGCTGAACGAAACCAAGAAGAACTACTTTGAGGTTTTGTATGTAGAAGATATTTCATTTAAGGAAGAGGAAGTACTTAAAAATAAATTCAAGGAGCTTATCAACCCACATGATAGTTTAACGTATGATGTGGTAGTGCAGCGTTCCTTTCAGGATGCACTAATTGCTTTGTTTTTTAATTACAACATACAGGCTGCTGTT
>CAVXOV010000020.1:0-9237 GCA_963763345.1 uncultured Candidatus Saccharibacteria bacterium
TCTGTGAGGAAATTATAAAAAGTAAAATTTGGGATGAGCGTGATGATAAGCAATGGGTCTTATTATCCTTGGCAGAAGCATATTATGGACTTAATCAAATGAAAAAAGTTGAAGAAGTATTAAACAAAGTAAAAGACTTTCTGAAAGGTGAATTTGGTATGGATACTTTTTTGGAACAACAATCAAAATTAAAATCGGCAATTGAGTTATTCAATGAAAAACATATAAAATAAAAACTATGTCAGATAAACACAATGTATTTATTAGCTTTCATTCGGCAGATATTAAATATAAGGATGAATTTGAGCGATTATTTCATAATACTTATGAAGTAATAAGTTCACGTTCTGTACAAGAAAATGATATTTCAATTAATATTAACACAGAAACCGTTCGACAGAAAATCAGAGATGAGTATTTGATGGATTCCACGGTTACAATAGTTTTAATAGGCACAAATACTTGGCAAAGGAAGCATGTTGATTGGGAAATTAGCTCAAGTATTAGAAAAACTGAATTTAATTCTCGTTCAGGATTATTAGGAATTATATTGCCAACTCACTCTTCTTATTTAAAGGAAACATATAGCCCTTATATAATTCCCCCACGTTTATATGACAATTTGAAGTGTGGTTTTGCAGAAATTTATGATTGGTCAACTAACCCCGAAGTAATTAAAACAAGAATTCATTCAGCTTTTTTAAGAAGAGATAAAGTAACCCCTGATAATTCATATCCAAGTTTTATAAATAATCGGTCGGGGGACAGATGGCAATAAATTGTAAATAGAAAACACCTAAGTCATATCGAAATCATTAATTTGATTGCTTTAACTATATAGTTATGGGTGTTTAAAAGGCATTGTGTTTTCATTAAGCCAATCTTTAAACTTTACATATACTTTCTTTGACTCATTAATCCACAAAACCTCTTTTTTAGTTTTCACCGTTGGTTCTTTTGTACAAGTATAGTATAACTCTAAATATTCTGGTAATTCAATATCATCATCTTCATCTTCTGCCGATAATGGAAATATAGCTACTTTACCCTCCTTTTTTCCATCCATATATCCTAATTCCCAAGGCATCCATATAGAATCTGTAATACTATCAGATGTAGCATATAAAAGACACTTAGATTGCTCCATTCTTTTTTTCAAAACTAAGGCGGTTCTTTTAGTTATATTTTCCCTATCAAGAGTAGGGTCTATTATCCAATCTACATAAGTTGAATAGCCCATTTTCTCAAAGTCTTTATAAATTCCAAAAATAGTTTTCTTATCAAGATAACTGTGTGAAAGAAAAATATCGAATTCTGCCTTTTCAACTTTTCCACCTATATCATATTTAATTTTCGATGAAATATTCTCATTTATTACAGCTTTTGAGAATCTCTTATCACTTTCTTTACTTTCCTTTAGGAATTGTTCTGTAATGTTATTATAGTAGTTAATTGATTTAAGCATCATTTCTAAGTTTAAATAGTTCTTTAGTTAAGATGAGATTAGCGAAATACTTATCGGTGATTAAGTTAAATTAGATTTGTTACTAATTTAATCTATTTTGATGTAAAATGATTTTTAATAGTTACCTTTGTAACAGTAAAATCGTTCTTTAAAACCCTGCTGAAACATAACATCCTTAACCAATGTGTATGAGACCGATGGGGTAAATTATTGTTTTTACTGCACTTAACTATTTGATAATTAGCACTAAGTTAATAAGGGATGGCATATAAGTCCAGAGGTAACGACCGATATATCTTTGACCTGCAATTACTTTATTTTAGGTAATAACTGGGGCAGCAAAGCTGGCTTATATGCAGGCTTAGGTTTTGGGTACTATTCTAAAAATTACAGCTATACAACATTTTCAGACCCTTATCTAAGCCCCGCAAGCAGTGCAACTACTAAGCGTAAAATTATTGGACCAAGTACTGTAATTAATTTAGGAGGCGTTCTAAAAGTAGGACCAGGACGTGTTTTTTTAGAAGGAGGTTTTTCTTATATAGTTGGTGGAACAGATGTTTATACTAACACCTATCAGTCTCTTTATCCGTACCAAGAATTTCCTAAAATTTCAAATTCGGCACGTGGCCACAATAATATTTATGTCAACCTTGGCTATGCATTTTATTTTAAAGAACGTAAGAAAAAGGTTAACGACACAGACGATATTAATAGACCTACACTTAAACACAATAACAATTAAAATGCACTAAACTTTACTACTTTTATCAGGCTGTGGTAAATTCAACCTTACAAGTGGTGTCAGCAGAACAGAGAATGTATTTGTTAAAGCATCCCCTTGAAAAGGGGAAATATAGCTGCCCTTAAACAAACCTTTACTTCATAAAGTTATTCTTTACATCGGTAAACACAGGCCAGTCGTTATGATGCCAGTTTTTAACCACTTTGCAATCGCGCATCAAAATTAAACCAGGGTTTGCACGTATCATGGTTTTTAGCACAATGCCATCCATGTTATAAAAATCATACAATGCATTAAATTTATGTTTAAAGGCATCTATCTGTTCGGCACCTGATGAGGTTAAAGCAATAAACTTAATTTTATTTTTATCGCAAAGGGTATAGAAGTCGTTTATCTTAGCCATAAGTTCAGCATCCTGAGAGGTCTTGCTTAAATCATAACAAACCAAAAAGAAGTTGTAATCTTTGTTATGCAGGATGGTATCTGTAACGTTATTACCATCCAAATCATTAATGGTAAAGTCAGGAATTTTTGCAGCATCTACTTCGGGGCTGATAACCTTAGAAGGTAATGCACGGTGAAATTTCCAATGCAGGGTATCTGCCCAAGGGTAGTTCTTATCGGTAAACTCAACGGTATCTCCTTTCTGAATATTCTTATACATAAAGTGCGATTCGTACACTGCGGGTTTGTAATTAGGACCCGGTTTTCTACCCTCACAAATATTTAAACCGGGAGCATAGGCACGGAAATCAATCATAGGTAAATGACGATAACAATGTATAGGGAACCAAATAGAAGCCACAATGGCAATAATGGTAAGACTGTTACTTATTAGCGGATTGAACAATGGATTGATATTATTCTTCCCCGAAAAAAGCAGTGTAATGAGGATGAGGAGCGTAATGTCTTTCCAAAAACTCTCCCAAGGGGTAAGTTTAATGGCATCGCCAAAACAACCACAATGAGTAACCTTATTATAGCAAGCCGAATAAAAAGTAAGGAAGGTAAAGAATACAATTTGTGCCAAGAGCAACCATAAAGTAAGTTCTCTTTTAAAGCCAATAAGCAATAAAAAACCTAAGGCAACCTCGCTTACGCATATGATGATAGCAAGCGGTAAGGATATATGCGCCATCCAATCGAAGAGAGCTAAACCGGTATCTCCCTTAAAGACTTCAAAGTACTCTTCCAATTTATAAGAGAAACCAACCGCATCATTTGATTTAATAAATCCGGAGAAGATAAACAGTCCCCCAACTAAAACACGGGCAATGTGTGTAACTATACCAAACTTACCTATAAAGCCCGAAGCGTTTATCAAAACGAGCAATATACCCAATACAATGGCTAGCGTTGTTTTGCTGAAACAATGGGGTGTAATAAAATAAATTCCCGCCGCTAAAACAGCCGATAGAATAAATTTAAAGAAGTTACTGCTAATAATTTTTTTCATTTTATTAATGATTTAAGGCTTTGCAAATTTAACATACCCTGTCACCCTAGCAAATATCATGCCAAAAAAAGCAACGTTAAAATAAGTAAAAAATCGCTTATTTAGTAATTAATATCTTCTGGCAGTTTCTCTTTCTATATCCTTCTTCTTAATATCCTCGCGCTTATCGAAGGCTTTCTTTCCCTTGGCAATGCCAATCTCCAGTTTGGCATACCCATTTTTACTTATGAACATTCTAAGTGGAATAATAGATATGCCCTGATCTTTCAGCTTACGTTCAATTTTGCTTATCTCAATCCTATTCAACAAAAGCTTACGTTCGCGCATTGGAGCGTGATTATAAAAAGAGCCCTTTTCGTATTCGGTAATATGCAGGTTTCTGATAAATACTTCTCCGTTTTTTAAATAGCAATAACTATCTGCCAAAGAAACTTTAGCCTCTCTTATCGATTTAATTTCGGTTCCTGTAAGCACCATACCTGCCACAAACTTATCTGAAAAAGAATAATCAAAAGTGGCTTTTCTATTCTGTATATTAATGTTGGAAGCATCTACGCTCATTCTACAAAAATACATATTAAACTGTATATTTGTTAGCTATATGCTTGCGCTGAAACCCGCTACCGAAAAAGACTTTACTGTTATTGAAAAGCTTGCCCGCAGTATTTGGAACAAGCATTATATACCCATTGTAGGCGAAGCTCAGGTAACCTATATGCTGGATAAAATGTATTCGCATACTGCTTTGCAAAAACAGTGCGACGAAGGGCAGCGTTTTTACCTAGTTATGAATGATGTAAAAGAAAGTGGGTTTATTTCTGTCAGCTCATCAGATAACAGGGATTATATGCTGCATAAGTTTTATATCCTCCAGGAAAATCAAAATAAAGGTCTGGGTACGTTGGTTTTTAAAAAGGTGATCGAAGAACTTTACCATCCTGAAACAATGCGACTTACTGTAAACAGGCAAAATTATAAGTCAATAAACTTCTACTTTAAACTGGGATTTAAAATAGAAAAGGTAGAGGACTTTGATATTGGTAATAATTACTTTATGAATGATTTTGTTATGCTTTGGCAGAGATGAGTAAGGTATCTGTCATCACCATAAATCACAACAATGCTAATGGCCTTGAAAAGACCATAAAAAGTGTGATTTCTCAAACCTATAGAGATTATGAATATATTGTTATTGATGGGGGAAGTAATGATGGGAGTAAAGAAATTATAGAAAAGCAAACAACAAAAATAACGTATTGGATTTCCGAAAAGGATAAAGGGATTTACAATGCTATGAATAAGGGCATACAACAAGCTAAAGGAACGTATTGTTTGTTTTTAAATAGTGGAGATACTTTAGTGGATAACAATGTTTTGGATAAAGTGTTTTCAGGGAACAATACAGAAGATATTTTGTATGGAGAGTTGATTTTTGATTTTGGTAAAGAAAATAAAAAACTGGAAAAACTACCGGACAGTATTACCATCGAGCATCTTTTTAAAGATAATATTTGGCATCCTGCCAGTTTTATTAAAAGACAATTATTTGAATCAATTGGTCTATACAATGAGTCTTATAAAATAGCTGCTGATTATGATTTCTTTTTTCATGCTATTGTTGTTAAAAAGGTGTCTACAAAACATCTTCCCTTTCCTATTTCTATATACAACACAGATGGAATGAGCTCTAAGATTGATAATTTGAATAAAATAGAAGAAGAGAGAAGGTTAATTCACCAAACATATTTGAGTAAAAAGGAAATCGATTATCTAAATGATTTTAAGGAAGTACACAATAAAACTATTTCTAAATGGCTTGTGAATAAACCCTTTGCAACTAAAATAGTTGCATCCATAATAAAAATCAGAAAGAAGGTAAAGTAAAAGAGTAATGAGCGTTGAAGCAGCTAAAAAAATAACCTTTTTTACACCCACCATGAAGAGAACGGGTTCGGAGATTGTGCTATTCAATTTAGTCAACAATATAGACAATCAATTCTCTGCGAAACTTATTTCCAAATATAAAGGAGAGTTACTAAATAAAATTAAACCGTCAGTAAAGGCAAGTTTTTTATATAAGAAGCCACCATTAAATCTATTTCAAAGGATTCTAAATAAATTAGAAAAAGAAATCATAACTCCATTTACATTATCAAGATGTAAAAAATCAGTGTGGTATATCAATACTATTATTCTTGGTGAATTTCTTGAATATGCTAAAAGAAGGCATATAAAAACTATTGTGCATGTACACGAATTAGAGCAAATATTTAAAGACTTACCTGCCAGGCAAATTGAAAGGCTTATTAATTATCCTGAATTAGTTATTGCAAATTCAAAAGCCACAGAGCAAGTTTTAAATAAATATGGTAGGACTAAGCAGATTAAAGTTTGCTATCCTGCCATAAATACACATAACATTGCAAGCAATAAAGAAGTTTTTTTTAGTTTTAGAAAGAGGTTAAATATCCCGGAACATAGTTTTGTATGGGTAATGTGTGGCACATTAGATGAAAATAAAAATCCGTTTTTATTTATTGAGGTAGCCCATGAAATTATACATACTCACCCCGACGTAATGTTTATTTGGATTGGAGGCGCTAATCTTAAATCCTTTGAGATATCATGTAAACAAAAAGCAGCTTCCCTTAATTTATCGGGTAAAATAAGCTGGATAACAAACCCGGGAAGTGATTATCTTAACTATTTTAATTGCGCTAACGGTTTTGTACTAACATCAAAAAAGGAATCATTTTCTTTAGTTACTTTAGAAGCGCTTTTACTTGGATTGCCTGTTGTAGCTCAGGATTGCGGTGGAGTAAAGGAAATTCTGCAAAATGATATTGGTAAAATTGTGGAGGAAAAAGAAAACCCTAAGAAGATGGCCAATGAAATGAGAATATATGGATTGGTGTTTCATAAAAAATGATATTGAAAAAAGGGAGAGAACGTGCAAAAGAATTTGACATAAGTATCTGGAGCAAAAAGTGGAACGAAATCTTAAGTAACTATTTTGAGAGCAGTATATGAAGTCCATTTGTTTTTATAGCAGCTACTTTACACTGGATTATATTCCCTATTACGTTAAGTTTTATCTGGAAGAATTAGAGAAGCATTTTTCAGAGATTGTTTTTCTTACCAATGAAAAACAACTAAAAGGAAGCAGAGCTTGTTTATTTAAAGCAAAAAAAACATCAAGTTGAAATTTGTATCCAATGAAGGTTTCGATTTCGGTATGTGGTATAAAGCTTTTAAGGAATGTTCTTCTTTAGATTATGATAGAATAGGTCTGATTAATGACTCTTGTATTTTATTTAAACCTCTTGACGATGTTTTTAAATGGGTAAACATAATAATGATTTTGAGTATTGCGGATTGGTATCTTCAAAGAGTGTTGCCTTTCACTTACAATCTTATTTTATTGTCATTAATAAAAATGCCATTAAACCGGTGATTACTTTATGCAAAACGGATTAATAAGCGATTATCAAAAAGTAATTTACACCTATGAAATAGGTTTAAGTGCCTACTTAAGAAAACAAGGATGAAAAGTAGCTGCCATGTTTACCAGTAAAAATGACATTGCTGCACAGAACCCTTCCTTTTTGGTTATTGAGGAGTTTATCCAAGGTGGAATACCCATGATTAAAAAGAAAATCATCTTCCGCTCCTATCGTAAAGGCGAGTATCTCTCTATGCTGCGGATGAACTTTAAGTTAAATCAAAACGTATACATAAAATTAATACAGGAAGTAAATAAAAACCAACCACTTATTAATTTTGATTTAGCTATTAGGGATTTTAAACGTTCAAACAACTTTGATATTTATATATACAACTTTGTTCTGTTCTTTTACCGGCTGGCAAAAAGAAGCAAACTACTCACAAATTTATTCCATAGATTTATTCTTATCAGGAGGAAACTAAGAGGCGATACCCGTACAAATATTCTCGCCGGAACATCAGAGACCTAAGCATTGTCAAACAAGCCAAACATATTATTCCTGCTGGTAAATTACTTTAATGAGGAAGAAGTATGTTCGTTTATTCAGAAACAACTAAAACCTATTGAAAACAATTTTATTGATGTAGTCATTACGGATAATGGCAGCAGAACTTCTTTATTAAATGAAATTGAAAGCAAGCATGCAAATATTACTTTAGTTAAAACAGGAAGTAACCTGGGTTATTTTGGTGCAGCTAACCTGGGATTAACTAAGTATTTAGAGAGAAACAAAGACTATCCTCAGGCAGTAATTGTGTGTAACACAGATATAAAATTAGCAGAGAATTTCTTTAATGTATTACAAAACAAATTAGCTGAAAATACCTTTGATATCTTAGGGCCTTCGATATATTCTTTTTTTTAAACATAATCAGAACCCATATATCATTAACAGAATTGCAAAAGATAAATTGAAGTTCTTTAAGTTTGTTTCTTCTGCTCATTCTTTATATAGCTTATTTACTGTTTATCATATACTAAAAAACAAGTTGTCGGGTAGAACTGATAAACATTATGAAGCAATGAAACCCTATGCCATACATGGCTCATTCATGATATTTAATAAAACCTTCTTTCAAAGAGGAGGCACTATAAATTACCCTTGTGTATTGTTTGGTGAAGAGCTCTTTATTGCCGAACAGGCATTAAAACTGAATTTGGATTTGCTGTACGAACCTTCTTTACAAGTAGAACATAATGAACATGCTACCACAGGAACTTTTAAATCGAAAGAAGCTGTGGCTTATTTACATCAATCCTATACTTTCTTACTGAACACGTATTTTAAATAAAGCGTTTAACTCTTTTGTCAGGTTGGTAATTTCATTCTTAGTGTTAGTTGCATGAAGGCATATCCGTAATCGCTCACTTCCTTCTTTCACTGTCGGACTCTTAATAGCTCTTACATCAAAGCCTTTAGCAATAAGCTCTTTTGATGCCTGAATAACGTTTTCATTTCCTTTAATCACAAAGCAATGTATGGCGCTTGTACTGTTTATCTTGTCTTTAATAGGCAGGGTAAGTTCATTAAATAGACTAATATTCTCTTTTAGTACTTGTATTTGTTTAGTGCTTTGAAGCAACTTGTAGGAAGCCATTACCAAAGCTACACTCGATGCAGGCAAAGCCGTTGTGTAAATAAGCGAACGGGCAAAGTTTAACTAAGTAATCATATAAAACCATACTTCCCCACAACGGCAGCCCCATGCGCTCCCATCGCTTTACCATAAGTGTAAATACGGGCAAAGCAATCCTCTTCTATTCCTAATTCATTACACAAACCCCTGCCTTGCTCTCCGTATACACCTATTGCATGGGCTTCATCAATTATTAAATAAGCTTTATGTTGTTTACATAAATCAGCAATCTCCTTCAGCAAAGCACAATCTCCATCCATAGAGAAAACAGATTCCGTAACCACATACACTGTTTCAGTATCCTTTTGCCCTGGCAAGCAGTTCTTCTAAGTGCATCACATCATTATGCCTGAACTTATAAACATTGGCAAAGCTCAGGCGAATACCATCTATAATAGAAGCATGGCACAACTCATCATACAACACAAC